>JBFKII010000167.1:0-8887 GCA_041632295.1 Anaerolineales bacterium | reverse complement strand
GCTGCTGGGCGTGCTGGGGAGCGGGGCGGCCTTTCTGCCGCTGGACCCGAGCTATCCGGAAGAGCGCCTGGCCTACATGGCCACCGATGCGGAAGTGAAGGTGATCCTAGAGTCGAGACGTCAGTCTCGACACCGTCAGTCTCGACACCGTCAGTCTCGACACCTCCAGTCTCGACACCGTCAGTCTCGAGAAGGACTGTCCTCGCTAGAAAGCGTCCCGCTCTGGGGGGGCAGGCGCCTGGTGCTGGAAGCGTTGCCCTCGAGCGAGGGGCCGCTGGCGCTGGCGGCGGTGAGTGCAGAGAGCCCGGCGTACTTGATCTACACCTCGGGGTCGACGGGCAGGCCGAAAGGGGTGGTGGTACCGCACCGCCAGATTCTGAACCGCCTGCAATGGATGTGGCAGGCATATCCTTTCGAGCCGGGGGAGGTGGGCTGCCAGCGGACTGCGCTGAACTTTGTCGACAGCCTGTGGGAAATGTTCGGCTATTTGCTTGCCGGGGTGCCTGCAGTGGTGGTTCCGGACCAGGTGGTCAGGGACCCGCAGGCTTTTATCGAAATACTGGGCGAATACGGGGTCAGCCGGCTGTGGCTGGTGCCCTCACTGCTTGGGGTGATGCTGGAATGGGGGGGGCTGAACTCCGGGCTGGGGAGCCACCTGCCGGATTTGAAGCATTGGGTGCTGAGCGGGGAGGCCTTCGACCGCGAGCTCTACCGGCGCTTTGAAGAGCAGATGCCGGAAGCGGTCGCCTACAACCTGTACGGGACGAGTGAAGTGTGGGACTCGACCTGGTACGAGCCTGAGGGAGGCCTGGAGGGGCGCGAACGAGTGCCGATCGGGCGGCCGATCCCCAACACGACGGCCTATATCTTGGATGAAAACTGGAACCCGGTGCCGGTCGGGGTGGCGGGGGAGCTGGTGGTGGGGGGCGTGGGTCTGGCGCACGGCTATCTGAAGCGGGCGGGGCTGACGGCCGAGCAGTTCATCCCGGACATGTTTACAGGCCAAGGGGGGCGCCTGTACCGCACGGGGGACCTTGCGAAGTGGCTGCCGGACGGCCAGATCGCATTTCTGGGCCGCCGTGACCATCAAGTGAAAATTCGGGGGCACCGGGTGGAATTGGGTGAGCTGGAAACGGTATTACTGGAACACCCTGCTGTACAGGCGGCCGTTTCCGTGCTGCGGGATGAGCAGTTGGCCGCCTACATCGTGAAAACGGAGGATACCCACCTGGATAGCGATGGGCTGCGGGAGTGGCTGCGTGCCAGGCTGCCGGATTTCATGATTCCTGCCAGCTTCACTTTCCTGGAAAGCCTGCCCCTGACTCCGAACGGGAAAATTGACCGGCAGGGCCTGCCCGACCCGGACCGGAGTGGTTCCTTAAGCGAGTACGAAGCACCGCGAGACCAGGTCGAACGGACATTGGCCGGTTTGTGGGCCGAGGCGCTCAATCTCGAGCGGGTCGGTGTCCACCAACATTTTTTCCATCTGGGCGGGAATTCCCTCCTGGCAGCCCGCCTGCTGGCCCAGGTCCGAAGCGTGTTTGGCGTTCCGATCCCTCTGCATTTGATCTTTTCGGCGCCGACCATTTCTGACTTTGCAAAACAGCTCCAAAGCATTCTTTCCCAGGGCACGGGTCACGAGGATCAACCAGGGCTGGACCAAAAGATAAAAATGTTGGGCCTTTGACAGCCCAGCCTCGCCGCGAATGAAAGGGAAAAAACCACAAGGCGTCCATATTGGCATCTTGAGTTGGGTGGAGGACGATGGGGTCACGATCCACGCCGAGGCCAACCTGTGCCGCCAGGGCTACCGGGTTTCGAGATTCCAGAGCGACGCCCCCCTGCCTGCCGGCCTGGATCTGATCATGGCCTTCGGGCCATCCGGGAGCCTCGTGCCCACGATCCGGCAGATCCTGGACCTTTCCCCTACCCGGAGACCGCGCTTGCTGATCTCACATACCGAACAGTTCCCTTCCCCGGTATTTCCGGAGCCCGTTGTGCGCAGGTTGGGGAAAATTCGCGCCAACCTGGAGTGGCAGGGCTACCCAAAAAAATCCGGATCGAACGGAAATGTCCTGGAAACGCGATCGATCTGGAGCAAAGCGGTCCGTTTCCGCTACTACGGCGACTTGTTTCTCCTGAAAAACCTGGGTATTCCCACGACTTTGATCATCCATTCCAAGCTGACCGCCCGGAAGCTCAGCGCAAAGGGCTTCGATGTCCTCACCCCACCGTTGATGGGCCTGAATCCGCAGTGGGGGCGGGACCTGGGCCTCGAGCGGGATATCCCGGTTTTATGGCTGGGCAAGCCGGGCTCCACACGCAGGCTCAGGCTATTGAAGCGGGTGCGGGGCGAGTTGCGGCACCTCGGGGTGGAGATGATGGTTGTGGATGGAGTGGAGCACCCGTACGTCTTTGGGGAGGATCGGACCGTCCTGGTAAACCGGACAAAAATTATGCTGAACCTTTTGAGAAAGCGATGGGATGACAACTCCCTGCGCTACTGGATTGCGAGCGCCAACGGGGCGTTGATCGTGTCCGAGCCCACCCTGCAGCATACGGATTTTATCCCCGGGGAACACCTGGTGGAAGTGCCGGTTGCCAGGATGGCAGAAATAATATGTTATTATTTGCAAAATGACCTGGAGCGAAATCGGATCGTTCAAAGGGCGGTGAAGCTGATAACCACGCGGCAAGTCGATCCCGATCAATGGTCGCGTTCCGTTATCGATCACGCCCTCTCCAAATCCTGACCGGGTGCGGTTCGCTCTCTTCTTCGGAACTACTGCTGCTGTTCGGATCCCTGTGGTTCCAATCCGGGTCCTTCCAACACAACCTGCCAGATGGAAAAAAAGAAAGTTGTCATTATTGGGAATGGCGCGGTCGCCATCGACATTCAGCTTGCCCTGGATAGCCATCCCGGTTATGAAGTGGCCGGATTTGCGGTCGATCGGGAATTCATCAAAGATCCTGTGATCGCCGGCCACCCGGTCCTCCCTTTTGATGACCGGCTGCCAGAAAGGTACCCCCCCGGTGAATTCTGGATGCATATCGCAATCGGTTATGTTCGTATCAACCAGGTTCGGGCGGATAAATACCGTCAGGCGAAAAGCTGGGGGTACCGCCTGATCAACCAGATCAGCGACGATGCCTTGATCTCGCCCGATCACGCCCATATCGGTGATAACTGCGTGATCGGAGCCCACGCCATCATCCATCCCCAGGCCCGTATCGGCAATAATGTGTTCATCGGCTACCGCTGCATCATCCCGCACGATGTCGTGCTTGGAGACCACAGCTTTTTGGCGGCCAACGTGGTGCTTGGCGGCGGCGTCCGGGTGGGCGAATATGCGTTTCTCGGGACCGGCGCTACCGTTCGCAACTGGGTGACCCTCGGGCGCTCCTGCGTGATTGGAGTCGGGGCGGTGATTTTGGAAGATGCCGACGACAGAGCGGTGTACATGGCAACCCCGGCGGAAAAGCTGCCCATCCTCAGTGACGAACTCCCATTGAAATGAAGCATGTAGACGAAAAAACCGGTTCGATCGAGAATTTGGAAGATCTGGTTGTTTTCGGGGGAGCTCCCAAATTCCGGGAAACCCTGCACGTGGGAAGACCCAATATCGGAAACCGGGAGATGTTTTTTGACCAGGCCAATGAGATGTTTGACAATCTCTGGCTGACCAACGATGGCCCGGTGTTGAAAAAATTCGAGCTCCGCCTGGCAGAATTGTTGGGGGTCAGGCATGTCGTTGCGGTCTGCAATGCCACCAAAGGCCTGGAGATCGCTGCCAAGGCGCTCCGGCTCCAGGGCGAAGTGATCTTGCCCTCTTTCACATTCGTGGCGACCGCGCATGCATTGGAATGGATTGGGATCCGTCCTGTTTTCTGTGATGTCGACCCCCGGACTCACACGATCGACCCGCAAAAAGTCGAAGCGCTGATCACGCCGCAGACTACGGCCATCCTCGGCGTTCATCTGTGGGGGTTGCCTTGCGATACGGATGCGCTGGCGGGGATCGCCCGTCGCCACGGGCTGCGTGTGGTTTACGATGCCGCTCACGCTTTTTTCTGCTCGCACCAGGGCCGCTGGATCGGGGAATTCGGCGATCTGGAGATCTTCAGTTTCCACGCCACCAAGTTCTTCAACACCTTCGAAGGGGGAGCGATTACGACGAACGACGATCAGGTCGCAGAGCAGGCGCGCTTGCTGCGAAACTTCGGATTCGCCGGCTACGACAAGGTTGTCTCGCACGGCACGAACGGCAAGATGAGCGAGATTTCGGCCGCGATGGGGCTTGCCAACCTCCCGAATCTCGGAGATTTCATTGAGACCAACCGGCGGAACCTTGGCCATTACGCCCAGGGGCTGGCCGGCGCACCCGGCCTGCGCCTGCTACCGTTTCCGGCCGGGGAAAAGAATAACTTCCAGTATGTCGTGGTTGAAATCGACCGGGATGCGGCTGGGATTTCTCGGGACGATATCCTGACCGTGCTGCACGCGGAGCGCGTCCTGGCGCGCCGATATTTTTATCCCGGCTGCCACAAGATGGAGCCTTACCTCACCTGCGACCCGGATGCCGGAAAATCCCTCCCGGTGACCGAGTCCCTGGTCGAAAGTGTGTTGAACCTGCCCAATGGAACCGCGGTAGGCGCCGATGAGATCTGGCGGATCTGCGATATGATCCGTTTTTGCACCCGAAATGGGGAAGAAATCACCACCCGTTTAAAATCAATTGGGAGTTGAAATATGGACGATGAAAAAGATACCCGTATTTACACGGTCGTGATCAACCAGGAGGAACAGTACTCCATCTGGCCTGCCGATCGGGAGATCCCCGGAGGTTGGAAAGCTGTCGGGGTGAAAGGCCTCAAGGAAAAATGCCTGGAATATATCGAAGAGGTCTGGACGGATATGCGCCCGTTGAGCTTGCGGAAATTTATGGAAGATCAGCCAGGGAATAAAAAGGGCTAGCGCAGAAACAGCCACCAGAAAAGCAGTACCAGCGCTAAAACCGCTGAAGATGCCAGATAGACCAACAGCCGCACGATACCCGCCCGCTGCCGGCCCGGGCTCTGGCTTTCAACAGACGCTTCCGTCCCAGGCATGGGGACCTGAAGGGCCACCACCGTGATGTTATCCGGCCCGCCGCGCGCGTTGGCCAGGGCGATCAGGTGGTCCAGTGCGCTGTCCAGCGCACCGTTTTTCAGGGCGGCTTCAATTTCAAAATCCTCAACCACGTCGCTCAAGCCGTCGCTGCACAAAAAGAGCAAATCGCCTGGCTCCAGGGGAGCGCCCTGGTTTTTCTCCGCCGCCTCTTCCGGTTCCCCTTCCGCCAGCCACAGGCGGGCGTCTGGAACGGTTCTTCCGCCCCCCAGATAACGCGTGATCACGTGCGAGTTGGGGTGGTTGCGGGCCTGATCGGGGGAGATCGCCCCCGCATCTATCGCTTCCTGCACCCAGCTGTGGTCTTTCGAGATCTGGCGCAGAGCCTTATCTCGCATCAGATACAGCCGTGAATTCCCGATGTTCATGCCGTAAAGCCGGTCTTCGATCACCCACACGCTGGTCGCCGTAGTGCCCATACCCTTTTTTGCCAGGTCCTGGCCGGCTTTTTCGATGATCGCCGCGCTTGCTTTGAGATAAGAATCCGCCAGCGTTTCCACCGGGCTGCTGCCATCGCTTTGTTCCACACCGCGCCGGATCATCTCGACCGCGGTCCTGGAGGCCACCTCTCCGGCCTGCTTGCCCCCCACGCCGTCCGCCACGATCGCCAGGATGGAGGGTCGTTGGTCGCTCTTGCTGAACCGGTAGGAGAAGATCCCGAAATAGTCCTCGTTGTTCTTGCCGGTCATGCCGGGATGGGTCCTGCCCGCGGTTTGCAGGTGGGGCTTTTCCGTGCGGATCAACA
The DNA here is from genome assembly GCA_041632295.1 of Anaerolineales bacterium. GTDB lineage: Bacteria > Chloroflexota > Anaerolineae > Anaerolineales > JABWBV01 > DATDOR01. The sequence continues at coordinate 2,975 of JBFKII010000167.1, read as the reverse complement.
GATTTCCTTGCCGGGACTCAATTCAGGATGTTTTCTTTGACGATTTTGGGGCTGGATCCGTTGGGCTGGCCGGCAAGCTTGAAGCGAAAACCCACCCTGCCGAAATGCACCAGGTCACCGTGCTCGATGCGGTTTCCTTCGCCGTTGATGGGCTGGTAATTCACCCATGTGCCGCCGATGGTTTCGTAATCGTTGACCTGGAAACGGCCGTCCTGCGACTGGCGGATTCGGGCGTGCAGGTGAGCGACCGAGGGGTCTTCCAATACGATCGTCGCCTGCTCGGGGTCGGTCCCCAGCGTGATTTCAGGGGTGTGGATCGCCAGAGGTGGGGTCGGGGTTTGGGCTTCCAGCGAGCCCGGCTCGTATACCCGTTCCAGATATGCGAACGGCTCGCTGCGAGCGGTCTGCCGCGAGGGCCAGTGGAGACGGCTGGCCCACCGGGTCAGTCTCCGCCGGGGCGCCCCGTTTTCAATCACAGGTTGGTAGACTGGATCGTCCTGCTTGTGGCCGTTCCGCCTGCCGTTCCCGACTTGAGGTTGGGGACGCCATTGCCGCACCCGCAGAAGTACAAAAATAAGCACGGCCCCTGCCAGGAAAACCATCACCGTGGTCAGAACGGAGCTGTTCTGTGCTAGCGTGGGGACAAAGCCTTCCGGGACGCGCTGCACTGTGATATCGACCGGTGTCTCCAGGCTGACGCTGCTCAACCCGAGTGTGTCTACCGCTTCCACCTGGAGCGAGAAACGGCCGCTCTCGCGGATCGGCCGCAGGTCCCATTCGAAGACGTCGAAGGGCGGACTGGTGTTTTCCGCCGCGATCTGGCCGTTGACGTACAGCGTCGTGCGCTGCAGCTCGCGGTCGTAGCCGTCCGGAAACTCGACCAGGATTTCAATCGTCTGCCGGTTTGGTTCGCGACGGCCCTCGCTGACGTTGCCTTCCGCATCCGGCACCAGAGAGCGAAAGATCTGGTCCGGCGGGGTCACCAGGATCGGATTGGGCGGCAGAACATCGATTTCGAAGGATTTGGTCAGCGTTACCGGTTCCCCCTGCCCGGCATCGACCTCCAAGACCAGCTGCTGCTCCCCCCCGGCCGTGATCTGCGAATCATAGGTCAGCAGGTAGATCGAGCGCAAAGGTTCAAAATAAGTTTCCGGGTCCGGAATGGTTTCGATGCCGGAGTAAGCGAAGAACTGACCGCCTGTGTCCAGGGCCATTTGGCGCAGTGCCTGTGAGCCCTGAGTCTCGAAATACGCCTCCGAGGTTACCAGCCAGGTGAAGATGCGCACACCTGCCTGGTTCGCTCGTGCCGCCAGGTTTTCAATTACCGCCACCGAGTCCAGCTCGATATGCGGGGTGATGAAGAGCACCGCTTTGCCCATGCCGCTGCTCGGCGTCGGGTCGCCAGCGATGTCGATCGCCTGTACCAGGGTTTGCAGGTTTGGGACGGCGTTGCGATGGTCGCTGGGAGCGCTCTGCAGGGCGGATTGCAGCGCGGAATAGCTGGAGAAATGCACCTGGCTCAGCCCGTTGCTGCCGAGGAGAGTCAGATCGTCAATATTGGTGCCGATCCGGCCCTGCGCCCATTCCACCAGGGCGCTGGCGATGTAATCGTAGCGCGTCTGGCCGGTAGAATCGCGGACTGCAAAAGTCGGGCTGGGGTCGAGGGCGATGGCCAGTTGCACCCCCGGGCGCAGCTCTTCCAGGCTGTGCCCCGCAATTTCGACCCCGTTCTCCTGGATCGAAATATCCCCGGCCGTCAACCCGGTCAAAAAACGCCCCTCACCGTCGCGTACCGCAAAATAGTTTGAGATTTGCGGGAATAAGCCGGTTTCCGGAGCGCTTATTTCGGTTTCAATTGTCGATTGGGCGCCGGTCAAAAACGGAACAAATACCAGAGCCAGCGCCAGGGAAAGCACCCTGAGGGCCCTTTTCATAGGGTGCATTCTAACACTGTTTGAATCGCCCGGCAAGTTGACGCCCCTGCACCCCGATGTTACCATCCCGGCACTTATGCCACCCCTGAAACGGGTTTTTAAGGCTTTTTGGGAGCTCGGATGGCGTCAAAGCGGCCAGTACGGCCTGTATCTGCTGGGTAAGCGCGCCGGTTTGTACCGCCTGTACCCCCGCCCGCCGGCTTTTCTTGAGGGTGATTTTGGCCTGAACCCCGGCAGCATGGGCCCCGAACGGGACGATTATGCCGCTTTTTTGGGGGAAAATGCGCCCGGCCTGCTGGATTCGGCCGCCCGCATCCTGAATGGCCAGGTCTCCGTTTTTGGCGGGCTGGAAACCGGCCTGGATCTGGCCCCGCCGGCGCCTCTCCGCCACTGGACCCACCACGATTATGCCCGCACAGGCGGCCGGGATATCAAATTGACCTGGGAACCGGCCCGATTTGGCTGGGCGATCACGCTGGCGCGCGCCTATTGCCTGACCGGAGACCCCGCCTACCCCGATTTTTTCTATCGCCAGGTCCGGGTTTTCCAGGCGGAAAACCCCCCATACCGCGGGCCGCACTGGGCCAACGGCCAGGAGGTCGCCCTGCGCCTGACCCACATGGCCTGCACCCACCTGGTTTTCGGTTGGCAGGCGCCGGGCCTGTATCACACCCTGGCCCTGCACGCCCACAGGCTGCCGGCAACCCTGGTGTACGCCCGCGCCCAGCGAAACAACCACCTGCTCAGCGAAGCCGCCGGCCTGATGACCGCCGGCCTGGTCCTGGAAGGGCACCCCAGGGCCGCCGGGTGGATCGAACGCGGCTGGTCGGCGCTCAACCGCGGCCTGCAGGATCAGATCGATCCACACGGTGCATACATCCAGCAAAGCGCCAACTACCACCGCCTGATGCTTTCCCTGGCGCTCTGGGGTGGCTTTGTGGCGCACCGTGCCGGCCTTTCCTACCCGCCCGCCACCCGCAGCCGCCTGGCTGCAGCCACCGCCTGGCTGCTCGCGCTGTGCGATCCGAATAACGGGCGCCT
>JBFKII010000166.1:0-9081 GCA_041632295.1 Anaerolineales bacterium | reverse complement strand
TACGCGGCGGTTTCGCTGCCCGCCCCTCCCGCCTCAACTGCGTAGGTGAACACCCAGCCGGCATATGAAACCTCGCCCCCGACGTACAGGCAGAAAAACAGCACCAGCAAGGCAATCAGGCCCCAATGGGCGCGCGGAATCCGGCCGTCATCCGCCGGGTCCCGCTGCGGGGAAGGGCTGCGGACCCGGGCGATACCCAGAGCAACCGGGAAAGCCAGCAGCCCCATCAGCCAGTACGCCTGGGAAACGTCCTCCTCCGGCCCCAGGAGCTGGGCCAGGATTACGGGGAACAGGAAAGCGCCCAGCCCGAAGAAAAAGTGCAGCCCATTCATATAGGGAGCGACTCGCTCGCGGTGCTGCCAGGAAAGCAGGGTGTTGCCTCCCACGTCCAACACCCCTTCCCCGGCCCCGGTGATGGACAAAACAGCGATCAAGGTCCACAGCGTGGTGGAGAAAGGAACCAGCAGCAGCGAAGCGCCGATCGCCAGCAGGGCGGCAGCCATGATCGGGTGCCCGCGAAATCGGTCGTACAGGCGCCCCCCCAGGAAGGAACCGAGCATATAGCCCAGTGAGCGCATGGTGAACAGGATACTGACCTCGCTCAATTCCCGGGCGGTTTGCTCTGCCAGGAACGGCAGCGTCGGGCCCAGGGAGGCGGTCACGATCCCCAGCAGGATGAAAACGATGAAGTAAGCGGCGGTTGGGATCAACGGTCGGAATTACCCAAATAGATAGAATCGTGCTCGACCAGGTGCATATTAGCGCCTCTCCGATCAGGCGGTATCCGGTAGCGTTATGGTCGCGATCCCAGGTGGCCACATTGAGCAAGTTGGTCTGCCGGAAATCCCGTATTTTATAAACCAGGCCTGTTCGAAGGAACTCCTCGGCCAGTCGGTGCTCGACCAGCCATGCGAATAGCTGGTGTTTTTCAACACCCGAGCCGACTGTGCGCAAGCCTCCCAGCAGAGCAAAGCGGAACGTCCCGGCGGATTTGTCCTGCGATTACGGCTCATCGCGAAACCCCCACTGGTTGGTGACGAACAGACTGCGGAAACTTATCTTTTTCAAACCGGCGTACGCGATGGCCAAGCTGCGCCAAAAAGGTAGAAACCTTCGAGCCACCCGGGCCACCGCCGATCACCTCTTCAACCATCACCAGCCTTAACCCTGTGTAAATCTATCGATCCCGGCTGCCTTCTCTGTGCATAGAGTCGGGCAAGCTTCAAATTATAAGAGCATATGGCCTAATTGGGATTGCAAAAGGCCCGGCCAGCCGCTCCAACTCAAAAGGAAGACCCGGGGGGAAACACGGAGAAATCGCTGCGCAGGATATGGGAGAGACGACCGCTTTATATTCACAACGGCCTTTTTATTTTTACGGAGTGCAAATGTGTCAAGTGACAGATGGCATACATCAGCAGGGTCAAACGCCCTATCTCCATTTATTTCTTCATCAAATCCTAATCCCACAGAGACCAAATCTCCACAAACTTACGTTTACCCTGCAAGAAACTAACTCTACACTATTGAAAATCTCTTCCTTAGGAAATCGCGTTCCTGATGATGAAAATCCACTGCCTGGGAGTCAGCCATAATACAGCCAACGTCACCCTCCGGGAAAACCTGGTGTTCAGTTCGCACCAGTTGCACGCCGCGCTAGCACGCCTGGGATGTGGTACCGAAGATCAAATGCAGACCGTGGGGGAGTTTGCAATCCTATCGACCTGCAACCGGGTGGAATTCTACGCAGTTGCGGACAAACCTATTTTCGACATCCTGGAGACTTTTCTCGCTGAGGTCCGGGGGGTTCCTATCATTCATTTCGCGCCGGTGGCATATCGCCTTCTGGACGAAGACGCAGTGGCCCATTTGCTGCGGGTCGCGGCCGGGCTGGACTCAATGGTGCTGGGAGAGCCGCAAATCCTGGGGCAGGTAACCGATGCCTATTCGGCCGCCAGGCAGCACGGCTCAGCCGGCAAAATCCTCTCCAGACTTTTCCAGACGGCGATCCGCGCCGGAAAACGCACCCGCACAGAGACAGCCATTGGCCACAACCCGGCTTCCATCTCTTCGGTCGCCGTAAAGCTGATCCAGGAAAAGCTCTCCGGGCAAATGCGCCCGCGTATCCTGGTGGTTGGCGCAGGAGAGATGGCCGAGCTGGCGGTCGAAGCCCTGCAAAAACGCGGTCATTTTCATGTGACAGTGGTTAACCGCACCCTGGAACGGGCCAGATCCCTGGCAGACCGCTGGGCCGGCCGGGCCGCCGCTCTCGAGTCGCTGCCTACGCTGGTGGCCGAGGCGGACGCGGTGATCACCTCAACGGGGGCGCCACACACCATATTTGACAGGCAGATGATCGAAACAGCGATGGAGACCCGCCCCGACCGGCCCCTGGTGCTGATGGACATTGCCATGCCGCGCGATGTGGAGGTAGGCGTCGAGCAGCATCCCAATGTCTACCGATATGACCTGGATTCCCTGGATGTTCATCTGGAATCGTCGCTCGCCAGCCGTGCGGCCGAAGTGCCTGCCGCCGAGGCGATACTGGCTGAAGAGCAGCGCGGCTTCCTCGATTATCTCGCGACGCTGAATGTCGTTCCTATCATCACCGAAATCCGGCGGCGGGCCAACGATATCCGCGAAGCGGAGCTGGAAAAAGCCCTGCGCAAAATGCCCGAGCTTCCGCCTGAGGCGCAACAGCAGATCCAACTGGCGACCCGATCGATCGTCAAGAAAATCCTCCACCACCCCACCCTGGGGTTGAAGAAAGCAGCCGGTGACTCACGAAGCGCAGACTACGCTGAGGTGGCACGCAGTCTGTTCGGATTGGACGGTCCGGCAAAATGAACATGCCTGCCGCATTGACGTTTGTGACCCGGCCCTCCGCCCTGGCTCGCTGGCAAACCAACCATGTGATCGACCTGCTGCAGCGCGCCTGGCCGGGACTGAGCTGCCGCAGCGAGGTGATCGTCACCAGGGGCGATCGCACCCTGGACAAACCTTTGCCAGAGATCGGCGGCAAGGGCCTTTTCACCCTGGAACTCGAGGATGCCCTGCGCGCCGGGCGGGTGGACGTCGCAGTCCACTCTTTGAAAGACCTGCCCACCGAAGATGCCCCCGATTTGAGGATCGGCGCCGTGCCCATACGGGCGGACGCCAGAGATGCATGGATATGCCCAGCCGGCCACACATTGGAAACGTTGCCGGTGGGCGCCGTGGTGGGCACCTCCAGCACCCGCCGGCGAGCCCAGGTCCTGGCCCGCCGTTCCGACCTGGTTGTGCGGCCCATTCGTGGCAACGTGGACACGCGGCTACGGAAAGTCCTCCAGGGGCAGTTTGATGCGATCGTGCTGGCGGCAGCCGGTCTGGCACGCCTGGGCCTGCAGCGGCATATCACCGCCATACTGCCCTGCGAGGTCATGGTACCTGCACCCGGGCAGGGCGCCCTGGCCGTCCAATGCCGGGCGGATGACGGACGGACCCTCGAAATTCTTGCCCGCATCGAAGACCAGCCCACCCGGAAGGCCGTCACTGCCGAGCGAGCGTTTCTTGAATCGCTGGGAGGCGGATGTTCTCTCCCGGTCGGTGCTTATGCCGTCACGGAGGGCGGCCGTGTTGCGCTTCAAGGGGCGGTCATTTCCCCTGGCGGGGAAGAGACGATCGAGACAACCGGCCGTGGGGTTGATCCGCTCTTGCTGGGGCGTGCGCTGGCCGAAGAAGTGCTCGAGCGCGGCGCAGCCCGCCTTCTGGAAGGAGTGGCGTGATGCAGATCGTCATCACCCGCCCCCGCCATCAGTCCGCCACACTCGCCGAAGCGATCCGCCGGCATGGCTGCGAGCCCGTGTTTTTCCCGACCATTCGTATCTCCCCGGTGGATGATCCCCGGATCCTGGACCGCGCGCTCAGAGACCTGGTCCATTTTGATTGGGCGATATTTACCAGCGCCAACGCTGTCGAATCGGTCTGGACTCGCCTGAGGGCTGCCAATCTGCTCTTTCCGAAGCACCTGCGGGTGGCCGCGGTCGGCCCAAAGACCGCTGCAAGCCTGGCCGACCACGGCCTTGCACCGGATTTTGTGCCGGATGACTTTGTCGCCGAGGCGATCGTTCCCGGATTGGGCGCCCTCCAGGGGAAACGGGTCTTTCTGCCCCTGGCAGACCTGGCCGAAGACACCCTGGTCCATGCGGTTGAAACCGCCGGAGGCACGGCTTTTCCGGTGACCGCTTACCACACTGTCCCGGCAGAACCCAATCCGGCCGGCCTGGCAGCCCTGCGCCGCGGGGTGGGCGCAGTTACGTTCACCAGCGGATCGACCGCCCGGAACTTTGTCACCCTCACCCAATCTGCCGGGCTAAACCCCCTCAACCTGCCCGGCGATCCGCTGATGGCCTGCATCGGCCCCAAGACCGCCGCAGCGGCTCGGCAGGCCGGTCTCAGGGTGGACCGGGTGGCTGCTGTGCACACCCAAGAAGGCCTGGTGCAGGCCCTGATACCCGGAGACCCCAGGTGACCATGACGAATTCAATCACTCCCAGGCCATCCCTGCTTTCCCCTGCCGTTTTTCCTGTCGCCCGCCCCCGCCGGCTGCGGATCAGCGCTGCTCTCCGCAACATGGTCCGGGAAACATCCCTGGAACCCGCTGATTTTATCTACCCCCTCTTCGTCCGGCATGGGAACAATGTGCGCCAGGAAATCCGCTCGATGCCCGGCCAGTTTCAGTGGTCGCCGGATCGGCTTCCATTCGAGGCAGAAGCGATCGCCCGGCTGGGTATCCCGGCTGTGATCTTGTTTGGGCTACCCCAGGAAAAGGATCCGGTCGGAAGAGAAAACTTCTCTCCTGATGGGATCGTCCAGCAGGCCATAAAAGCCATGAAGGTCGCCGTCCCGGAGTTGGTTGTGATCACCGACCTGTGCCTGTGCGAATACACCGACCACGGCCACTGCGGGATCTTGAACGCCGGAGAGCACGCCCATCTACCGGAAGGGTATCTCCTCAACGACCAGACACTTGAAGTGCTGGGGCGGGCGGCGGTCTCCCATGCGGAGGCAGGCGCGGATATGCTCGCCCCCAGCGGCATGATCGACGGCATGGTGGCGTCGATCCGGGGCGCCCTGGATGAATCGGGGTTCGACCACATCCCTATCCTGTCTTATGCGGTCAAATATGCCTCCAGTTTTTACGGACCCTTCCGAGACGCTGCTGAGTCGCCCCCCAGTTTTGGGGACCGCAAATCTCACCAGATGGACCCGGCCAACGCACGCGAAGCCCTGCGGGAGGCGGCCCTCGATGTGGCGGAGGGGGCGGATATGCTGATGGTCAAACCCGCCCTGCCCTACCTGGACGTGATCCAGCGCGTGCGGGAGGCTTTCCCACAACTACCGCTGGCAGCCTACAACGTCAGCGGTGAATACGCCATGCTCAAAGCCGCAGCCGCCAACGGCTGGCTGGATGAGCGCGGTGTCGTCCTAGAAACCCTGACCGCCATCAAACGGGCAGGGGCCGACCTGATACTCACTTACCACGCCAAAGAAGCCAGCCGGTGGCTCGGCTGAAAAAAGGAAACACGGATGAAAACGTCCCCCGAAAATTCATCTCTGGCCCCATCTGCTGCCAGGGAACGCGCCTACCATGACCGGCGCATGGTGCAGGCTGATTTTGATCAGGCTCCCTTCACCATCGCCTGGGAGGTGACCCGGGCCTGCGCCTTTGCCTGCAAGCACTGCCGGGCCGACGCACAGCACCGTCCCGACCCCGGCGAGTTGACCACCCAGGAAAGCTACCGCCTGATCGACCGGCTGGCGGCTTTCGGCAGCCCGATCCTGGTCTTTACCGGCGGCGATCCGATGATGCGCCGCGACCTCTTCGATCTGATCAGCTACGCCTCCGAGAAGGGGCTTCGCTGCTCGCTGACCCCGACCGCCACGGCGCTGCCCACTGTGGCACGCCTGAAAAAAGCCAGGGAATCGGGCATCCGCCGCATCGCCCTGAGTCTGGATGCACCCGCACGGGGTGTCCACGATGCGTTTCGCCAGGTCAAAGGCTCCTGGGAACGCACGATGAAGATCCTGCACAACGCCAGGGAGGTCGGGCTTAGCGTTCAGGTCAACACCACGGTAACCTCCTTCAATGCCGACTATCTGCCCGAGATGGTGCCTTTCATCCAAGAGGTCGAAGCGGTGCAGTGGTCGGTGTTCTTCCTGGTTCCGACCGGGCGCGCCCAGGCCCGCTGGATGGTCTCGCCTGAAATGCACGAGGCGATCTTCCACTGGTTGTATGACCTGTCGCGGCAGGCTCCCTTCGACATCAAGGCCACCGCGGCGCCCATGTACCGGCGTGTGGCGATTGAGCGCCGGCGGGCGGAGGCCCAGGCAGATGAGCCGGTTACTTTCCAGGGGGCCGGATTTCAATATGCCGACGGGCTCAACCGGCCTACCCGGGGAGTCAACGACGGCAACGGTTTTCTCTTTATCTCCCACCTGGGGCAAATCATGCCCTCCGGCTTTCTGCCCATCGACTGCGGCAGCGTGCGCGAGGACGACATCGTCGATGTTTACCGAAATCACAAGGTCTTCCAAGACCTGCGCGATTACAGCCGCCTGAAGGGCAAATGCCGGGTGTGTGACTATCGGGACGTGTGCGGCGGGCAGCGGGGCCGGGCCTTCGGGCTGACTGGAGATTACATGGAGTCGGACCCGGCCTGCCTGTACGAGCCCGGGCTGGTTGAGGCCTGAACGATGCGACGGAATCCCATGACCAGCCATCACCTGATCCTGCTTACTTGCGCTCTGCTTCGCCGAGCTTTGGCCAGATGAAAAAGATCCTGGTCGTCGGCGGCGGAATCGCCGGGCTGTCCGCAGCCTACTACATCTTTCAAAAAACCCAAATCCCTGTTTCTATCACGCTGCTTGAAGCAAGCGGCTGCTTTGGCGGCAAAATCCAGACCGAGAGCGTGCCTGTCCCGGCTGCATCCACCCCTTTCATCGTGGAGGCAGGACCTGACACATTCATCGTCACCAAGCCCTGGGCGCACAGGCTGTGCAGGGAACTCGGGATCGCCAACCGCCTGCAGGGCACCAATCCGAAAGCGAAGAAAACCTTCATCCTGAAAAACGGCCGCCTTCACGAACTGCCCGGCGGGCTAACGATGATGATCCCGACCGAATTCGGCGACATGGCCCGAACCGGTCTGCTCTCCTGGGGTCAAAAGGCCCGCCTGGGGCTGGACTTCCTGCTACCAGCCGAGCGTATGAACGGCGACGAAAGCCTGGGTGCCTTCGTCACCCGCCGCCTGGGCCGCGGGACTTATGAGAACCTGATTGAGCCTCTGATGAGCGGCATTTATGCCGGCGATGGGGACAGGCTCAGCCTGTTGTCCACTTTTCCCTACCTGCGCGATCTGGAAGTGAAGCATGGTGGGCTGGTCCGAGGTGCACTAGCAGCGCGGCGTGAGCGGGAAAAAAGAGGGCTGGCCTCCGCTCCCGGCTCTCGCAGCCTGTTTCTAACCCCGCTCACTGGCTTGGCAGAGATCGTCACCGCCCTGGTCCGCGTGCTGGAAGAATCCGGCGTCGAGTTACGGACCCACAAGACCGTCAACCGGATCGGGCGAGATGAATCCCCCGGGGAGGATGGCGTCTGGTCGGTCGGGCTGGATAATGGAGAGACCCTTGAGGCGGATGCGCTGGTGCTCTCTACCCCCGCCTACATTGCCGGGCAGTTGTTGGCCGATGTCAGCCCTGGGCTGGCTGAAGAACTGCAGAGCATCGAGTACGTCTCTACCGCGACCGTCTCCCTGGCTTACCGGGAAACCGACCTGCCGCGCCCACTGGATGGATACGGGTATGTGATCCCCAGGCGTGAGGGTCGCAGAGCACTGGCCTGCACCTGGACCTCGACCAAATTCCCGCACCGAGCCCCAGAAGGTTATGCGCTTCTGCGCGTTTTCGTCGGTCGCGCTGGCCAGGAAGGGGAAATTCCATGGGACGATGCCGGTCTGCTTGACATTGCCACGGAAGAGCTCCGTCAGACCCTGGGGATCACGGCCGAACCCCTGTTCACGCGTGTGTTTGTGTGGGAGAAAGCTATGCCGCAATACAACCTGGGGCATCCCGAACGCCTGGCTCGCATTGAAAAAGCGCTGGGAGACCTGCCCACGCTGTCCCTGGCCGGTAACGGCTACCGCGGTATCGGCATCCCTGATTGCATACATTCGGGCGAGGTGGCTGCTGAACGCCTGCTCCAGTTTCAGGAGGAATACCTGCCTGTATGAACACCGACAAATCAACACAACTCTATCAAGAGGCATTAGACCTGATCCCCGGCGGGGTAGATTCTCCCGTCCGGGCTTTCCGCGCTGTCGGGGGGAACCCGCTCTTCATCGGGCGCGGCGAGGGGCCATTTCTCTACGATGTGGATGGCAACCGCTACATCGACTACGTCCTTTCTTGGGGACCGCTTATCCTGGGCCACGCCCATCCGAAGGTGGTCGCGGCGGTCCAGCGGGCCGCACAGCATGGAACCAGCTACGGGGCTCCCTCCCCCCTGGAGGTAGCGCTTGCCCGGCTGGTTCGGGAATTCATGCCGCAAATCGAGATGCTCCGCTTCGTCAACTCCGGGACGGAGGCGACGATGAGCGCTTTGCGGCTGGCGCGGGCTTTCACGGGGCGCCACAAAATCATCAAATTTGAGGGCTGCTACCACGGTCACGCCGACTTCTTGCTGGTCCAGGCCGGTTCGGGTGTGGCGACGCTGGGACTGCCGGACTCACCCGGCGTGACGCCTGGGATGGCCCAGGATACGCTGGTAGCCCGGTTCAACGACCTGGGCTCGGTGGCAGCATTGTTCAAACAGTTTCCAGAAGCGATCGCCGCCGTGATCGTCGAGCCGGTGGCAGGAAACATGGGAGTCGTTCCCCCGGCGCCAGATTTCCTGCCGGGGTTGCGTGATCTCACCCAGCAACATGGAAGCCTGCTCGTCTTTGACGAGGTGATGACCGGGTTCCGCGTCCATCCCGGCGGGGCGCAGGCACTTTACGCAATCCGGCCCGATCTCACCACGCTGGGCAAAGTGATCGGGGGCGGTCT
>JBFKII010000165.1:0-9174 GCA_041632295.1 Anaerolineales bacterium | reverse complement strand
GGCCGCCGCGATCTTGTGGATGGAGCGGCGCTGGTCGCCATGAACCACTCCACGCTCGACGTTTGGGCCCTGCAGGGCCTGCTCCGGGCCCTGATTTTACGCTGGTACCTCGGCGCGGCAGCCGTGGTGGCCGGCGCCCTGGCCGGGATGGCGCTCGCCGCCCTGCTGCCGGCGCAGTACGAGGCGCGTTTGCCCCTGTTCGTGGCATTCAACGCCGACGCCCAGTTTATGACTCCCGATGATTACAAAAACTGGCAGATGGAACAGCTGGAGGGCTTTGTCGAGTCCGGCCCTGTGCTGGAAGAAACCCTGGCCCGCCTCCAGGCACAAGATCCGTCCTGGAATGCAGCCGGCATCGAAACTTTGCAGGCCGGCCTGGCCCCCCGCTGGCGCAACGCCGGGGTCTGGCACCTGACCGCCGTCTCGGACGACCTGCAAACCGCAACAGCCCTGCTGGAAGCCTGGCACCCCGTGGTGCTGGCACACACCGCCGAAGCCCTGGAACACGCCCAGGCCTTTTACACCCTGGATATCCAACGCTCGCTCCAGCTCCGAACCCTGGCAGATCTACGCCAGCACGAAACCGAGCTGGAGACACTCGAAACGTCGTTCAGAGAATTGCTGACCTCTCTGGAAGGGTCCGAAGAAAATTTGACACCGGCCCAGAAGTCCGCCGCGCGGGCCCTGGCCGGGCTTCTCCCGGCCGGCGGCGGAACGGTTGTTATCCCTCCACCCCCAACCGGAGATAACGCCGCCGAATATGCCGCCTGGGCCCAGCGGGCGCTCGACGTGCTTTCCTCCGGGCGCGATGCCCTGGCGGCGCAGCGCGGCCGGACCCAGACTGCGATCGCCGATTCCTCCGAGCGCTGGCTGGAGACCAAGCGGGCCTCTCACGGCCTGTCCGCCTTTCTGCTGGTCGAGCCGGCGGCAGATTCGAGGGTCCAGGTGGCGCCGTTGCGCACGAGCGGCATGTGGGCCCTGGCGGGCGCGCTGGCGGGCCTCTTCGGATGGCTGCTGCTCCATTTTGCCGGCGCCCTGCGGATGAACCGGGTGTCCGAATGACTGCCGCCCTGGACACACGCTGGCTGCGCATTTTGTGGGCCGCATTCCTGGTCAGCCTGCCCGTCACCAGCTTCCCTTACCTGCCGCGGGTGCTGGGGGGCGCTTCCACCGTCCGGCCCCTGGCGGTCTACGCCCTGGTCGGATTGCTGGCGCTGGTGGTGTTCAAGCGCCTGTGGCAGGAGCGGCTGCCGCCCGCCCTGCAGCCCTGGATCCTGTTCACCCTGGTGGTTCTGCTCAGCGCCGCCCTGGCCCTGGCCAGCCCGGCCCCCGACCTGCGCGGCGTGTCCAGCCTGGACCGCATGCTGCGCAGCCTGCTGACCCTGGCGCTGGGGAGCGGCTTTTTCCTATCGGCCGCCCTGGTACCTCGCGCGCCCGAGGACCTGCGCTTTACCGTGCGCTGGCTGCTGGTGGGCTTCTCCATCGCCCTGCTGTGGGCCAGCCTGCAATCGCTGTACGTCCTGCGACCGGTGGGCGGTGATGCGTTCTGGAACGCCTACTTCGACCGGCTGAACGCCATCCACCACCTCTTTTCCATCCGCAACCTGCAGGAGAAACGCGTCTCCGGCCTGGCCTACGAACCGAGCTGGTTCGCCGAGCAGCTTTGCATCTTGGTCTTGCCCTGGTTGCTGAGCGGCGTGATTCAGAGGGTCTCGGTATTTTCCCGGCGCTGGCGCGGGTTGATCGTCGAAGACGGCCTGCTGCTGTGGACCACCGCTGTTTTGCTGCTGACCTTCTCCCGCACCGGGCTGGTGATCCTTTTCGTCCTGCTGGCGGTGACGGTGCTGGCCGGGCGAGGCGCACAGGAAGAGCCGCATCCCGGCTGGGCCGCCAGGCTGCTATCCGGTCGCAATTTCTGGGGGCGGCTGGGGGTCTTCGCCGTACTGGCCGCCGTGCTTGGCGCGCTGGTCTTCAGCGTGGGCTCCAACAACCGGTATTTTTCCCGCCTGTGGCGTTTCTGGACCGACCCGGAGGCCGGCGGAAGCTATTGGGCCTATATCGCCTTTGGGCAGCGATTCATCTACTGGGGAACTGCACTGGATATGTTTGAGGAATCGCCGCTGCTGGGCGTCGGTCCGGGAAACTATGCCCTCCATTTTGAAGACCACCTGCCTGAAATCCCCCTTTACCGTTACCCCGAGATCCTGGACCTGATCGTACCCGAACAGGGCCGCACCCAGCTGGTCACCCCCAAGAACCTGTTTGTGCGGGTGCTGGCTGAGAACGGCATCCTGGGCTTCGCCCTGTTTTGCGGGTTCTTGCTGGTCCTCAGCGGCCAGGCCACCCTCTTGTGGCTCTCTCCAGATCCGCATGCGCGCTACTGGGGGCGCGCCGCCGCGCTGGGCATCCTGGCAGCGGTGATGGTGGCCTTCTCGACCGATTCGTTCGCCCTGCCAAATATCTGGGTCTTTCTGGGCCTGGTCAGCGCGGCCAGCGCCGCTTTTCCCCCGCCGGCCCGGGAGAGCAGCAGGCTTCAGGGTATCGGGCAGGAAAGCGGGCCCGAGGCAGCCACGTCCCCCTGAAGCACGCGCCCGGTCTCGGGCAGGTAAATGAAAGCCGCCCGGGTGTGATCCCCTTTCAAGTGGGAAGTGCGGCAGCCCACCACCAGCACATCCTCCGCATGCGGAAACACTAGGCCCCGCCCCGGGTCGACGGCCATGACCACCCCGCTCGAGACCGGGCCGGCCAGCTGGAAGGCGATGCGCGCGGTTTCCTGGGGGTAAAAACTGGGGAAAGTGGTGCCCTGCTCCCCCTCTCCTGGCCCGTATGCCCGCGGGTAGAGCGCCCGCCCGTAAAGGGCGACCCCTCCGTTTTCCAGCAAGGCCTCAATAGCCGGCGCCTGCGCCGCAGCCTCGCCCAACCAGCGATCTCCGTTCTCAGGGCCGTAACGGACCGGGTACAGCCGCTCGCCCAGCGGTATCACAGCGCCAGCCGCCAGGATCAACCCGGCCAGGGCGGGCAAAAACCATACCGGGCGTTCGTTCTCCCGCCTGGCGGCTGGCGCTCCGGCGGACAGGGCAAAGACGGGTTCAGCAGCCGGCCGGACCAGCAACACGAACCCGCGTGCCACGAAGGCCAGCCCAACGGCATAATAGAAAATCCAGACCCAATCCACCGGCAGCAGGTAGCGCCCCCCAGAGGTGCGCACGGCGGCATTGATCAGCACGTAGAACTCGAACATCAAAAGCGGCAGCAACCCGGCCGGCCCCAGAGCTTTCCAGGTGCGCACCAGCCCGACCGCAAGGATGAAAATGGTCGCGGCGATGGGCAGCAGGGTCTGAGTGGGCAGGCTCATGTCCCACTTCCGCCACTGCCAGAAAGGCAGGCGCTGGATGTAATTCTCCCGCCCGCAGCAGGCGTCCCAGAAGCGTTCAGGGTTCTCGTGCTCGCTGAAGCCCGCGGCGGCATCTACCGCCCGCACTATGTCCGGGAACATGAGCACCGCCTGGAGGTTGCTGTGCAAAAAATGGTTGAGCACCAGCGAGGGCACTGCTCCTTCAGGCTCCTGCAGCATCGGCCGCAGCTGGGCACCGGAAGGGCGGTTTTCGAAAGAGGTTTCTGTGTTCAGGAGCCGGTCGAGGTAAAAAGCCAGCCGCCAGTTGGGCACTTCAATGTAGAGCCTCCCCGTGCGCTGCCAGTTGCGGAACATCCAGGGGCCGATAAACAAAACGATCGCCACCACTGCGAGCGCCAGGCCCGGCAGCGCATCTTTCCAGCGCCGGCGCGCCTGCCAGAAGACCGCGATGGCCAGGGCGGGCAGAAAAACGATCAGCTCCACCCGGACCATGATGGCAGCACCCAAAACCGCCCCCAAAAGGAGCGACCAGGCGCGCCCGGCCCCCATTCTGGAAAGCCAGGCGTGCGCAGCAAGCAGGAAAAGCACCGCCAGCATCGCTGAAGGCAGGTCCGCGAGCAGCAGTCGCGAATGGGACACCGTGATTTCCCCCGCCAGCGCAATGGTGTTGCCTTCCCGCAGAATGATCAGGCCTGCGGCCAGCATCCCGATCAGCCGCGAGCCGTAGATTCTGGCCAGCAGGAACACCAGGGCGGGCAGCAGGGCCAATAGGGCGCTCTGCAGGTTTCCGACCGCAGCGTAATCCTGGCCGGCCAGAGAGTGCAGCAGGCCGATCCCGAAGGTCAGCAGCGGGCGCCGGATGACTGCCGGGTTGAAAGGGGCGGTCTTCAACCCCTCGCCGACCAGCATGTTCTGGCCCGTCAGGTCGTAAATGGCTGCGTCGGAGTTCGGGTACATCTCCTGGTTGGGAGCCCTCGGCGGGGCCAGGTACCAACTGGGGGATAGCGGCACCGAAGTCCAGTGCACGGCCGCGGAAAGCCAGATCAGGACAAACAGCAGGGCGTCCCAGGGGATCCGGCGCTTGAACAGGCCTGCGAACCTCAGGCGCTTCACGATGGGAGCGATCAGAAGCGTGGCGGCGGCCAGCATGCCGATCTCCAGCACCTGGGTCTCCAGCAGTGGGCCGCCGATCGTATTCCAGCCGATTACGTCCGGGCGGATTCGCAGCGCGACGCCCCCCAGCCCCAGCCAGGCCAGCATTCCGGCCCCGAACAGCGCCGCCACAGTCCAGAGATGCTGCCTTCCCAGCCGGGCGCGCCATTCCGCCCAGCCCATCGCCATCACCGGCACCAGGAGCACGCTCTGGAGGCCCAATCCCGCCCCCAGGACCGCCAACGGCAGCAGCCTTGTCAACGCCGGTTCCAGCCGGAAAAAGGCAAGCTGGGTAAAATATTGCTCGATCTCCAACTCCGGAAGATCCCCTGGAGGGGCCAACAAGTGTAAACTGCGCTGCTGCAGCGCCCCTGCGACAAGGGCCCCGGCGGCAAACATCAGGATGCCCATTAAAACCAGCCACCCCCAGCGGTGATGTTCGAGTAGAATCCGGCGGACGTCCTCAACGTGCCGCGGGCGGTCCCGCAGGCTTCGCCAGGCCAGCCAGCCGAATACCCCCAAAATCGCCAGCACCGCCGCCAGCAAGGCCAGGCGCGGCGCAGAATACCCCAGCAGAATGGCGTTCTTCGGGTCCGGCGGGATGCGTAACAGGGTGACCAACGCCCACAGGGCCTGGAGGGAAGCCAGCAGATAATAAATCCGAAAAATCACAACCTTCTTCACCTTGCAACGTATTAAAGCTGGTCAGGACCCTGGCTGACCGTTTGTTGGCAGCGGGTCCCGGTCCTGAAAAATGCGCCGGACCGCCCCCCATACCGTGCGGGATTGCAGCAGCCTCAAAGTGCCTGATCATAACCGGAAACCATACATGAAAACAAGCGTCACCGTCCTCACCTGCCTGGCCATCCTCCTGGTCTGCCTGTGCCTTGCCGTCGGCGCACTGGGTACACTCATGCTCTTTCGCATTTCCGCTTCGGACAGCGGCGATGTGGTCGACACAGCCCCACTCAGCCCGACGCCTGTGGAGGTCGTGATCTCCACACAGCCCGCCGAACCGGACACACTCCAACTGCTCTCCGAGATCGTGGTCCCCGAGAACGACCCGGCGGACCTGGCCCGGCGGCTGGGCGGTGTGCGCGTGGACATCCCCGAAACCATTCCGCCTCCGGCTTCGGCGCTCACAGCCGGCGCGGTGCAGACGTTCTGGGGCTTCAACGTGGACACCAACGAAAACATTTTGATCGAAGCCACCCTGGCATACGTCACCCCGCACGTCTATTTCTGGCACGAGACCGGGCGCACTTACGACTCCCAGGACATCCGTGTGCTGGTGGATGAATTTGAAAACCACATTTACCCGACCGTGCGCGAGTTTTTCGGCAGCGAGTGGTCCCCCGGGATCGATAACGACCCTCGTATTTACATTCTGTATGTCGGGGGCATCGGGGACAGCATCGCCGGGTATTTTTCCTCTGCGGACGAAATGCACCCGCTGGCGCATGAATATTCCAATGCCCATGAGATGTTCTTCCTCAATGCCGACAATCTGCGCCTGAGCGAGTTTTCCACCTACAGCGTGCTGGCCCACGAGTTCCAGCACATGGTGCATTGGAACCAGGACCGGAACGAAACGACCTGGATGAATGAAGGGTTCAGCGAGCTGGCAGCTTTGCTCACCGGATATTACGACGGCGGTTTTGACCGCAGATATACGCGTGACACCGATATCCAGCTGAACACCTGGCCGGAAGATGGACCGAGGACCCCCCACTACGGCGGCGCCTATCTTTTTCTGGCCTATTTCCTGGATCGCTTCGGCGCGCAGGCCACCCAGCAGCTGGTCGGGCACCCGCAAAACGGTTTGCATTCCATCGACCTTGTGCTGGCCGAATTCGCCCTTCCGGATCCCGTGCTGGGGCGACTGCCGGATGGGGATGACCTTTTCCAGGACTTCAGCCTGGCACTGTTCCTGAACGACCCCTCCGTCGGAGACGGGCGCTATGCATATTCCGTCATCGAAACTTTGCCGCAGCCCGGCCCGACAGAGACCATATCCTCCTGCCCGAGCGGCGAGCAGGCCCGCGATATCAGCCAGTACGGGATCGACTACATCCGTATAACCTGCACGGGCAACCACACGCTGCGTTTCTCGGGCACCACTCAAACCACTGTCGTCCCGGCGGACCCGTATTCAGGTGAGTATTATTTCTGGTCCAATCGCGGCGATTCCTCGGACATGACCCTCACCCGCAGCTTCGATTTCCGCGGGCACCAGGGCCCCCTGACCCTGGATTACTGGATCTGGTACGACCTGGAAGCGGACTACGACTACGCCTACCTGGTCGCATCCACCGATGGGGAGACCTGGGAGATTCTGACGACCCCCGGCGGCACGCCGGAGGACCCCTCCGGCAACAGTTTTGGTTGGGCGTACAACGGCCGGTCGATATTCTGGGAGCAGGAGCAGGTCGATCTCTCCCGTTTTGCAGGAGAGCAGGTGGTGCTGCGTTTCGAATACGTCACGGACGCCGCGGTCAACGGGGCCGGGCTCCTGCTCGACGACATCCGCATCCCCGAAATCGGTTATTTCACGGATTTCGAAACGGACGATGGGGGCTGGGAGGCCGCAGGTTTTGTGCGCATTAAAAACCAGCTTCCCCAGACCTTCCGGCTGGCGATGATCACCCGCGCGGGGAGCGAATTCAAGGTGGAATATATCGAGTTGGGGTCGGAGAACGCGAACGAGATCCCGCTCAACATCGGCAGCGGCGTGGAAGAAGTCGTGCTGGTAGTGAGCGCCACCTCCCGCTTTTCCCACCAGCGGGCCGGCTATCTGTTTGAACTGGCCCGCCCCTAGTGGGTTTCAGGCGGTGCGGGCGCCGAGAAGCTCGAGTGTATCCCGCATGCGGATGGTGATCACGAACACCGCCGCCAGAGAGACCAGGTACAGCGCACCGTAAACCGTGAAGTATCCGGGCCACAGGTAGGAAAGCGGCAGAAAGATCAAAAACAGGGCCAGCATCAGGTTGGTCCAGAATGCCAGGGAACGCGGGGCGCCACCATCGGTCCCTTTTTGCCTGGCCACGCTCCGAATCCAAAGCAGATAAAGCCAGAAAAAAAGGAATTCTGCCGAAACGGAAACGAACGTGCGGAGCCATTCTGGGGGCGTGTAATTTGCCCAGAAATTGTATTCGGTCCCCAGGGGCCACAGCAGCTCAACGCCGTTGAACCAGACGAGCATGTCTACGGCCATGTGCATACCGACCCCGATCGCCATCCCATTCCCGAAATTCAGCCAACGTTCGTCGTTCCGCATCCTGGAGATGACGAAGAACAGCAGCCAGATGGCGAGCATGGTGAAAACGCTGTGGGTAAATGTTCGGTGCAGCCCGTGGGTATCCCCACCGGTAAGCGTCGCAACCGCCACGGCAAAGTTATCCAGGTCGGGGAACATGTTGCCGAGAATGATCCCCAAGACCAGCCAGGTTCGCACCGGTGCGGCTCTACCGGCGGCCGCGCCGATCAGTGCATGCATGCCTGCGTT
Source organism: Anaerolineales bacterium (assembly GCA_041632295.1). Lineage (GTDB taxonomy): Bacteria > Chloroflexota > Anaerolineae > Anaerolineales > JABWBV01 > DATDOR01. The sequence goes on along the minus strand of JBFKII010000165.1, from coordinate 1,162 downwards.
CGCCATAATGGTCCTCCTTGAGATAGCTAATACGCCCCATACACACTCAGAGGCAGGCCCTACCAGACTGCGGATTCCCCCGGCGTTGATGCCTGCCGGCGGCAGATCCATCATACCGGATTATGGCGGTCAATTCAATCTTCCGCTCACCCTTTGCGGGCCAGCCATTTCAGTGCTTCCCGCCGGCTGAGCGGGGCGAGTGGCGTGGCGGTAGTGAAATCCCGTACAGGCTGGGGATGAGTTTTCGAGGCCTCTCGTAGGGCCCATCCGATCGCTTTCTGGATAAAAAATTCCTGCGAGTCCAGGTTTTCACGAATGATTCCAAACAGCAGCGCCAGGTCCGTTTCCGCCTTGTAATTCAGCTGGAACAGAATGGCGCTGCGGCGCAGCCAGAAATTATCCGAGGTGCGCCAGGCCGGAAGCGTCACAGCCCGCAAATCGGGGAATCGGGCGAACAGTCTTCCAACGACACGGGAGGCGATCTCGTCGACTGTGTCCCACCAGGATTTTTCGGTGATCATGTGCTCGACCACCGGCATCACGTCCGCATCGAGTTTTCCCGCCAGGCGGCGCATCAGGCTGACGCCTGTGTACTGGTATTCCCGCTCCAGCAACCCCCAGAGGTCGAGCACGATTGGGCCGGCCTGCGCGGGATGGGGCAGTCCGTGATCCTTCAAAAACCTCTGGACAATTTCTTTTCGCAATGGCGCCTTAATTCCGAAAAAAGGGAACTGGTCGCGCATGTATTTCGCCATTGCGATAGCGGTTTCGGGGTCCGCATGCTGCCGGAAAGCCGATTGCACTGGGATAAGGTATTCCTTCATCGAGGCTCCTGGGAAAGTTTTAGGCGGCTGCCTTTGTCAGCAGTTCGAGCAGCCTGGGGGCGGCGATTTCCAGGCTGTACCCCTTCTCCACGCGGGTGCGCCCGGCAGCCCCCATTCGCCGTCGCAGGCCGGCGTCTGCACAAAGCGTTTCGAGCGCTTTGAGCCAGGATCCCTGGTTTTCCACCAGAAATCCGTTGATCCCATCTTCCACGATCTCTGCATTGACCCCCACTGGGCTGGCGACCACCGGCAGGCCGCTGGCCATGTACTGGATCAGCTTGTAACCGCATTTGCCGCGCTCGAAAGGCTCGTCCGGCAGCGGCATGATACCCAGGTCG
>JBFKII010000164.1:0-9201 GCA_041632295.1 Anaerolineales bacterium | reverse complement strand
GTGACGGTGACTTTGGGAAAATCATCCTGCCAGTGGACCTTGACATACGGGTAGCGCTTATCGTCTTTGAGCCGCACGTTGTACTTCGGGCGGTGCTTTTTGATCAGGTTCATCTCCAGGATCAGCGCTTCCAACTCCGATCCTACGACGATCCATTCGATGTCGTCGATCTTGCTGACCAGCTTGACCGTTTTCCGGCTGTGCTGGGCGCTGGCGTGAAAGTATGAACGCACGCGGGCGCGCAGATTGATCGCCTTGCCGATATAAATAATTTTTCCGCCGGCATCCTTCATCAGGTAGCAGCCGGGCTTACTCGGCAGGTTATCCAGAACAGCGCTGAGGGTCTCGGAAACGGACATGTCCGGAAAATTCTATCATGCGTGGTTGGATCGAAATTGAGTAGTCTCGGGAAGATCGCAGACAGCAGACAGCAGATGGCAGATCGCAACGGACCCTTCCCGCAGGTTCGTGGTGCGGTGATTTATAATCCCGGCATGGGTGCGGACGCGTTGGAAGTGGAGGTAGGCAGGCTGCTGCGGCGCCGGGGGCTGACGCTGGTGACGGCCGAATCCTGTACCGGCGGGCTGCTGGGCGACCTGCTGACCAATGTGCCCGGCTCCTCCGAATATTATCTTGGCGGGGTGGTGAGTTATTCCAACCAGCTGAAAATGCGACTGTTAGGTGTCCCCGAAAGCATGCTGGAAGAACATGGCGCGGTTTCGGAGAAGGTGGCGGCAGCGATGGCTCGTGGGGTGCGCGCACGGCTGGGCGGGGACGTGGGAATTTCGGTCACCGGAATCGCCGGCCCGGACGGGGGCAGCCCGGAAAAACCGGTCGGCCTGACGTTTATCGGCTTCAGCGCGCCCTGGGGAGATCAGGTCCGGCGCTACGTCTGGCAGGGCGGGCGGCTGGCAAATAAAACCGCCTCTGCCAGGGCCGCCCTGCAAGCCCTGCTGTCCCTGATCCCGGAGGCCTGAGGTTGGAAGCGGCGACGGAAATGTACGGGGACCAGGCGCTTGCACAGGCCGCTTTCGACGCCGGCGTGCAGCTTGTGACCTGCTATCCGGGCACCCCGGGTTCCAATCCGGCGGCGCGCATCGCCGAGGCGGCGCCAGACCATGGGGTTTATTTTGAATGGTCTGTCAACGAGCGGGTGGCGCTGGAGATAGGGATCGGCGCTTCGATGGCGGGAAAACGCGCCCTGGTCTGTGTCAAAAGCGTGGGAATGAACGTGCTGCTCGACCCGCTGATGGTGCTAAACCTCAGCGGCGCGCACGGCGGCCTGGTGATCCTGCTGGGGGATGACCCCGGCGCTTACGGATCCCAGAACGACCAGGATTCGCGCTGGATCGCCCGCCTGGCCGAACTGCCTTTGCTTGAACCGGACACGCCGGCGCGGGGCTACGAGCTCCTGATCCAGGCCTTCACCATTTCCGAACGTTTCCAGAGCGCCGTGATCCTGCGCATCACGCGCAGTTTTGTCCACCAGCACGGCGCCGTTTACACCAGCCCGGGTCCCCCGAGCAAACCCGACCTGGGCCTGACCAAAGACCGGGACCGGTTCTTTCCCGCTCCGCACAACGCCGTCCGGCTGCACCGCGGTCTGCACGCCAGGCTCGATGAGATCGCCGCCTGGATGGACGGGCAGTATCCGCAGGCCGGCGGGGAGCGGGCCCAGAGAGCGGGCGTGCTGGCAGCGGGCCTGGCGTCTGCCAAGCTGCGGGACGTGCTGGGTGGGGGCGTTCGGGAAGACCTTCGTGTGTTGGCCCTCAACCACCTGTTCCCGCTGCCGGCCGCAAGCCTGGGCCGTTTTTTGTCCGGACTTGACCGTTTGCTGGTGCTCGAAGAAAACGATCCCTTTGTCGAATTACACGTTGGGGCGCTGGCACAGGCCCTGGGTCTGCCGCTGAAAATCTTCGGGCAGGGAAGCGGCCACCTGCCCGGCGGCGGCGAGCTGTACCGCTGGCAGATCCGGTCGGCGTTGGAACGTTTCAAGCCGGGGCTTCCGGCGCTCGAGCCTTTTGCGAAGGATGGCGAAGCGCAGGAGCGCCCGCCGCGCACCAGCCGCTGCAGGCCGGAATTTTACAACCGCCTGTTCGACCTGCTGGAAGCGGAATCCGCCGAGTTGGGTGTGGAGCCGGTGGTCGTTGTCGATCCGGGCTGCCAGGTGACCCTGGCCGGCCGGGCGAATGCCAAGTTTGCCATGGGATCGGCGGTGGCGGTCGCCCAGGGGCTGCGCCAGGCGGGCGTGCCGGGACCCGCGGTGGCGGTGATCGGGGACTCAGCATTTTTCCACAGTTCTGTTCCGGCTGTCTGCAACGCCGCGGTGGCAGGATCGGACCTGACCATCGTCATCGTGGACAATCGCGGGGCGCTGACTACCGGTCTGCAGCCCAGCCCGCACGCCAGGGTTCCCAGACCCGGTGGACTGCCGGTGGGCATCGAAATTTCGCGGCTGGTCCGGGCATGTGGGGTCAGGGAAGTGGCGGTGGTTCCGGGTGGAAGCGACTGGGAAGATGTTCGGGCCGCCCTGCAGGGCAGCCTGCGCAGCTCGGAATTGAGCTGTGTGATTTTGGAGGTTTTGGAGTTTTAAGTGGGAGGGACTGTCAACCTTGTCCTGAGCTTTAGCGAAGGATCTGGTGACAGTCACTCCCCAATTTACCTCCCATTTTCTAGGAGGGATGGATGCGCTTGAAAAATAAAGTTGTCTTTCTGGGAGGCGCAGGCGACGGGATGGGCCGTGCCTGCGCCCGCCTGTTCGCCCAGGAAGGCGCCCGGGTGGCGTTGGCGGCGCGCGATCCTGCCAAGACCGGGCGCACAGCCGCTGGAATCGCCGCCGCGGGAGGCGAGGCCCTGCCGCTGGCGGGCGATCTGACCGACCGGCTGGCCGTCGATGCCCTGATCGGCCAGGTGCTTGAAAATTGGGGCCGTCTGGACGTGCTTTACTACGGCGCGGGCGGTTTTTTCAATCCTGAGATGAGCCTGGACCGGATGGAAAAGCACCACGAGCAGTTCTTTTCGCTGGCGATTGAAAACACGCTCCTGGGCCTGTATCACCTGGTCCAGGCCTGCCGGCCGCATCTGGCAGGCGGCGGGGCGATTGTGACCGTCGCGGCCAGCGATTCCGTGCGCCAGGAGGGCAATCCGGCCTACGCGGCCGCCAAAAGCGGCCTGATCGGGATGAGCCGCAGCCTGGCGAAGCACCTGCTTCCAGAGGGGATCCGGGTCAACTGTATCGGCTCGGGTCTGATCCGGGGGCTGCAGTCGGAAGGCCGCCTGCGGCCGGTTCCCGGGCTGGCGCGCACCGGGCACCCTGAGGATATCGCTTACGCCGCCCTGTATCTGGCGTCTGATGAGGCCGCCTGGGTGAGCGGGCAGCTGCTCACCGTGGACGGTGGTGTGGACGCCGGGGCGCGCGGGCTGTGGGAATACGAGAAGTAGACTCAATGAGCGAACAGGTTGGAGGCATTTCGATCCGACGGGCGGTGCCGGGCGATCAGGTCGGTATTGCCAGGGTGCATGTCTCCAGCTGGCAGACCTCTTACCGGGGCCTGGTGCCAGAGAACATATTGGAAAACCTGTCCGTCGAACGAAGTGCGGCATACTGGGGCAGCCAATTGGAGGGGGACAACCAGGAATGGACTTTTGTGGCCGAAGAAGAAGGTGCGATCATCGGATTCGTCTCCGGTGGGCCGTTTCGCCCCGAGCAGGCCCCACCGGATTTTCCCGATCGTTATGACAGCGAACTGTACGCCATTTACCTGCTGGAGGCCTATAAGCGGTTGGGGATTGGAAAGCGGCTTTTCCGTGCCCAGGTGGGGGCCCTCTCACGGTCTGGTTTCATCGCCATGATGCTCTGGGTGCTTTCCGATAACCGGGTTGCCAGCCACTTTTATGAAAAACTCGGCGGCCGGGTGGTCGGGGAAAAGACCGAGGTGATCGGCGGCCGCCAGGTCGCGGAGACTGCCTATGGATGGGATCTGTTAGATTTGGAATGAACGCGATCGCTGGCACGAAATTCCAATTGCTGAAGGGATATAATTTGCCAGGCTGGCACGTCTGGCGGCAGTACTTCCAATAATCGTTTCAACCCCTTAGGAGGCGAGCACATGGCGAAGCGGAAATGGCTACCAGCGGGGATCTTGTTGCTGGGGATCGGATTGGTCGGCGCGTTTTTCTTGGCCGCGGTCCGGGGCGCGGGCGCCCAGTCGGACACCGACAACCCCGAGACGCTGCGAGAGCAGGCGGCTGCCCAGGAGGCGGAAAGCCGCCCGGATTCCAACCGGCGTTCGAGTCCCATTTTCCACACCGGGATCGTCTCGGCGCCCCTTTTTATCGGTGTGGATGACCTTGCCGTGCCCGCCCACGTGGTCGACCCGGATACCGGCGATGCCTTTCCGGTTTTTTCCGGTTTCGTCGTCTGGGGCGCGGCATATGACTCCGACAACGGGCGCGTGCTGTTCAACGACGGCTCTACCCTGTACGAGTGGGTGCCGGGAATTGGCGTCAGCACACTGGGCACGATCACTGCGCCGGGGGGCGGCTCGCTGGTGGTCGTCGGGCTGGCTTATTTCAACGGCAGCCTGTACGCCACTCGCAATATCGCCAATGAGGCCGTCTATTTGATCGACACCAGCACGCTGAGCGCCACCGTGTACATCGACTATGTCGATGCGGATTACGATTTCGGCGGCTTCGCGATCCACCCGCTGACCGGGGACTTCTACGCCACCAATGATGACACCATGCCCTTTGGCAGCGGGCTGTTCCGCATCAATTTGAACGGGACGGCAACGAAGATCGCCGATTATCCCCCCGGGGAAACCGATATCGACGGGTTGGCGGTCAGTCAGGGCGACCGGGCCTACCTGGTCACCGACGAGCCCGGTGTGATCCACGTCTTTGATTTCGATCTCAACGACTACGTCGCCCCGATCCCCAATCCCTGGACTTCCGCCGAGTTGTTTGCCGGCGGGGGATGGATCGCCGACCTGGAAGGGCCGAACATCCTGTTGGACAAAACGGTCGGCACCGACCCTGGGATATGCGCCCCCTCCGATTTGATCGATGTCGCGCCGGGGACGGATGTCTATTACTGCTACGAAGTCACCAATACCGGGACGATCACGCTCTCGGTTCACGATCTTACCGACAGCGAGTTGGGGACGATCCTGGACGCCTTCAACTTCAACCTCTCACCTGGCGCCTCGGTGTTCCTGACCCAAACCACCAACATCACCGAGACCACGATCAACACGGCCACCTGGACGGCCTACAACCCGGGCCCGACGGACGTGGCCGTCTCGAGCGACTTGGCTACGGTGAATGTCAAAGGGCCGGAAATCCAGCTTGACAAGACCGTGGGGACGGACCCGGGGGTGTGTGCTTCCACAGAATCGATCCAGGTGCCGGCGGGCACGGATGTCACCTACTGCTTCGAGGTCACCAACCTCGGCCTGGTGACACTCAACCTGCACGATGTGGTCGACAGCGAGCTAGGGCAGCTGCTCGGGCCTGATTTTTCGTTTTCGCTGGCGCCGGCGGCCTCGGTCTTCTTCACGGTCACCACACAGATCACGCAGACGACGGTAAACACTGCGACCTGGACGGCGTACAACGCCGGCCCGACGGACGTTGCATCCTCGAGCGATACCGCCAGGGTGACCGTTCCGCCGGTGATCCAAGTGGCGCCCGGCGCGCTTTCCACCACGTTGTTCCCCGACCAGACCGCGATGCTGAGCCTGGTCATCAGCAACACCGGGGATGCCGACCTGGACTGGACCATTCAGGAGCGGGCCGACCAGGCCGCTACGCATGCAAACCCTGGTTCAGGCAAATCCCCTCAGCAAGGGAACGTGGTCCAGGACGGCGGCTTTGAAGCCGGCACGCCGAACCCGTTCTGGAACGAATTTTCGTCCAATTTCGGAACCCCGATTTGCAATGCCGCCTGCGGTACGGGCGGTGGCAGCGGGCCGCACAGCGGTTCCTTCTGGGCCTGGTTTGGTGGCATCACCGGAGTGAGTGAGACCGGATCCGTGGATCAGAACGTAATCATTCCGGCGGAAAGTGCCGTCCTTTCGTTCTGGCTGGAGATCCCGGTAGCCAACACGACCGGTTTCCTGAACGTTGAAATCGACGGAAACGTGCTGGCCACTTTCACGGAAGCGGACCAGAGTGCCTACGGAACGTATGCCCAGGTCGATCTGGATGTCAGCGCTTTTGCGGATGGCGGCACACACAACCTGGCTTTTCGATCGACCACCAACGCCGGTGGGGGGGCGCTGAATTTCTTCGTCGATGACATCTCGCTGGCGGGGGGCTGCCTCCCGACCGACCTTCCATGGGTCAGCGCCAGCCCGGCCACCGGTAGCACTCCCGGCGGGCAGTCGGATACGGTCAATGTGACCTTCGATTCGACCGGCCTGGCGGACGGCGTTTACAGCGGCAGCCTGTGCATCGAGAGCAACGATCCGGTCACGCCGGCCGTGCTCGTGCCGCTGACCCTGACGGTCGACCTGTACGAGATATTCTTGCCGGTGGTGACCCGGGAGTAGTCGAAAAAAACCGGGCAGCCTTTCCAGACTCAAAACGGCCCTGTGCGCAGGGCCGTTTTTTCCATCCGTCAAGATGGTAAATGGATGGTGACAGGATGGCTATTTCCTGATAAAATATCATCATGACCGGTGGAAGGGAGTGACTGTCACCTTAAGGTGACAGTCACTCCCCTAAACTTCAGGCTGACAGCATCGCTCAATGAAAATTATTTTGCTGCCCGCGAGCGGGCAATTTATCGACCAATAAGTATGAGCAGAAACGGAGAAAACATGGCACAGACCGAAAAAATCACCATCAACATGAGCATTGTCGACCTGGGCAAGGTGGACCTGCTTGTCGAGGAGGGCTTCTACTCCAACCGCACTGACTTCATCCGCACCGCCATTCGCAACCAGCTCAACACCCACGCCGAGTCGCTCCAGCACGCCGTCACGCGCCGGTCATTTGTGATGGGGATCGTCGTCCTGGACCGGAAAAGCCTGGAGAAAGTCGTCGAAAGTGGCAAGCGCGGCAGCTATTTCGTGCTCGGTATGCTGCGCATCGCTGAGGACGTCCCCCCCGAGCTGGCCGGGCAGGCGATCGAAAAGATCGTGGTGCGCGGGGTGCTGCGCGCTCCCGAGCCGGTCAGGCAGGCTCTGGCGGGCCGGATTGCATAAAAAAAACGGACGCCGAAGGGCGTCCGTTCTGCTAAACCCTGGTGCCCAGCCGGGCCCGTTCGGCCTCGGCCACGGACTCATCGAGTTTTTTGAACAACGGGGCCGGATTGCGGATCGCAGCCCCAGGCTGCAGATCGCTGGGCTCCCAGCGCCCACTGGCACCCTCCCGCAGGTAGCACAGCGCCTCGTGCTCCCCCAGGCTGTCCTGGAGGGTCTGGACGGCCTGGCGGCCAAAGATTGGCTGTTCGTAACCCAGGAAGCCGTGCAGCTGCTCGCTGCTGAAGGGCAGGAAAGGGGCCAGCAGGATCTTGATCGAGTCCACCGCCCGCAGTGCAGTGTAGATCGATTTGGCGGCTGCGTTGCGATCTGATTTGATCTCGAACCAGGGCGCCGCCTCGTCCAGGTAGCGGTTTACCTCGCTTGCCAGCCGCATGGCCTCCTGCAAAGCAGCCCGCAGCCGGACTGCTTCCAGCAGCGCGCCGACGCTGTCAAAGCCGGCTTCCACGGTCTCCAGCAATGCCCGGTCGGCGGGCCGCAGGTCCCCCTCGAAAGTGGGCACGCGGCCCTCCCAGTGACGGCTGGAAAACGAGAGCACCCGGTTGGCCAGGTTGCCCCAGGTGGCGACCAGTTCATTGTTATTGCGGGCGACGAACTCCCCCCAGTCCCAGTCCGAATCGCGCGATTCGGGCATGTTGGTGGTCAGGTAATAGCGCAGCGGGTCGGGATCGTAGCGGGTGAGGAAGTCCAGCCCATCGACCACCCAGTTGCGGCTGCCGGAGATTTTGCGGCCTTCCAGGTTCATGAACTCGTTGGCCGGCACGTCAAAGGGCAGGGTCAGCGCGGTGTCTTCTTTTTCTTCGAAGATTTTTCCGAACCAGGCCCCGGCTCCGTGCAGCTGAGCGGGCCACATCACGGCGTGGAAGGGGATGTTGTCCTTGCCAATGAAATAGTAGGCTTTGGCCTGCGGGTTGTACCACCAGTCGTGCCAGGCATCCGGTTGGCCGTTGACCTGCGCCCACTCTACCGAGGCCGACAGGTAACCGATCACGGCCTCAAACCAGACGTACAGGCATTTGCCCTCCCAACCATCCAGGGGCACCGGGATCCCCCAGTCCAGGTCGCGGGTGATCGGCCGGCCGCGCAGCCCTTCGCTCAGGATCTGGCCCAGGGACTGGCGCACCACGTTCGGGCGCCAGTAGCTCTCCCGCGCCTGCAGGAACTCGACGATATCGGGCTGCAGCCGGCCGAGATCGAGGAAAAAATGCTCCGTCTCGCGCAGTTCCAGAGTCGAGCCCTCGATCTTGGAGCGCGGGTCGATCAGCTGGGTGGCTTCCAGCAGGTTGCCGCAGTTGTCGCACTGATCGCCGCGCGCCGAGTCATAGCCGCAGATGTAGCAGGTGCCCTCCACGTAGCGGTCGGGCAGGAAGCGGCGCTGGCCAGGTGAATACCACTGCTGCTGCTTTTCGGCGTACAGATGGCCGCTCTCCCGCAGCGCCATGAAGATGCTTTGGGAGACTTTGAAGTGGTTCTCAGTGTGCGTGCTGGTGAACAGGTCGTAGGCCAGGCCCGCTTTCTGAAACAGGTCCAGGAAGGTCTGGTGGAAGCGCTTGTAGACCACCTCGGCTTCCAGTCCCTCCTCGTCGGCGCGCACGGTGATCGGGGTGCCGTGCGCATCCGATCCGGAGACCATGATCACACGGTTGCCTTTCAGCCGGTGGTAGCGGGCGAAGATATCGGCGGGCAGGTAGGCGCCGGTTATATTGCCGACGTGAATCTGGGCGTTGGCGTAGGGCCAGGCGACGGCGACGAGAATTTGTTCTGGCATGGTCTTCTCCGGGTTCAGGCGCCGGTCCTCAGGCTGCCTGCTGGTTGCTGATCAGATTAATTCGCCCTGAAGGGTTTCAAATAGACTGCGAGAGGTTCCGGATGCGGGTGCTTCAGGTCCTTAAAGTGCAAAAGAAAAGGCTGCCCGTTCGGGCAGCCTGGAAAT
>JBFKII010000163.1:0-9212 GCA_041632295.1 Anaerolineales bacterium | reverse complement strand
GCGGGTGGCATTCCAGGTGGCCGAAAACCCGCAAACGACAACTGCCCAACACCTGCTGCTGGGGATCAACGCCCACATCAACCACGACCTGGTACTGACCCTGATCGACATGCTCAAGGATGAGTGGGCCGGCCTTTCCCCGGACCAGAAACAGCAGCGCTACGACGACCATACGCACGTCAACCAGGTCATCGCCGGCACCATGGAAGCCACCCAGCAGGAGATCGTCAGCCGCTACTCCCCCATACTCGATGCCCTCAACAAGGTTTCGTTCCACCTGGACTTCATCGTCGTATCCCAGCTGATCAATCACTGGCGTGAGCGGGTCTGGAACCACGCGGCCGCCTACCTGGACCAGGAAGACCGGGACCAGCAGCACCGCCTGCTGCAAAACGTGGAATACATGGCGCTGCGCCGTGCGGACGTGATCATGCTCAAACAGGGGCCGTTTAAGATGAAGGCACTGATCTAAAAGGTGGATCGTACCACCTGCCTTGGGGGCGTGGTATTGGCGATCCGGGCTGGGGGCCAGAAAGTGTATAATGCCTGCAGCCGGGAGCGAGGCCGGAAACGGACTCCAAACGGCTGCGGTTTTGCCGGACCCGGCCCAGCGAGGGACGATTCCATCCGGCCGCAAATATCTTTGGAGGAGCGATTACCGCCTTTCCGATTCCAAACCAACCTGATCTGAGCAAATGCAGCGGAAAAAAGTGCATTGAGTGACCACCGGGTGATTTTCCAGCCGATGGGCATCCGAGTCGAGGTCGAAGGCGGCAGCCGGCTACGGCAGGCGGCCCAGCGCGCCGGCGTCTCGATCGACAGCATCTGCGGGGAGCGGGCGACCTGCGGCAAGTGCCGGATTATCGTCCATGAGGGGGAATTCCCGCAGGAAAACCTGCGCTCCAGCCGGGACCACCTGGCGCCGCCCGAGCCGGCCGAGCGCTCCTATTGGGAAAAGCGAAGACATGGGCTCCTGGCGCAGGGGGAAGATCCGGCCGCCTATCGGCTTTCCTGCCAGGCGGAAGTGTGCGGGGACCTGGTCGTGATGGTCCCGGAAACCAGCCGGGCGGCGCACCAGATCGTGCGCAAAGCAGCCGGCGAGCGCAGCATTCAGATCCGACCCATCCAGCGAAAGATCTACGTCGAACTGCCCGCCCCCACCCTGGCGGACCCCCAGGCGGACTGGGAGCGCCTGGTGCGGCATCACCGCCTGGCGGAGCCGCTCTCCCGCGGCCCGAACGATTTCCGGGTGGATTTCGAGGCCCTGACGATCGACCTACCCGCCCTACGGCAGCTTCAGGCGACCGTGCGGGCCGGGGACGGCAAAGTGACGGTCACCATCCGGGATGGGCGCGAGGTGCTGCGGGTCGAGCCTGGTTTTTCCGAGGTTCTGGCCGGGCTGGCAGTCGACATCGGGACCACCTCGATCGTGGCCCACCTCTCCGACCTGCGCAGCGGCGAGCTCCTGGCGACCGCCGACACCATGAACCCGCAAATCCGCTTCGGCGAAGACATCATGTCTCGCATGGCCTTTGCCAACGATCACGAAGACGGTTTCAAACAGCTCCACACGGCGCTGCTGGAAAGCCTGAACCGGCTCGCCCGCCGCGCGGCCCGGCAGGCCGGGATGAAAGCCGGGCAGATCACCGAACTTGTGATCGTCGGCAACCCGGTGATGACCCAGTTCCTGCTGGGGATCCACACGGCGGAGCTGGGAAGAGCCCCCTACGTGCCGGCGGTCCACGCCGGCCTGGACGTGCGGGCCCGCGATGTCGGACTTTCCGCCGTCCACCCCGGCGCCTACATCCACCTGCTGCCGATCAGCGCTTCCTTTATCGGTGGGGACGCCATGGGTGTGCTGCTGGCAGAGGCCCCCCACGACCAGGACGAGATCTGGCTGCTGGTGGACGTGGGCACCAACGCCGAGTTGGTCCTGGGCAGCCGGGAGCGGCTGGTCTGCACCTCGACCCCGACCGGGCCGGCGTTCGAAGGGGCGCACATCGAGTACGGCATGCGCGCCGCCGAGGGGGCGATCGAGCGGGTGCGCGTCGAACCGGACACCCGGGCGGCGCAGTACCGGGTGGTGGGTTCGGAACTTTGGTCCGGCGATCCGGGCGCACCCGCAGCGCGCGGCATCTGCGGCACCGGGATCATCGAAGCCATCGCAGAAATGGTCCGCACCGGGCTGGTCAGGCCGGACGGACGGTTCAACCTGGATCTGCCTTCCCCCAACTGGCGCACCGAAGGCGATATGCACAGGTTCGTGCTCGCATCCGGCGGGGAGAACCCCGCAGGCATCGAAATCCCGATCACCCAGGAGGACGTGCGCCAGATTCAGCTCGCCAAGGCGCCGCTTTACGTGGCAGCACGGTATTTGCTGGAGCGGCTGGAGATCGATAGGCCGGACCGCATCCTGCTGGCCGGCGGTTTCGGCAGCCACATCGACCCGGAAAAGGCCATGCTGATCGGCATGATTCCGGACTGCCCGCTGGACCGGGTCCGGCCGGTCGGAAACGCGGCCGGGGACGGGGCCCGGATCGCCCTGCTCAACCGGGACAAACGCGCCGAAGCCGCCGAGCTTTCCGCCCGCCTGGAGCGGATCGAACTGCCGGCCCAGGCCGGCTTTCAAGACCAGTTCACACTGGCCCTTCACTTCCCACACATGCTCGACCCCTACCCCAGCCTGGGGGACCGCGTCCCGCCTCGCACGGTCGACCCGATGGTGGCCCGCCTTTTCGGCGACCGGATCCCCACCTTCGGCGCACAGAAACCGGGGACGGAAGTGACTCCCGATCAGGCCACGACACCGGAGTGATTATGAGCGAATTGCAGGAATACCTCGAAGACGTGATGAACGCCATCATTGAGGGCGATGCCGATTGGGCCCGGGAGGCATGCACGGAAGCCCTTGAAAAGGGAGTGGACCCGCTCCAGATCCTGAACGACGGGCTGATGGCAGGTGCAGATGTGGTCGGGCAAAAATTCGAGAGCGGCGAATTTTTCCTGCCGCAGCTCATGCTGACCGGGCGGGCGCTCAAGGCGGCCATGGCGGTGATCGAGCCGCGGCTGCAGAGCATTTACGCCGACAACGAGGATCTGAAAGGCGATACGGGGGTGGTGGTGATGGCCACGGTCAAAACCGACATCCACGACATCGGCAAGAACATCGTCGCTTCCATGCTGACGGCCTCGGGTTTCACGGTACACGACCTGGGGGTGGACGTCCCGATCAAGTCCATCATCGCCAAGGCGCAGGAAGTGGACGCCAACATCATCGGCTGCTCCGCCCTGCTGACCACCTCGATGCCATTTATGCGCGACCTGGTGAACCTGCTGGAAGCCATGGGTGAGCGGGCACGGTTCAAAGTGATGGTCGGGGGCGCCTCCGTAACGCCGGAATTTGCCGAGAAAATTGGCGCCGACGGGACTGCGCCGAACGCCGTCAAAGCGGTTCAGCTGGCGCAGCAGTTAATCCGCAATCAGCGGGCAGAAAAGGAGGCCGGAACGTGATCCTCAACTACCTGGACATCATCGACCGGGCCAACAACGGCCCGTACATCTCCGAAGAAAACTGGGACCTGGAAAAAATCGCCATGACCACCATGGAGCTGGTCTCCAAATACAAGCTGGAATGGAACCCGGAGGAGATCGTCACCGACGACCCCGGGCTGGCGGACACGATTTTTGAAGCCGGCCTGGAGCTCGCCCGCCGGGTGGGAGCATATTCCCGCTCCACCGAGCGCATCATCGAATTTGAGCCGGGCGAGTTGGAAGAGGGCATCCGCCGCATGCCCCAGACCCTGATCATGGGCGAAGGCAAGGATGCCCGCACCCTGTACGCCCGGAAAATCATGGATGAACGCCTGCCGCTTGTCTGGGCCGGCAACCCGGGCGCGCCCCATCCGGAGGAGCTCTTCCTGCCCTCCGTGATGAGCTGGGCGCAGGAGCCGATCGTGGACATGATCACCTGCGGCACCCTGGTGGAAGTGGACGGGCGCGAAGTGCGCACCGAGGACCCGATCGAGATCGTCTCGACCCGCCGCGAGCTGCAGTACATGCGCCAGGCGCTGAAGCGGGTGGGCCGCCCCGGGATGGGGATGCTGGCCGCCCAGAGCAGCGTCTCCGAGCTGGGTGATCTGGCCGTTGCCCACCCGGATTACCTGCGCACCTGCGATTCGCACCTGGTCCCGATGCTGAACGAATTGAAAATGGACCACCGCAACATCGCCCGGGCGGTCAACTCGCTGGAATACGGAATGCGCAACGCCTCGCTACCCTGCGTGATCGTCGGCGGTCTGGGCGGCGACGCGCCCGGCTCGGCGGTGGTGAACGTCGCCTCCTTCCTGGTATCGAACCTGACCTGCATTTCCGATTACCACTTGTGCCACCCGATCCACATGCGGCACGTGGCCACCAGCACCCGCAGCGTCCTGTGGGTCGAAAGCATCGTCGAGCAGGCCTTCGCCCGCAACGCGCCGTGCATCATCGTCAGCGATATCTACCCAAAGAGCGGGGCGATGACCCGCGAGCTGCTGTATGAGACCGCCGCCAACGCCATCGTCATCACAGTGAGCGGCGGCCACCTGGAGGGCTGCGGCTCGGCGGATGGCAACCTGCCAAACGGAACCGGACTGGAGGCGCGCTTCATGGGCGAGGTCGGTCATGCGGTCGCACGCCAGGGGCTGGACCTCCAGGAGGCTAACGGAATGGTCTTAAAGCTCCTTGAAAAATACGAGCACGTTTTCGACCAGTCCGGCGGCAATCCCGGGGTGCGTTTCGACGAAGCCTACGACCTGGTCTCTCTCCGCCCCCTGCCGGCCTGGCAGCAGATGTACGAGGAAGTGAAAGCGGAGGTTCGAGAGTTGGGACTAGTAACTTTAGAATAACACCTGTGTTTAATAGACTGACCCGAGGTGTGGGTTTTTGGCGTTTTCCGGTTGGAACTTCCGGGGTGCTACGCAGGTTGACCTCCCAGGCGGGTTTGGGTGGCACCTGTTTCCCAGGCGGCCCGACCGGGTTCGTGACCGGTCGTCCGGATGGGTGCGCTTCCGGCGATCGATGGGTTTGAACCATGTTTTCAGATAGGAGGCTGTAATGGGTCTGTACGTAGTCGTAAATCTCGTGATTGTCGTGGTCCTTGGCCTGGTCGCCCGGCAGTTCGGCAAGGCCAATGGGGGTGGTGGTGGCTGGAATTTCAGCTATTCCACACGGGATATCGTGATCATCGCCGTGATCGCGGCCATCGCCGGGGTGGTCAACACTGGTACCGGAAACGTGTGGTACCTGGCAAACTCCTCCCTGGGCCCGATGGGCGGAGCGCTCCTGCAGGGCGCCTTCATGTGGGCCTATATTTTGGTCGTCTGGCTGGTGCGAAAGCCGGGGGCGGCGCTGATCCTGGGGATCATCGAGACCGCCGTGGAAGTGCTGCTCGGCAACGCCTCCGGTATCGGCACCATCGGCTGGGGAGTCTCCCAGGGGCTTGGCGTGGAGATCGTGATGGCCCTGACGATGTACGGGCATTATGATATCCTGACCGCTATCTGCGCTGGGGCGGCTTCTTCCCAGCTCGGCACCGTCTGGACAGCGATGCTGTTCGGGTGGGACCCGGCCTTCGCCAGCGATGTCTGGCTGGCCGTTCCGGTCAACTTGATCTCTGGCGCCATCTTGAGCGGCGTGATCGGTTTCTTATTGGCCAGAGCCATCGGGCGGACCGGTCTGGTGCGTGCTGCAGCCTGACCGATCGCCCCTTTTTCCAAGCCTGAAATCGGGACAGTGGGCCTGTGGTCCATTGTCCCGATTTTCTGTTTGACAAGCGGCACAATTTCGGATTGAATCCCGTCAGCTACGGATGGAAACAAAGACCGATCAGACCAACAACGACCTCCTGGTTGAAGTCCGCGGGGTGACCTACACCCATTGGAACCAGACCGACCCCACCCTGCGCGAGATTTCGCTCGAAATCCGGCGGGGGACTTTGAACGTGCTGGTCGGGCCCAGCGGCTCGGGAAAATCGACACTGTGCGATCTGTTTAACGGCGTGATCCCCCACCTGCACGGCGGGAAACTGGAGGGGGATGTGTTCGTCGAGGGGGCCAACACCCGGGATGTGAAAGTAAATGAACTGGCGCAGAGGGTCGGCCGGGTCTTCCAGGACCCGGAGATCATGTTCGCCACGCTGTACGTGGCTGACGAGATCGCCTTTGGGCCAGAAAACTTGCGCTTTTCAGTACCCCGCATCCGGGAAATCGTGGACAAACTGCTCAACCAGACCGACCTGCTGCCATACAGGGGCAACCTGGTCTGGAACCTGTCCGGCGGGCAAATCCAGAAACTCGGGCTGGCCACCGTGCTGGCCATGGAGCCGCAGCTGATCGTGCTGGACGAACCCACCTCCAACCTGGACCCCGGCGCCACCCGGCAGGTCCACGAGTTGGTCCAGGCCTTGTGCCAGGCAGGGGTCACCGTCCTGCTGGTCACCCGCGAGCTCGACGAGTTCCTGGCGCAGGCCGACCAGCTGATCGTCATGGAGCAAGGCCGGGTCATCGCCGCCGGCCCCCCGGGTGGGGTACTGCTTGAGCGCGGGGAATACCTGATCGAATCCCTCGGGGTGTGGCTGCCGGAGACCAGCGAAGTCGGGATCGGCCTGATGCGCAGGGGGCTGCTGCCGGCAGAAAGCGTCCCGATCACGGTCCCGGACACCATCCGCATGCTGGCAAACCATCGCATCCTGCCGGAAAACCCGGCCGGCGGCAGCCCTGAATTGCCCGACCCGGATACCGGGAGGGAATGCCTGATCAGCGCCGACACTCTGCGCTACCGCTATCCCGGCGGCGGGGAAGCGCTGAAGGGCGTGTCGCTGGACATCCACGCCCAGGAATGGCTGATGATAGTTGGCCGCAACGGCGCCGGCAAGAGCACACTGGCTCGCCTGCTGGTCGGGCTGATGCAGCCGGCCGCGGGGGAATTACGACTGTTCGGGCGCCGCGCCCAGGAATGGAAGGTGCAGGAGCTCGCCAACGAAATCGCCCTGGTGTTCCAGAACCCGGAGCACCAGTTCCTGACCGACAGCGTGGCGGAAGAGATCGGCTACAGCCTGCTGGCCCAGGGCATCACCGACCCGGCAGAAAAAACCAGGCGACTGGAGGAAATGCTGGCGCTGTTGGGGCTGGAGAACGTGGCGGACGTCCACCCATTTGCCCTCAGCGCCGGTCTGAAGCGCCGCCTGGGGGTGGCCACCATGCTGGTCGGGGATCCGAAGGTGCTGCTGGTGGACGAGCCGACCTACGGGCAGGACAAAGCCATGACCCACACCTTGATGTCCCTGATGCAGGATATCCGGGCCCGCGGGGTCGGTATCGTGATGATCACCCACGACATGCGGCTGGTTCAGGAGTATGCCGAACGGGTGATGGTGATGAGCGACGGGCAGGTGCTGTTCGACGGCCCGTCCGCCGGCCTGTTTGAGCAGGCCGAAGTGCTGGCGCAGGCCAACTTGCGGCGGACCATCCTGCACCACCTGGTTGCCGAACTGCGCCGTTCCGGGCACGAAATCCGCCAGGACATCCGGACGACTGGAGATCTGGTGCACAGTCTGGCCAAAGTGCCGGCAAATTGAGGTCGCATGGCGGAAGCGGAATTTAGCCTGAACTACATCGAGCGAGACACGCTCCTGCACCGCCTGTACCCGCTGGTCAAGCTGGCCTGGGTGTTCGTGGTGGCGATCGGCCTGTTCCTGTACCGGGAGCCCCTTTCGGGGCTGATCATGCTGGGGTTGGTTCTGCTGCTTGCACTGCTGGTGGCCCGGGTGCCGCTGAGCACGCTGGTCAGCAGCTCCCGGCTGATTTTCGGCCTGGGAATCCTGCTGATGTTCTTCCACTTCTTCGCAGATCCGGGGGAGATCGTGTATCGATTGGGACCGCTGACAATCACCGACGGGGGCCTGCACGAGGGTCCGATCTTTTTCTTCCGGCTGTCGGTGGTGGTGCTGGCCAGCTTCGTGCTGATCTGGACCACCGACACGCGCGATCTGATGGTGTCACTGGCCCAGGCCGGGGTGCCCTACCGTTATGCCTTTGCGGTTTTTCTGTCCCTGCGCTTCCTGCCGATGGTTCAGCGGGAGGTGGAGGCGGTCAAATCGGCGCATGCCATCCGAGGCCGGGCCAGCCAGTCCCGCCTGTCCCACCGCATCCGGCTGTGGCAGCGTTACATGTTCACCGTGCTGATCAACGGGCTGCGCAAGGCGGAGGCCACCGCCACGGCCATTGAGTGCCGCGGTTTCGGCGCCTACCCAGACCGGACGTACACCAACACGGTCACATTCCGGGCCGCCGATCTGCTCTTCATTGGGCTGTTCCTGCTGATCCAGGCCGCGCTGATTTACTGGGAGCGCGCCGGATAGGCCAGCCTGTTGGCAGGCGACCGGCGCTCATCGAGCGCACCCCGGTGGATTATTCCACCCCCTGTTTTATTCTCCTACGACCGGCAACAGCTTCGAAGGACTTCACCGGGCTCAATGCCCGGCTTTGGCGGCCGCCAGCTGGTCCAGCAAACTTTGCAAAACCTCCCTCGCTGGCGTGCCGAGGGCCCTTTCCTGGAAAATAAGGATATCCCGCAGCGGGGTTTCCATCAGAAAACCCGTCATGTCCATACCGATATCCCCGTCCTCGCCGTCCGCCGAGCCGAAAATTTCGGCGCTGCCTCCCTGGATTTTTTCAAAAACGGGGGCAATGATCGGACGACCGCGCGTGTCCTCCAGCCATTCCCGGATGGATGATTCGTGGTCGAGCAGGCTGGGCAGATCCAGCTGCGATTCAAGCGCGATCGTTTCACGGCAGCGAATGTCCGCCGAGGAGGCGCCGATCAGAATATCGAATTCCCCGCTTTCGGTGATCCAGCGCTGGTAACCAGGGTGGTAGTAAGCGAACGATCGGAAATCGAGCTGGAACTGGATCGCTTTGGTCTCTCTGGGCTGCAGTTCGACCCTGGCGAAACCTTTGAGCTCCTTCGGCGGCCTGGGGAGGCGGGACTGCCGGTCGTGCACGTATAGTTGGACGATTTCCACCCCGGGACGATCCCCCGTGTTGGTCACCTCGACCGATACCGTCAACCGGTCTGTGTCTTTTACAGTTTTGGCGGAAACCTCCATATTGCCATAATCGAATGTCGTGTAGCTCAGCCCAAAGCCAAAGGGGAATTCGACCGCCATCTCCTTC
>JBFKII010000162.1:0-9232 GCA_041632295.1 Anaerolineales bacterium | reverse complement strand
TTTCGACAGGCCCTTCGACAGGCCCTTCGACAGGCTCAGGGCAGGCTCAGGGCAGGCCCAGGGCAGGCTCAACCAGCGTTTTTCGCCAGGTTTCGCGACTTTGAGAAAGCCATGCGGGAAGGCCCGCCGCGTCTTGGATTCGGCCGGGCCTCATGTATAATCTCCCCGTCATGTACAAGCTCGTAATCCTGATCGAAATCCCGGATGACGATTCCCTGTTTCAGAACCAATGGCCTAATTTTTTGCGCTTTGCCGAAAAAATGCCAGGGTTGATCCGAGAAACTACCAGCCGGGTTGGACGCAGGTTGTTCGGGGATTATGAATGCAGCCTGGTTCACGAGCTTTACTTTGCCTCTCTTGCCGACCTGGAAAAAGCCATGAGTTCTTATGACGGCAAAGTGGCCGGAAGCATCCTCCAGCGTATCACCCGCGGAAAAATGACCCTCCTGTTCGCCGAACACCACGAGGACACGGCGGAAAACCTTCAGTCCTACGACCGGGACGGACCGGCCCCGGAACCGCCTGCTCAGCCATGACCCCCCTGACCCCCGCAGACCTGCAGCGCTACCTGGATGCTGCCGGGATCCCGGCGGAGATCATCCACCTGGGCGTGCCTACCCCGACCGTGGAAGCGGCAGCCGAGGCCGTGGGCACGTCTCCCGGCCAGATCATCAAATCAGTGCTTTTCCTGGTCGCGGGCGAGACCCCGGTGCTGGCGATCGCTGCCGGCACCAGCCCGATCGACCGTAGAGCCATCGCCAGGCGATTTGGCGTCGGGCGCAAACGAGTCCGCCTGGCCGACCCTTCCACCGTGCTGCGCTTCACCGGGTATCCGGCCGGGGCTGTGCCGCCTTTCGGGCATCCGACAGCGCTCGATACGCTGGTCGATCCGGCCGTCCTGGATCATCCCCTGGTGTATGGCGGCGGTGGGACCGGCAGCACCCTGCTGCGCTTCAACCCGCAGGCCCTCTTGCAGGCCTCCTCCACGGCCGTCGTTCCGCTGCACCAGCCATGAAACGCGTCCGGATCTTGATGGCCGTTTTCATCGTGGTCCCGATTGTCGGCGCATACCTCGGTTTCCAATGGTGGAGGGGTGCCGGCGGCGGGCGGCGCGTCCAGACCTTCGCCTGGTTCCGCGATAACAGCCTGTATCCCGACAAGCGCATGCAGGCCGGAGACCAGTGCCCTGGCGCGCCGTTCGTCTTCCCGACCGATGGCATCATCGGCTTTATTTGGGGTGACTCTTTCCGGGCTGGCAACCGCCACCAGGGGCTGGATATCTTCCCGGGGACCCGGCCCGGGGATACACCGGTGTACGCAGCCTATCCAGGCTACCTGACCCGACTGGCAGATTGGAAATCATCAGTCATTATCCGGGTTCCGAGCGATCCGCTCCAGCCGGAGCGCCAGATCTGGACCTATTACACCCACATGGCGGACGCCCAGGGAAACTCATTCATCGTGAACGCTTTCCCACCCGGCACCAATGAGGAGTACGTTGAAACCGGTACGCTGCTGGGCTACCAGGGCAACTTTTCCGGTAACCCCCTCGACCCGACCGGCAACCACCTCCATTTTTCGATCGTGGAGGACGACGGCCAGGGCAGCTTCAAGAACGAATTGGAGATCCGCAACACGATCGACCCCTCACCCTACTTCGGCATGGCCCTGAACGCAGACCAGAACCCGGATGAACTGCCCACCTGCCCGGCCCCTGAGGAGCCCTGACGATGGAGTCGCTGGGCGGAAAAACCGCCCTGGTCACGGGCGCCGGCTCTCTGACCGGGCGGCAGATCGCCGCCGGGCTGGCCGCGGCCGGGGCGCAGCTTGCGGTGAACGATATCAACCCCGATCGGCTGGAAGAGACCGTCCGGCTGATCGATGCGGCCGGAGGGAGCGCACTGCCCGTCCTTGCCGATGTTTCCAAAAAATTTGCTGTGCAGGCGATGTTCAATGAAATCGAGGACGCCCTTGGGCGCCCGAATATCCTGGTAAACAACGCCCGGGTTTGCCCGAAAAAAGAGCTGCTGGCGATGGACGAGTGGGATTGGCGCCGCACGCTGGATGTGAACCTGACCGGGCTGTTCGTGATGATGCAGGTTGCCGGCCGGTTAATGCGCGCACAAGGGGGCGGTATGATCGTGAACGTGATACAGCCACCACCAGAAGAAGACAGGCGGGCTGCATATCTCGCCGCGGCCGGGGGCATCCGGGAGCTGACCCGGGCGGCCGCCCAGGAACTCGGCCCGCTTGGTATACGGGTGTTCGGCTTGGAAGGAGCCGGCGCCGCCCAGGTGCTGGCGTTGTTTTCAGAGATCGACCCGGGCTGAAGCCCGAGGAGGCCGGAATGCCGTTTGAATTCATCCTGACAGAGACCCGCGACCGGGTCGGCCTGGTGCAGATCCACAACCCGAAGGCGCTCAACGCCCTCAACAGGCAGCTGGTGACCGAAATCATGGACGCCCTGGAGGCCTTCGACCGGGATCCTGTTTTCGGGGCGATGGTTTTGTGTGGAAATGAGCGCGCTTTTGCCTCGGGCGCCGACATCAAAGAAATGATCGATCTGAGCGCTATCGAGATCCTGCAGAAGGACCACATCGCCCCGTTCGACCGCATCAAGGGCATCAAAAAGCCGGTTATCGCCGCAGTTTCGGGGTGGTGCTTGGGCGGGGGCAGCGAACTCGCGCTGTCCTGCGACATGATCGTGGCCTCCGAAAGCGCCCGCTTCGGCCAGCCGGAGATCAACCTGGGGGTCATCCCGGGGGCCGGGGGCACCCAGCGCCTGGCCAGGGCAGTCGGCAAAGCCCTGGCTATGGAAATGGTCCTGAACGCCCGCTTCCTGACCGCCGACGAGGCGGTTCGTCTTGGTTTGGTGAACCGGGTGGTGCCGGTGGAAAGCTACCTCGAATCCGCCCTGGCGCTGGCTGCGGAAATCGCCGGGCGCGCCCCGCTAGCCCTCCAGTTCGGTAAAGATGCGGTCAACCACGCATTCGACTCGTTTCTGGAGAGCGGCCTGGAGGCCGAGCGGCGCATGTTTTACTCGCTGTTTTCAACCGAGGACCAGGCGGAGGGGATGCGCGCCTTTGCCGAGAAACGCCCCCCGGTCTGGCAGGGGAAATAAGCGGTTGAGGTGATGATGGGGCTGTCTGGCGCCGATCTGGAAGCGGGCATCCGCGCCCTGGGGATCTCCCGCCGCACACCGGTCGTGGTGCACGCTTCGCTTTCCGCCCTGGGGCGGGTGGCAGGCGGTGCGCCCGCGGTGATCGCGGCGCTGCGGTCCCGGTTCGGCTCCCTGATCATGCCGGCCTTTACCTACAAAACCATGGTCATACCCGAAGCGGGCCCGCCGCGCAACGGGCTGGTATACGGCGGCGGACGGGACCGGAACCGGATGGCGTTTTTTTACCGCCACACTACGCCGGTGGATCGCCTGATCGGAGCCATCCCGGAAGCGCTGCGCCGGCACCCCGGCTCCGCTCGCTCCGGCCATCCGGTGCTTTCTTTTACCGGCCTCGGGGCTGCGGCCTACCTGGCCTGCCAGACATACCCGCATCCGCTCGGACCCCTGGAAGCGCTGGCCGGATCGGGCGGCTGGGTGCTGCTGTGGGGGGTGGGTCACACTGCCAACACCAGCCTCCACCTTGCGGAGCGCCAGGCCGGCCGGCCGGCGTACGTGCGCTGGGCGCTCACCCCCGGCGGGGCGCGCCGCTGCGAATCCTTCCCCGGTTGCTCCCTCGGCTTCGATTCCCTGGCTCCGGACCTGGCCCCCATCACCCGCAGGGTACGGATCGGCCGGGGATGGGTCCAGGGGCTGCCGATGGGCGAAATGATCGATATCGCAGCAGAAAAAATGCGTCTTAATCCGCCAGCTTATTTTTGCAGCAGCCTGGGGTGCAGCCGGTGCCGGGAAGGGCGCAGGTGGGCGCGGAGCAACCGATCCGAAGCCAGCATCGCCCCAAAGGCAAAAAAAGCGTTGGTTGGGCTTACTTGAGAGGGTCTCCGCGGAAGACCAGCGTGGAAAATTCCGAATTTTTGGATTCGTAGAGTGCTTTGTCTGCCGCCCGGATCAGGCCGGACAGGCTCCGGGCGTGCTCGGGATACACTGCCAGGCCGATGGAGAGCGAGATCGGGCGGATCGGCTGGTGGGGCAGTTCATAATTGAGCTCTTGCAGCGCCTGCTGGATGCGGCCAGTCAGCTGCGTGGCTGTCGCTTCCTGGGTTTCGGGCATGATCAGCGCAAACTCGTCTCCCCCGTAGCGCGCCAGAAAATCCGTATTGCGCACATTTTCTCCCAGGCAGGCGCCGATCTTGGTCAGCACCTCATCCCCGACCACGTGGCCGAACGTGTCGTTGACCTGCTTGAACTGGTCCAGGTCCATGATCGCCAGGCTGAAGGTCCTGTTGTACCGCTTGGAGCGCCGGATCTCCTCCTCCAGGCGCTCGTTAAACGCCCGGCGGTTGTTGAGCCCGGTCAGCGTGTCGGTGCGGGATTGATCCTGCACGAAGCGGTGCAGCCGGGCGTTGATGATCGAAATCGCTGCCTGGTCTGCCAGCAGCTGCAGGATGCGCAGGTCATTGTCCTTGAATTTCTCCGTTTCCGGGTGGGAGATATTCATCACGCCCACCACCCGGTCGCCGATCTTGATCGGCAGGCCGACGATCGACCCTTTCCAATCCGGCGGGGCATCCTTGTAAATCGGGTGGTTTTGCATATCGTTGATCACGATCGCTTTTCCGCCCCTGGCCACGGTGTAGGTCAGGCCTTCGGGCCGCGGCTCGGCGAAGATCCTCCCGGCGGTCCCATCCTGGTTAAGGGCACTGCCGAACACCAGCCGGCCCTCCTGGTAGAGGAATATATGGCCGTTGTACATGCCGGGGATCACCTGCAGGGATTGCTCCAGGATGCTGTGCAGCACGTCTTCCAACTCCAGGCTGGCGGTCAGATTCAGGCTGGCCCGCCGGATGGTCTCAAGAGATGTAGCTTCGTCTTCAATCGACTTGAAGAGGCGGGCGTTCTGAAGCGCAAGAGAGGCGTGAACGGCGAACGCTTCGATTTCGGAGACCATTTCATGGTTGAAAAAATTCGGGACTTCGTGGTCCAGGTTGAGAAAACCGATCACATTGTCCTCAACCACCAGCGGGGTGGCGACATAGCTTCGGACCCACTCAGTGCCCGGTATCGGATCCCACCCGGGATACTCCTCGGTGTTGGGGATCAGGAGAGGCTTACCGTCTACCAGCATCTGTTTGAGGGACGGCAGAGAAACCGGCAGCGTCAGGTTTTGAATGTCCCTGCCTTCGGGCGCCTGGTCGCCATAGCCCAGGTGGCGGACGACACGGGCCGTTTCGCCTTCCACCAGCATCAGGTTCGCCCCCCGGCATTTGAGGAAGGACATGGTCTGCTCCAAGATCCTGTCGAGGACCTCCTCCAGCTTCAGGCTGGCGTTCAGCCCCTTGGCGGCCTGGATCAGGGCCTCTGAAAACTTCCGGCCCTTTTTCTCGGTTTCGTAAACATTGGCGTTTTCAATCGCTCTGGCGGCGTGGCCAGCCAGGATCTTGACCATGTTGATTTCTTCCTGGCTGTAGGTGCGGTAATTGTTATGGTCGATCAGCTCGATCAGCCCGACCACATTCCCTTCTGTCTCCAGCGGCGCCATCAGCAGCGATTTGACCTGGTCCATGTCCATGATCTCTTTTTCCGTCGGGTCGATATCCCCCATATCGGTGCGCAGCTGGACCACCTTATTTTCCCGGATGACTTCGGCGGTGACAGGGAAGTCTTTCAGGTAAAAAGGCTCGTACCAGAAAGAGTCAATCTCGTAGTCATTCGGGTGGTTTTCCGCGACCAAGATAACCGCTTCCAGGCGCTCGTCGTACGTGGAAATCGCACAGTTTCCGACTCCAAGCAGGTTGGTCAGCGCGTTGGAGATCTGATCCAGAACCTGGTTCAGCGACAGGCTGGCGGAAACGGAGGAGATGGCATTGATCAGTTCCGTGAAACGGCGAGACCGCTCAGCGATCTCCTCCGTCATGACTGCGCGTTCAAAAGCCGCAGCGATCAGCTGAGTAAACAATTCAACCGTGGACAGGAAGCTTTTTCCGTACAGGACGGCGTTTTTATGCTGGAGGACGTCCACCACCCCGAGCAGCTGGTGGTCAGATCCCAGCAGAGGGATCGTCAGCCACGATTTCAACAATTCGATGTTCAAGATTTCCCGCAGCCCGTCGGGTACGGGGATTTCCATGTCAGAGATCTGCCCGCTTTTCTTTTCTTCCGTGATGTGGATTTGAAGAGGGTGGTCAAATAAGGTCCGTGACGGGAGCGAGATCGCCAGAGGGCTGCCTTCGGGTGCCGGGTGGCCGGCAGCCAGCTCAAACTTTTCTTCAACAGGGTGCCAGATAGATATTAAGCAGATATCGCCCCGCATCAGATCGGCGAACCTGGCCACCGATTTGGAAAGGATATCTGTTTTATCGGATCCGCCGGCCAGGTCGGCGCCGGCTTGCAGGATACGGTTGAAATCGCCGCCTGGCGGCCCCATGATCAGCAGGCTGGGTCTGGATTTTTTCTCAGTCATCAGCAGTGTTCGTTCGCAGAGTGAAGGCGGGCATCCGGGTACGTCGTCTGTGTCGCTGGCAGAATCGTTGAGGATCTGCCCGGGCGGTTGATGTGTTCCGTTTTGCAGGGATATTCCGCTTTCTAATTATTTTATCTAAAGAGTACAATAACCGAAATGAGGAAATTGATACTACGTTTCTTGCGTTTGATTATCCCACAAGTTTCTCCAGAGCACCGCATTCTGGTGAAAAGCCAGATCCAGGAAGCCTCCGAGCCTGATTTTGACTACTTCTTGCTGGTGCTGCTTTCCGGGGTGATCGCCACCGAGGGGCTGCTAATCGGGTCTCCGGCGGTCATTATCGGCGCCATGCTGGTGGCGCCGTTGATGGCGCCGATCATCGGGATCGGACTCTCCTCAATTACCGGGGATGAGAAAACCCTGCGAGACTCGGCCTCCGCGCTGCTGCGCGGGGCGCTGCTGGCCGTTGCCTTATCTCTGGCAGTCACACTGGTCAACCGCTTGTTCCCCTTTTTCTTCCTCAACGTCGAAGACCTGCCGACGGAGGTCGTTTCGCGGACACGCCCCAGCCCGATCGATCTGATCGTCGCCCTGGCAGGCGGATTTGCCGCCGCATTTGCGATGGCAATGCCAAACATCTCGGCGGCACTGCCGGGTGTGGCCATCGCCACTGCCCTGATGCCGCCCCTGTGCACGATTGGCATCGGGCTGGCTTTGGGGCGCTGGGACGTGGCCGGGGGGGCATTTTTGCTTTTCGCAACCAACGCCATCACCATCGCCTTCGCCGCCATGCTGGTTTTTACCGGCCTGGGCTTCGGAAGCCGGCGCACCCATGACGACGAGTTGCGCATGCGCCGCAGCCTGATCGTCTCCGGGGTGCTGACGGCGGCGATCCTGATCCCGCTCACGTTTGTCAGCATCGATTTTGTGCAGGATGCGAATGAAAACCGAATTATCGACCAGATTATCACCGAAGAGGTCACCCGCATCGACAGCGCGGAACTGGTCGAGTGGGAGATTGACCGCAGCAATCCCGAGGCATTGCGGATCTTGTTGACTGTCCGCACCACGGATAACCTCAGCTACGAGCAGGGCGAGAGCTTGCAGGACGCCATCGGCGACCGTTTCCAACGCGAAGCGGGGATCGGCATCCCGGTCGAGATCCTGATCAGCCAGATCCTGGCCATCCAGCTCGACCCGCGCATCCCACCGACCGCCACGCTGACCCCCACGCCAACCGATACGCCCACTCCGACCAACACTTTCACCCCCGGCCCCAGCCCGACCCCGACCACCACCAACACGCCGATGCCGACCGAGACGGAAACCCCGACGGTGACCCCCAGCGCGACTCCCACATTTACCCCGACGCCCTCCGCGACTCACACGCCTACCCCCTCCGCCGGGGAAGTGGCGTTCCACCTGTTCCCCGGCCCTCGTCTGCGCCAGTCGCCCAATGGCCCGGTGATCGCCACGCTGGTGTTGGGCGAGCCGCTGACCATCCTGTACGGGGTGCAGGTAGCCAACGGGATCGTCTGGGTCCAGGTGATGGATTCGACCGGGCGAGTCGGCTGGATTCCGGAACTGTACCTGATCATCTACACGCCGGTACCCAGCGCAACACCCACGTCGACCCCGACACCGACTTCCACTGCAACAATGAGCCCTTAAATTCGTTGTTTATTTCAGGGATCGCGCATATGCTTTTCTAACGGTACGCTATGATTCCCTTCATATCCCCTTTGTTATAATTTTTCTGCGTACTGGGGCAGGGGGAAAGACGAGAGGATTTTCGAGGAAACGGGTTGATATGACGAGGAACCGATTATGATGCGATTTGATCGATTTACCGAGCGGGCGCAAGAAGCCGCTCAGCGGGCCGCAGAGATCATTCAACGCTACGGCCACAACCAGATAGACACCGAGCACATCCTGCTGGCCCTGATCGAACAGCCGCAGGGTGTGATTTCACAGTTGCTGGAGATCATGGGGATCACCCCGGAGTCGCTCACCGAGCGCCTGGACTACATCCTGCGCACCAGCCCGAAAGCCAATATCTTCGGTGGCGGTGCGGGCCAGATCTTCATCACGCCGCGCGTAAAGCGGATCATCGATCAGGCCAACGAAGAAGCCAACCGGCTGAAAGACGAATACATCTCCACAGAACACATTTTCCTGGCGATTCTGACCGAGAAAAGCACCCCGGCAGCCCGCCTCCTGGAGGGGGTGGGGATCTCCCGGGATCGGGTGTATGACTCGATCCAGGAGCTGCGCGGCGGCCAGCGGGTGACCGACCCGCAGGCGGAAAGCCGCTACCGCGTGCTGGAGAAGTACTCGCGCGACCTGACGCAGATGGCGCGCGAAGGCAAACTCGACCCGGTGATCGGGCGGGATGCGGAAATCCTGCGCGTCATCCAGGTACTTTCCCGCCGCACCAAGAACAACCCGGTGCTGATCGGGGAGGCCGGCGTCGGGAAGACCGCCATTGTCGAGGGCCTGGCGCAGAAGATCGCCACCAACGACGTGCCCGAGATTCTCAGCGGCCGGCGGGTAGTTTCACTCGACCTGGGCGCCATGATCGCCGGTTCTCGCTTCCGAGGTGAATTCGAGGAGCGGCTGAAGGCGGCGATCGAGGAAGTGCAGCGTTCGGAAGG
>JBFKII010000161.1:0-9235 GCA_041632295.1 Anaerolineales bacterium | reverse complement strand
TTATACGGCGGGAATTTGCAGGATTTTTACACACCGCCGCTTTGACCCGCCTGCCCTCTTGCCTTAAAATGAATTTGTTTTGCCAGACTAGCATCCAGGAGGCAGTACATGACTGCACAAATGAAATTCGTACAGGCCGATAAAGCACCCCCGGTGCTCGGTCCATATTCACTCGGGGTACAGGTCGGGAGCCTGGTCTTTACGGCTGGGCAGGTCGGCCTGGACCCGGAGACCGGCAGGCTGGTGCCTGGTGGAGTCGAGGCCCAGGCCCGTCAGGCGATCGCAAACCTGGCGGCGATCCTGGAGGCGGCGGGTTCTTCGCTGTCGTCGGTGGTGAAAACGACCGTTTTTTTGGAGGACATCGCCGACTACACGGCTGTGAACGCGGTATACGCTGAGTATTTTGGGCCGGATTTTCCCGCCCGCTCGGCCGTTCAGGTTGCGGCGCTGCCGGGCGGTGCTGCGGTGGAGATCGAAGCCATCGGGCTGGTACCGTGAGGCCTCCTGGGAGGGTCTGAAGTGGCCGGCGAAAAAATCCTGCTGGTGGATGATGAGGCCCATATTACTGAACTTTCCCGCCTGTATCTCGAGCGGGAGGGGTACCGCTGCATCACCGCAGGGGACGGGATGGCCGCACTGGAAGCCGTCAGCCGGGAGGACCCGGCGCTGATGGTGCTGGACATCATGCTTCCCAAAATGGACGGCTACGAGGTCTGCCGCCGGCTGCGCGCCGAAGATCACCCTCTCCCGATCATCATGCTCACCGCCCGGGATGACGATGTCGATAAGATCGTCGGCCTGGAAATGGGGGCTGACGATTACCTGACCAAGCCCTTCAACCCGCGCGAGCTGGTAGCCCGCGTGCGGGCCATCCTGCGGCGGAACAGCCGCCTGGCCCAGGTCGGTGGCCAGGAGGCGCTCCATTTGGGCAATACGGTGGTCGATCCGGCCGGCCGCGAATTCCGCGTCAATGACCGACCGGTCGCGATGCGGACCCAGGAGTTCGAGCTGCTGCTGGCGTTCCTCCAACATAAAGGCCGTGTCTTGTCCCGCGAACAGCTGCTCCAAATGGCCTGGGGTTACGACTTCTACGGCCAGACCCGCACGGTTGACGTCCACGTGGCGCACCTGCGCAAGAAACTGGCCGGCAGCGCTTTATCCATTGAAACCGTGACCGGGGTCGGCTACAAGCTGCTGGTTGATTGAAATGTTCTCCTCCCTGCGGTCCCGGCTGTGGTGGACCCACGCGGTCCTGATCGGCATCGTCCTGGGTGTCGCCGTTGTGATGATGGTGGTGTTTGTGCGCAGCATTCCGGTCCGGACTACCAATATCCGCCTGCAGGAGGTTTCCAACCTGATCGTGCGCCAGGAGGGCCCACTGCTCGCCCAGATATTCCGCCAGGAAGGGGCACTGAAAGGGCTTGCCGACCGCTTCCAGGTGCGCATCCTGGTGCTGGCCGCCGACGGCGAAGTCCTGATGGACACGGCCGGAGAAGAGCGGCCGCCCCTGCGCCGGGTCAATATCGCCAGGCTGGCCGGCCAATCGGATGCCTTCCCGGTCACCGGCTCCACACGCGACGCGGATAACCGGGCCTGGCAGTACAGCCTGCAGCCGCTGACGGATAACCGCTACATCCTGCTTGCCGCCCAACGCCCACCGTTCCAATGGCTGGCGATCTTCACCGACGACCTGCTGCCTCCGTTGATGGCCGCAGCGGGGCTGGCGGTGGTCCTGGCGATCCTCCTGTCTTGGCTGACAGCACGCGGCATCTCCCGGCCTCTCCGGGATATCGCCGCGGCCACGCAGGGCATTCCGGAAGGGGATTACCGCTCGATCAAAGCCAGCGGTCCCATCGAAGTCCGGCAATTGGCCGATTCTTTCAACCGCATGACCTCGAAAGTGCGCGCCAGCCAGCAATCGCAGCGTGATTTTGTGGCCAACGTGTCCCACGAACTCAAGACTCCGCTGACTTCGATTCAAGGGTTCGCACAGGCCATGCTGGATGGCACCATCGACGATCCGGAAGGGCTGGAAAAGGCCGCCGGGGTGATCTACGATGAGGCCGGCCGTATGCACCGCCTGGTGATCGAACTGCTCGAGCTGGCCCGGCTTGAGGGGGGCGCGGTGAACCTGCGGCACGAGCAGGTGGACCTTTCCCTGCTGCTGGGAAAAATCACAGCCCAATTCAGCCAGCAGGCCAGGGAGGCCGGTGTCGAATTGCGGCAGGACATCCCGCCCCTGCCGCCCCTCCTGGGGGATGGGGACCGGCTGGCCCAGGTCTTTACCAACCTGGTGGACAACGGCCTCAAACACACTCCGCCCGGAGGCTGGCTGCGGATCCGCGCCGGGTCCAAGGACCGGATACTGGAAGTCTCTGTGGCGGATTCGGGCATTGGCATCCCCGCTGAAGACCGGGAGCGCATTTTCGAACGGTTTTACCAGGTCGATAAATCCAGGGCCCGCACCGGGCCGCAGGGGACCGGACTCGGCCTGGCGATCGCCCGCGAGATCGTGGAAGCCCATGGCGGGTCGATCGGGGTTGACAGCCGGCAGGGTGCGGGGACGGTTTTTGTGGTAAAACTGCCTCTCGCACGTCCCGTCAAACCCGCAGGAGGGGCTGAAAACAGGTAATGACGGGGGATTGATAGGAATATATGCCCAGAGTGTCCGTCATCGTCCCATGTTACAATGAGCAGGCAACCATCCGCTTGCTGCTAGAGGCGCTGCGTTCGCAGTCTCATCCCGCCGACGAAATTGAAATCCTGATTGCCGATGGCATGTCTGAGGACCGGACCCGGGATGAGATTGATGCCTTTATTCAAAAAAACCCTTCGATGAATGTCAGGATCATTGATAACCCGGCCCGGAACATTCCGGCAGCCCTTAACCGCGCCC
Source organism: Anaerolineales bacterium (assembly GCA_041632295.1). Classification (GTDB taxonomy): domain Bacteria; phylum Chloroflexota; class Anaerolineae; order Anaerolineales; family JABWBV01; genus DATDOR01. Next base: position 6,339 of record JBFKII010000161.1, on the reverse strand, counting down.
TCGGCGCGGCGACAGGGGATTTTGTCGTTCGCCTGGACGCGCACACGGTTCCGGCGCCGGATTACGTCGCCCGCTGCATTCAGGCGCTGGAGGCGGGAAAAGGCGAAAATGTCGGCGGGGTATGGGAGATCGCCCCGGGGGGAAAGGGGTGGATCGCCCGCAGCATCGCGGCCGCAGCGGCCCATCCGCTGGCGGTTGGGGATGCCCGCTACCGGCATGCAAGCCGGCCCTCCTATGTCGAAACGGTGCCTTTCGGCGCATTCCGGCGCTCCCTGGTGGACAAAATTGGCTTATTCGATGAGGGCCTGTTGACCAACGAAGACTACGAATTCAACGCCCGCATTTTGGCCGGGGGCGGCCGCATCTGGTTGGACCCGGCCATCCGATCGCGCTATTTCGCCCGGCCGACCTTGCGCGACCTTGCCACCCAGTACCGACGATACGGGTTCTGGAAAGGGCGCATGCTGCGGCGGTATCCCGCCACGCTGCGCTGGCGGCAGGCGCTGCCGCCGCTCTTTGTACTCGGGCTGCTGCTGCTGGGAGTGCTGGCGCCTTTATTCGCCCCGGCCCGCCTGCTCCTGGCGGTGGTCCTGATGGTTTATGCCGGGGTGCTGCTGGCTGCCGGGCTGGGGGTCGCCTGGCGGCGTTCGGACCTGGCATTGGTATTCGGTTTCCCCCTGGCCGCCGCCACCATGCACCTGAACTGGGGTGTTGCGCTGCTCTGGAGCCTGACCCGGTGGAAGTGAGCGTTCCGCAGGTCGATAAAAAAGCCCGTAAGCTGAGCCTGCGGGCGGCCGAGCTGCGCCCCATCCTGATTCTGGGTGACCTGCTGGTGGCGGTCGTGGCGTTGATGGGCGCCCTGCTACTTTGGGGAATCAGCAGCGATGAATGGCTGGGCTTTTCGCCCGAATTTCTGACCGAACGCGTGCCTCTATGGTTTTACCTGCTGCCGGTTGTCTGGCTGATGCTCATGGTGGAGCTGTACGACCTGCGGGCGGCGGCCAACTGGCGGCGCACGCTGCGTGGTGTGGCCATCGCCGCCGCGGCCGGCCTGGGACTGTACCTGCTGGTTTATTTCTCCTCTGCGCCGCGCTCCCTGCCCCGCAGCAGCGTGGCTTATTTTTTGATTTTTGTCTCTCTGCTGACTCTGGGCTGGCGCAGCATCTACATTCGCATTTTCACCTCCAGCGCGGTCATGCGGCGGGTGTTGGTGATCGGCGCCGGCAACGCCGGGACCACGCTGCTGGAAAAGCTCTCGGAGCTCAACCCCCGGCCTTTTATCGTCTGCGGGGTGATCGACGATGACCCGAAGAAGCAGGGTGCGGAAGTGGGCGGTTTCAAGATCCTGGGCGGCGCCGACTCCCTTTCCGCCGTGATCCATAAATTCCAGGTCTCAGAGCTGATCCTGTCCATATCTGGCCCGATCCAGGGCAGCACCTACAAAGCCCTGCTGCAGGCGCAGGAGATTGGTGTGGAAATTTCTCGCATGCAGCAGATTTACGAAGAGCTGTTCAACCGTGTGCCGATCTTCCACCTCGAATCGGAGTGGATGATCCGCTCATTTGTCGACGGAAAGCGGGTCAGCATGTTCTACCTGCTGATCAAGCGGCTGGTGGACATCGCCGGCGGCCTGGTCGGCAGCCTGCTGATGCTGGTTTTGTTCCCGTTTGTCACCCTGGCGAACCTGGTCGAATCGGGGCGTCCGATTTTTTACCTCCAGACCCGTGCAGGGTTGAACGACCGCCCGTACCAGGTGATTAAATTCCGCACCATGAAGCAGGACGCGGAGATCGACGGTGTCCCGCGCTGGACGGAAGAGGGCGATGATCGGGTCACACGCGTGGGCTGGTTCCTGCGCAAAACCCATCTGGACGAACTCCCCCAGTTTTTAAACGTCCTGCGCGGTGATATGAGCCTGGTGGGGCCGCGACCGGAGCGTCCCGAGTTGATCTCCTTATTTCAGGAGCACGTCCCCTTCTACCGGGCCCGCTTGCTGGTCAAGCCAGGCATTTCAGGCTGGGCTCAAATCCACCAGGTCTACGCAGCCAACGTGGAAGAGACCAACGAAAAACTGGAATACGACCTTTACTACATTAAGAACCGCAACCTGTGGCTCGATTTCTGGGTGCTGATCCGTACCCCGGCGACGGTGTTGGGTTTGCGCGGGCGCTGAACGCGAAATGGAGTAGCTCCAATGGCGAAAGAGACCATCCACCTGCGCAACCGCCTGATCCTGTTGATCGACCTGGTCCTGATCAGCGCCTCCGTTGCGGCCAGTTTTGCCATGCGGCTCGAATTGGGCCCGGTTTTCGCCTACTACTTCACCCAGATGATCCTGATGATCCTGCTGGCGCTGCTGATCAAGCCGGCGGTCTTCTACTATTTTGGGCTGTACCGCCGCCTGTGGGCCTACGCCAGCATTGAAGAACTGCGCCTGATTGTCGGGGCAAACGTGGTCGCATCCGCTTTCCTGGCAGTAGCGGTCTTCTTGATGACCACTTTGCAGTCAGCCTTCAATATCTTCCCCGGCTTTCCGCGCAGCTCGATCGCCATCGACTGGATCGTTTCCATCCTCTTCATCGGCGGGTTTCGTTTTTCGCTGCGCATGCTTTCGGAGTCTCGATTGGCTCAGGTGCAAAAAAGCGAAGTGGTCCGCAATGTGGCCATCGCCGGGGCGGGCAGCGCCGGGACGCTGGTGGTGCGCGAACTGCAGAAAAATCAGCAGCTTGGCCTTAATCCGGTGGCTTTCCTGGACGACGACCCTTCCAAAATCGGAAAGCAGCTTTACGGTATCCCGGTGGAGGGCAAGCTTTCCGACCTGCCCCAGGTGGTGCGCGACAAGCAGATCGACGAGGTGATCATCGCTATCCCCAGCGCACCCGGCAGCGTTGTGCGCCAGGTTTCGGAGGCCTGTCGGGCGGTCGGAGTCCGTTTTCGCACCATGCCGGGGATCTACGAGCTCCTGGGTGGTCAGGTCAACGTTTCACGCCTGCGAAAAGTCCAGATCACCGACCTCCTGCGCCGCGAACCCGCGCGGACGGACAGCGAAAAAGTCGGGCTGACCCTGAACGGAAAAAGCGTGCTGATTACCGGAGCGGGCGGGTCGATCGGCATGGAGCTCTGCCGCCAGGTGGCCCGCTGGGGGCCGGCCGAAATTGTACTGCTTGGCCACGGGGAAAACAGTATTTTCGAGGGCGTCCTCGAACTCCAGACGGCGTACCCCAGTTTGCCGCTATTTCCGATCATCGCGGATATCCGGGACAGCAACCGGCTGTATTCAGTGTTCGAGCGCTACCGCCCGCAAGTGGTCTTTCACGCCGCGGCGCACAAACATGTCATCCTGATGGAAAACAACGTCGAGGAGGCGATCACCAATAACATCCTGGGGACCCGCAACGTCATGGATGCGGCGGTATCGTTCGATGTTGAGCGGCTGGTGATGATTTCGACGGACAAGGCCGTCCGGCCGACCAGCGTGATGGGCGCCACCAAGCGCATCGCAGAAATGCTGGTGGTAGATACTGCCAATCGCATCGGGAAACCGTACTCGGTGGTGCGCTTCGGCAATGTGCTGGGAAGCCGCGGCAGCATCGTGCCGATCTTTCAAAGCCAGATCGAAAATGGCGGTCCGGTCACAGTGACGCATCCCGAAATGCGCCGCTTTTTTATGACCATACCGGAGGCGGTCCACCTTGTGCTGCAGGCCGGCGCGCTCGGCCAGGGTGGGGAGGTCTTTATTCTCAACATGGGCGAGCAGATCAAAGTGCTCGACCTGGCCGAGGACCTGATCCGCCTTTCGGGGTTGGAGCCGGGCAAAGACATTGAAATCGTTTTCACCGGTGCCAGGTCGGGGGAGAAGCTCAGCGAGGAACTGTGGGATGCGCGTTCGGATGTCCAGCGCACCCTGCATCCGGAGATCCTGCGCATGGTGCGCGATGAGCCGGTCAACGGCCAGAAATTGACCCAGATTGTGGGGGAGCTGATTTACCTGGCGCGCGAAGGCGATACCGCCAATATCCTGAACCTGCTCGACAAGGTCGTTCCGGGATCGACCGTCAGCACCACGCCGCCGCCCGATCTGATTTCCGTCGCTTGATATGACCCTAATCGTTGACCGGAAGGCGTGGGACGCTTTCCTTTCTCATCAGGATTCGGTCCACCTGCTGCAGACCGGACCCTGGGGGGATTTAAAATCCGATTTCGGCTGGCAGGCGGCCTGGTTGGTGCAGGGCGACAACGGGGCGCAAATCCTGTTCCGCCGGCTACCCTTCGGCTGCACCCTGGCGTATATCCCAAAGGGGCCGGTGGGTGCGGATTGGGAGTCAATGTTGCCCGCGATCGACCGCTTGTGCCAGGAAAAAAAAGCCATCGCCTTAAAAATCGAGCCCGATTGCTGGCAGGCCGGCGAGGCCGCGCCCCCAACCGGTTTCCGCAGCTCTTCGCGCCCGATCCAGCCGCCGCGCACTTTCGTGCTTGACCTGCGCGGGGAAGAAAGCACGCTTTTGTCCGGGATGAAGCAGAAAACCCGGTACAACATCCGCCTGGCCAGGCGCAAAGGGGTGGTAGTGCGCCCATCCCAGGATCTGGATACGTTCAACGCATTGATGCAGGTCACGGGCGAGCGGGATGCGTTCGGGGTCCACGATCCGGCCTATTATCGCCGCGCATATGACCTGTTCAACCCGCATGGCATGTGCGATCTCTTGATCGCCGAATACAACCACCAGCCCCTGGCGGCCCTGATGCTCTTCACCCATCAGAAACGGGCCTGGTACCTGTACGGGGCCTCATCCAACCTCCACCGTAATTTTATGCCCACTTATCTGCTCCAGTGGGAAGCCATCCGGCGGGCGCGCGCCCTGGGTTGCGAGGAATACGACCTTTACGGAGTGCCCGATCACAGCCTCGAGACCCTGGAGGCCGAGTTCGCCAGCCGCTCGGACGGTCTGTGGGGCATCTACCGCTTCAAACGCGGTTTTGGCGGCCGGCTTCTGCGGGCTGCCGGCCCATGGGACCGGGTGTACAACCCGCTGCTGTACGGCCTGATGAACTGGTGGTCCGGTCGGAGGGGGTCCGAGGGATGAGAGACACGTCGCCCTCACACATCTCGCTGCCATTGGATACAATCCTGCCTGATGACATTTGATTGGAATAAAACCATCGCCGGGCTGCCTGGCGCATCGGTACTGCAATCGCATGAATGGGGCCAGGTGAAATCCGGCTTTGGCTGGCACCCGTATCAGCGGACTTGGACGACTTCCCTGGGGGTGCACACCGCCGCCGCGCTCACCCTGGTTCGCCGCATCCCACTTGGCGGTTTTTCCGCCCGCCTGGGGGTGGCTTATGTGCCGCGCGGCCCGTTGTTGGATTGGTCTGATGCTGCCGCCCGTCAGCAAGTGCTGTCCGACCTGGTCAGGGATGCGCGCAGGCGCGGGGCGATCTTCATCAAAATAGACCCGCCGGTCCCGCTGGGTTATGGTGTCCCCGGAGAGCCGGAAAGCCAGGATCACCCCCTCGGGCTGGCACTCCGGGATGAGCTGCGAGCCAAGGGCTGGCGGTTTTCAAGCGACCAGGTCCAGTATCGCAACACGGTGCTGCTGGACCTGCGGCCGGAGGAAGAAACTCTGCTGGCGGCCATGAAGCAGAAAACCCGCTACAACATCCGCCTGGCGGGCCGCAAGGGGGTCAGCGTACGGCGGGGTGCGGAGCGGGATTTCGACATGCTCTATGACATGTACAGCCGGACTGCCGCACGGGACGGATTTGTGATCAGGGAGGCGTCTTACTACCGATCGCTCTGGGGCACTTTTTACGAAGCGGGGCTGCTGGATGTGCTCGTGGCGGAAGTCTCCGATGTGCCCGTGGCTGGCCTGGTTTTGTTTCGATTCGGCCGGCAGGCGGTGTACATGCACGGTATGTCGAGCGGCGAGCACCGGGAAAAAATGCCCAATTACTTGCTGCAGTGGGAGGCGATCCGGCGGGCGAAAGCCGCCGGCTGTGTTGAGTATGATTTGTGGGGCGCGCCGGACCAGTTTTCTCCACAGGACGCCTTGTGGGGGGTCTACCGTTTCAAGGAAGGGCTTGGCGGAAGGGTGGTCCGCTATACCGGGGCCTGGGATTTTGTTTTGCGCCCTTTTTGGTTCAAAATATACGCACAGGTCATGCCGCGAGTGCTTGAATTTATGCGGGGCCGCGCGTCCCCAGGGTCGTGAGAAAAAGGAGGAGCGCCATCGAACCTTTCGATTTTGAGTCCCAATGGGATTACGGCGATCCGGCCGGGACGGAGCAGAAATTTCGAAGCTTCCTGCCGGACGCGGCCGATCACGAGGATCCGGAATA
>JBFKII010000160.1:0-9318 GCA_041632295.1 Anaerolineales bacterium | reverse complement strand
GGGCGCGCAGCAGGTCAGACGTGACGCGCGGCCGGTGCAAAATGCGGGCCGGTGGGCGAGGCGGAGTGATCTTGGTCAGCAGGACCGGTGAGGGGAGCATAAGGGAACGTGCAGGGTGCAAGGTGCAGGGTGCAAGGTGCAGGGTGCAAGGTGCAGGGTGCAAGGTGCAGGGTGCAACGTGCAGAGTAGCCGGTCCTGGGAAATGATGGGATCGGCACCTGGGACCGGTTCGGAGGTCCGGCGATATATTTTAATAGATAGTGGCCGAATTTCTTCTGGTAGGGTGCCGGGTCTTTCCTGCAGCCTCGCCCGCTAGGCCAGCCTTTCGATCGGGAATCCGTCCCCCAGGTCCTTCCCGCCGGGCAGCCGGACAGGTTGTGTGCCGGCCTTGAAAATGGCGAAGCCCTGGTATGCGACTTCTCCCTTTCCCTGGCAGGTGCCGGTTTCGATGCGGCGGATGTAGGCGTCCTGGATCTTGAGGACCGCCGATTCGAATTCAAGCGCCAGCGCGACTTCGAACTCGATGCCTTTGTAGGTCACGCCGTTGATCACCGGCCGGATGGCGTGCCTGTGCGAGGAATTCAGCGTGTGTTTCAGCATGATTTCGGAGTACATGTTTTCCGGCGGGTATGCCTGCCGATCGAGGTATTTTTTCAGGCGCTGGTGCTTCTGCCAGGCTCGGACGAGCAGGCCGGAAAATGAAATGTCCAGCAGGTCGTCCAGCTCCCGGATCAACAGGTCGTAGAACGAATCGGGGACGGTGAAGGAGACTGCACCGGCGATCTGCCGTCGGATGTCCTCGAAAGCGGGCCGGGCCTTGATCTGCCGGATAGTTTCCGGGGACAGGTTCTGTGTGCCGAAAAAATGATTTAACTTGCTGGGTGGCTGGGTCATGGCAGCGCCTCCCTATGGGTTTTCCGGATCCTGAATTTCAATCTCCGCCCATCCCGGATCCCGATCCAACTCGATGCGGATCTCCAGATCGGGCGGCTGCGGCCCATCCGGATTGATTTCCGGGGCGGCGGGGTCGGTTTCGTGGACGAACTGTACGTCCGGCGGTTGGGGGGCGGGATCGGGGTCCTGGGTGTCCTGGGTTTCCCCGTCGGGGGGCGGCTTTTTTCCAGCTTTGTCGCCCGGTCGAAGCAGGCGGCGGACCAGCCAGATCCCGGGCAGCGCCAGGACCAGCAGGATGAAACCCAACAGGATCAGGATGAAGATCAGAATCTCTGGATCGATAAACCCTTCCGGCCCCTCTTCCGGTGGAAATTCTTCTGGTGGAAACTCTTCTGGCGGGAATTCCTCCGGAGGGAATTCCTCGGGGGGGAGCTCCTCCAGGGGGAAGACCTGGAAAACCGAGCGGACGAAGGCCTCATCCCCGTTTGCGATCAGGACGATCACCAGGAGGTCCTCCACGGCGGGGGTTTCCGGCGGGAAAAAGATGCGCACCTGCATTTCCCCCGGTGAGATGACGGCGCAGTCCAGGACCGGAAGTTCCAGGTCCCTGAATAAGACCGACTGCACTCCTTCCACCTGGGAAAAACCGCCGCCGTAAAGCGACAGGACGATCTCTTCCCCCGCCAGGGCTTCGTATTGCGAGAGCCCCTCCAGGACGGGCTGTTCCTCGGGGTTCATCCCGTCGCCCTGGCAGAAAGCCTGCTGGGCCGGGCTTTGCCCAGCAAAGGCCCGGATCGCCCCGGATGCGCCGATCCCGATCGCGAGTGCCACAGGGATCAGCCACAGGATTTTTCTTCTGCCGAGCATCGGCCCACCTCGCACTGGGCTGATTAAAAAATAAGTTTCAACAAGTGGCTGTATTGGCCAGAACCCGTTCCCCCTGCTGCGTCGTGCACTTCATGAACGGTCCGGATCGACCGAGGCAAGTGGCCAATCCGCCAGTGATTCCGGCAGGCAAAGTGCTTGTACCGACATTATACACCCCCGATTTGTGTTTTTCGGCGCAAACGCCTTTTTTGGCCCTGGTCTACAGCGCCCAGGCGAGGAACAGCCCGACCCCCACGGCCACCCCCAGGTCGATCAGCAGCGCCCGGGCCCGGTAGCGTCCCCAGAGATAGGGCATCCCGGCCGCAGCCGTGAGCGGCCCCGAAACCGTTCTCCAGGCCAGCAGGAAGACCGCCATCAGCGCCAGGCGGGAGAGCATGCGCGGGACGAACAGAGCCTCGATCTCCGCCAGGTAGGTTTCGCTGTCGTGGTAGATGATCCGTTCCGTGATGAACCAGATGTAGGTGACCAGCATCAGCCCCACGGCATAGATCTGCCATTGGCCCGCCAGCGGGAGCTGAAGGCCCGGGCTGGCCCGCACCGCCCAGCCGGAAATCAGGAGGATAGAGACCAGGTGGAAGAGCTGGTCGATGAAGTAGATGCTTACCTGGCGGCCGGGCGCGCGCCGGGTGACTGCGTTTTTAAGTGCGTCGATGGCAAAATGGGCCAGCGTCAGCGCGGCCACGTAGGGTAAAGCATCGCCCCAGGCCCCCAGGGTCAAAGCCATCAGGACGGCGAAGTGGATGGCGATATGGATGACCAGGCCGCGCCATTCCCGTTTGGCCTGCACCAGGGAGGCGCTCTGCAGGGGGTAGTCGGCCGTCAGGTGGGCGAGCACCAGAGTCCAGAGCATCACTCGTCGCAAGGCATGGCGGTCCTGCCGGCGCACAACGACCTGAATGCTTCACCGGCAGCTCCGCAGTGCGCACGCCTCAGGTGCGGCTCCCCATCAGCCGCTTGTGCATCACCCGCATGCAGGTGTCCATGACCACGTCCAGCCCGGCGGTGCGGGCATCGTCCCCTGCGGCCTGGTGGATGACACCTTCCTGCATCCAGACCACCCGGGCGCCGATCTGGATCGCTTGCTCGACGATCACAGGGACTTCCTCATTGGGGCGGAAGATTTCCACGATATCGACTTTTTCCGGGATGGAGAGAAGGTCGGGATAAGATTTTTCGCCCAGCAGCTCGTCCACGTTCGGGTTGACCGGGATGATGCGGTAGCCCTGGTCCTGCAGATATTTCGGCACGGAGTGGGAAGGGCGGTGCTCGCCGCGCGACAGCCCGACTACGGCGATCGTTTTGGCGGATTCGAAGATCTCTTTCAAGCGGACGTCGCTCAGCTTGGCGTAACCCTCCACAGGCGGCGGGACCGAGCCCTGGTTGCTCTCGAACCCGACCGGCAGGATGACGGTGAACGTTGTCAGGCCCGGCTTGGAATACACCCGAATGTCCCCGCGGTGCTTCTGCACGACGATATTGTAGGAAATATTCAAACCCAGCCCGGTACCCTTGCCGGGCGGCTTGGTGGTGTAGAAGGGATCAAAGATCTTGGTCTGGATGTTCTTGGGGATCCCGGGGCCGTTGTCAGCGATCTCGACCACCACGAAATCGCCGTCCCAGCGCGTGCTGATGATGATCTCCGGGTTTTCGGTGTGCTCCAGGGCGTCGGTGGCATTGTCGATCAGATTGGTCCACACCTGGTTGAGCTCGCTGCCGTAGGCCTGGATCTTCGGCAGGAACTCGGCGTAGTCCCGGCGCACGCTGATCCCTTTCTTCAGCTTGTTCTGCATGATCACCAGCGTGTTGTCCAGGCCTTCGTGGATGTCCACTGCCTGGATCGGCGCCTGGTCCAGGTAGGAATATGATTTCAGGGCCTTGACGATCTCGGAGATGCGCCCGGCGCCCTGGTCGATCTCGGTAAGCAGGTTGTAGGCTGTGAAGGTGTTGCCCATCCACTGGATCACGACCGGCAGCTGGTCGCCGGAAAAATCTCTCGACAGGGCATCCAGGCCGTCGACGTCGTAGTTCAGGTCGGTCAGGGTAGGCGCCAGCTCCCAGCTGTTTTCGATGTCATGGTCTTCCAGCCAGGTCTCGAGCTCGTATTCCCGGTCGCTGCGGGCCAGCGCATCCATCAGGGGCGGGCGGGCGGCCGCCTCTTGTGTGGCGGCATCCAATGTTTCCAGGGCCTCTCGCTGCTGTGGAGAAAGGTCCAGGTTTTGCAGGTGGGAGAAGGCCTGGCCGAATTCGGTCAGGGTGGCGCGCAGCTGGCTGGCGCCGCGCTTGACGGCCGCGGCGGGGTTGTTCAGCTCGTGGGCCACACCGGCGGTCAGCGTGCCCAGCTGGGCCATCTTTTCGCTTTGCTGGAGCAGAGTGGTGTTCGAGCGCAGGCGGGCGACGATCGTGTTCAGCATCGCCCGGGCGGCCGTCGAGCTGGTGTCCAGCAGGTGGGTGAACGACTCTTTGGGGATGGCGATCAGCTCGACATCGGTGCGGGCGCGCACGCTGGCGGTGCGGGGCATTTCTTCCACCAAAGCCATCTCGCCGATCACCTCTCCGCTGTCGCGCACCGCCAGCAGCACCTCGCGACCGTCGGAGGTCTTGACGATCTCCAGCTGGCCGGACTTGATCACGAATGCCCGGTCTCCCGGGCTGCCCTCGTGGAACAGCTCCATACCGGCCGGAAGGGCGATCTCTTCGCTCCATTCGCACAGGCGCTCGAAATCCTCTTCCGGCAGGCTCTCAAAGAGCGGCACTTTTTTCAGAAAATCGTACATCGCCTGGCTATACCTCTTTCAGGTATTGGTGCACGAAACGCACGGCGATCGAGCCTTCGCCCACCGCGTTGGCGACGCGCTTGGTGGAGTTGGCGCGCACATCGCCGGCGGCGAAGATGCCGGGGACGCTGGTTTCCAGCAGGAAGGGATCCCGCCGCCGGGTCCAGCCCTTGGGGCGTTTGCCGTTTTGGATCAGATCCTGGCCGGTCAGGATGAAGCCGGCCCGGTTCTGCTCCAGGACACCCTGGGCGAAACCGGCGTGCGGCACCGCGCCGATAAAAATGAACAACGCGCCGGCATCTTCGGTGGTCTCTTCGTTGCTGTCAGAGTTGCGGTAGGTGATACGCTCCAGCCTGCCGGAGCCCTCCACCTGGATCACCTCCGTGCGGGTCAGCACCTCGATGTTGGGCGTGCCGGCGATCTGGTCGACCAGGTACTGGGACATGCCCTTTTCGAGCGAGCTGGCGCGCACCAGGATCTTGACCACGCTGGCGTAGCGTGAGAAGTGCATCGAGCCCTGACCGGCGGAGTTGGCCCCGCCGACCACGAACATCGCCTGGCCGGCGTAGTTGGCCGCCTCGGTGAGCGTGGCGCCGTAGTACACACCGGCGCCGGCCAGCTCTTTGACGCCCGGGGCCGACAGCTCGCGCACGGTCACGCCAGTGGCGATCACCAGCGCTTTGCAGCCGATCTCGCTGCCGTCGTTGAGGACCACATAGCGGTAGGGGTCCTCGACGCGCAGCCCGACCACCTCGCGGGCCGTCAGGATCTCCGCACCCAGGCGGATGGCCTGCGTAGTCGCCCGGCGGGCCAGGTCGGCGCCGGAGAGGCCCTTGGGGAAGCCGAGGTAATTCTCAATGCGAGAACTGGTCCCCGCCTGGCCGCCCGTGGCTTCTTTCTCGATCATCAGGGTCTGCAGGCCTTCGGAGGCGCCGTAGACGGCCGCGCCCAGCCCGGCCGGGCCGCCGCCGATGATAATCATGTCGTAGAGTGGCTCGGTGGCCTCGGTGTGCAGCCCGACCTTGCGGGCCAATGTGACGTCGTCGGGTTCGACCAGCGTCTCGCCGTCCGGGAACATGATGACCGGCAGCCCCCCCTTTTCGCGCTGGATGTTGTCGACCAGCGCCCGCGCTTCCCCATCGGTTTCGATATCCAGCCACTGGTATGGGATGCGGTTGCGAGCCAGGAAGTCCTTGACGTGGTGGCTGGTGGCCGACCACAGGGTGCCGGCCACACGGATGCCGTCATAGGGGATCGGCACGGTCGCCAGCCAGTCGCTGAGCAGGTCGTCCAGCACCGGATACAGGTTGATATCCGGCGGGTCCCAGGGCTTCATCAGATAGAAGTCCAGGCCGATCGTGTTGATGCTCTGGATGGCGGCTTCGGTGTCGGCGTATGCGGTCAGCAGCACTTTACGGGCGTCGGGGTAGAGCTTGCGGGCTTCGGCCAGGAACTCGGTGCCGGTCATGCCCGGCATGCGCTGGTCGGACAGGAACAGCGCGACGGCTTCGTTGCGCTCTTTCAGCTGGGTCAGGGTCTCCAGCGCTTCCGCGCCCGAGCCCGCCCGCATTATGCGGTAATCGGAGCGGAAGTGCTGGCGCAGGTCGCGGTTGATGGCGCTTAAAACCTGAGGTTCATCGTCAATGGTGAATATGATTGGCTTTGCCATGCTTAGGGGGACTCTCCAGTGGTGTTGGAATTATTATAACGCGGGGTATCGGACAAACCGGCGCTGAATGCGCGCGGGATTAGGCACGGGTTGCGAAAAATGTGGTCCGCCCGGGACCCCGGACCGGAACAAGACCCGACCCCGGCGAAAGGTGTTGAATTTTCTGAGGGTAAAATGGAGGTATAACTTCTGGCGCCGGATGGCACCTTGTCGGCCCGGCTGCAGATCGAAACCGGCGCAGCGCTCACGCTGCGGATTGAAAACCCAACTCTTTCTCAGGTGGTTGTATGAAACTGAACATTCCCTTTTCTTTGCACCAGTGTGGATCCCTCCGGGCAGCCGTGTGGCTGGCCGCATTTTCCATTTTCCTGGTTGGATGCCAGCAAAGCCAACCGGATGAAACGGCAGCCCCGGCGGTCACTGCCACTGAGACCATCGTTCCGGCCACCCCGGTCCCCGCCACCCTGACCGCTACGCCCGTCCCAGAGCCAGAGACCCTGGTCCCGGCCGGCGTCCCCGGGGACACGTACCTGGCCGCTTACCCGCTCAGTATCCAGCTCGATGGAAAACTGGATGATTGGGAAGGCGTCCCGATCGTGGAACTGCCGGCCGGGGCGGCGGACCTTGGGCTGTCTAACTATGCCGTGTTCGCCGCGGCTGCGGACGATTCGTTCTTGTACCTGATGGGGAATTTGGTCGACGACAACATCATCAGCGGAGAGCACGGAGAGAATTACTGGAACGAGGACTCGATTGAGTTTTACCTGAATGGGACCAACGATCTCGAGCTGAACTCCTACCGGGACGGCGTTGCTCAGATCACGATCCCGCCCCTGAACATTGGCCGCACGCCGGACCAGTTTGTCTTCGGGGGGATCAACCACGAAACGGTCGAGGTTTCCATGGCCATCGTGGAAAGCGAGGCGGGCTATATTTTGGAACTGGCTATCCCGCTGAAAAGCGAGGTCTGGAATATCCCCCTGTTCCACGGCTCGGTGCTGGGTTTCCAGGTCCACCTGAACGGCGCCTCGACCGCAAACCGGGATCGGAAATACATCTGGTCGAATTTTGACACCAACGACTCTTCTTACTTCGATCCGAGCGTTTTTGGCGAGATCATCTTTTTCGAAATCGGCCGGGAGGAGGTGGCCCGGGTGGAACCCGAGCGCACCCCCATTCCAACCTTTGTGCCGGTAGACCCGGGGGCGTTGTATCGCCAGGCGGATGCCCCGATCGCGGACCGGGTGGAAGACCTGCTTGCCCGTATGTCCCTGGAGGAGAAGATCGGCCAGATGACCCTGGTGGAAAAGAACAGCATTGCGCCGGACGATCTCTGGCGGCTCGGGATCGGGGGCCTGCTGAGCGGGGGCGGGGGGTATCCGGAGGGGGAAAATACCCCCGAAAGCTGGATAAGCATGGTGGACTCTTTCCAGGAAAAAGCCCTCGAGTCCCGGCTGGGGGTGCCCCTGATTTACGGCGCAGACGGGGTCCACGGCCATGGAAATCTGCGCGATGCGGTCCTGTTTCCGCACAATATCGGGCTAGGCGCAGCGAACAACCTCGAATTGATGGAGCGCATCGGCCGGGCAACGGCGCTTGAAATGGCTGCGACCGGCGTGTACTGGAATTACGCACCCGCCGTCTCGGTGCCGCAAGATATCCGCTGGGGCAGGACCTACGAAGGCTACAGTGAAAATCCTGTGATCGTATCCAGCCTGGGCGCCGCCTATCTCCGGGGGCTGCAGGGCGATGATCTCTCCCTGTTCGACACCATTTTGGGCACACCCAAGCACTTTGTCGGGGACGGCGGGACTGCCTGGGGCTCTTCGACGACCGGCGGCTACCGGATCGACCAGGGGGTCACCGAAGTCGATGAGACCACCCTGCGGGCCGTCCATCTTCCGCCCTACCCCGCCGCCATCGACGCCGGGGCCCGCTCGATCATGATCTCCTTTTCGAGCTGGGGGGGGATGAAAATGCACGCCCAGAAGTACCTGATCACCGATGTGCTCAAAGGCGAGTTGGGTTTCGACGGCTTTGTCGTCTCCGATTGGGCCGGGATCGACCAGATCTCCCCCGATTACACCGAAGCAGTGGTCGCGGCGATCAACGCCGGGATCGACATGAACATGGTGCCCTACAACTACACCCGCTTTATCGATACCCTGAGCCTGGCCGTCCAGCAGGGCGATGTCCCGGTGGAGCGGATCGACGATGCCGTGCGCCGCATCCTGACCGTTAAATTTGAACTGGGGCTGTTTGAGCGCCCGTTTGCCGCTTCCGAGCTGGTACCGGCGATCGGCAGCCAGGCGCACCGCGATATCGCCCGCCAGGCCGTGGCCGAATCCCTGGTGCTGCTGAAAAATGACGGCGCGCTGCTCCCGCTGGACAAAGACGCCGCCCGGCTGTTTGTCGGGGGCAATGCAGCGGACGATATCGGCATCCAGGCGGGCGGATGGACCATCGAGTGGCAGGGCCTGAAAGGCGATATCACCGCAGGCACCACCATCCTGGAAGGGATCGCCGCCGCTGCCGGGGCGGATACGGAGGTCGTTTTCGCGCCCTCCGGCCGGTTCGGAGGGCAGGAGCCCGGGCCCGAAGATATTTGCATCGCGGTCGTCGGGGAAGAGCCTTACGCCGAAGGGGTCGGAGACAGCGACCAACTCAGCCTTCCGATCGGCGTGAATCGGGCCCTGCGATCGATGGAGGACAGCTGTGAGAACCTGGTTGTGATCCTGGTTACCGGACGGCCGGTGATCGTCACGGATTTTGTCGAAAAATGGGATGCGCTGGTGGCCGCCTGGCTGCCCGGCACGGAGGGGCAGGGCGTGAGCGATGTGCTCTTCGGCGACCTGCCCTTCACCGGCAGGCTTCCGGTGACATGGCCGGCATCCGTCGACCAGCTGGAAAACCCGGAGAGCGGGGTACCGCTCTTTCCGTTCGGCTTTGGGCTGGGCGAATAAAGATAGGAGGAATTTCCATGAGCTTTGGCATCACCAAGACCGTCCCGGCCAAAGATGGCCAGGATTTCGTCGATTCGCTCTACGACGGCCGGCGGAGCGAGTTTGAGTTCCACATGGCCGGCAGCCCGAG
>JBFKII010000159.1:0-9318 GCA_041632295.1 Anaerolineales bacterium | reverse complement strand
TCGGCGGTCACGCTGGAGGTGCTGCGGCAGCTGGCTGTGCTGCCGGAGGAGTCCCTGGCCGCCCTCGAGGACCTAGGCCCGCAGATCCAGCTTTACAATTACGAGAAAAAGCGGGTGGGAGAAGGCCGCCCCTGTTTCCAACTCGGTTTTTTCGGGGATCGGGAGTTCGCCGGCAGAGTACGGTGACTCGGATCTGGGGCGGGGATACCGGGCAAGTCATCGATTGATATCCGGAAGCCCGACTTTCCCTCACGGTTTATCACACCTTGTTTCGGTTCGCAAGGACCCCTGAACGCATGGAACAAAAAACCAAGGCTCTCATCGTCCACCAGCGGCTGCTCGATTTCTACGGCCGGCCGGAGTGGCGCAACCCGCTCCCTCCGCTGGACGAGCTGGTGTCCACCATCCTCTCCCAAAACACGAACGACGTTAACCGGGACCGGGCCTTCGATTCGCTGGTGGCGAAATACCCGACCTGGGAGCAGGTGCGCGATGCCCCCGAGGCGGAGGTGGTGGAGGCGGTCCGGATCGCCGGGCTGGCCAACCAGAAAGGGCCGCGCATCCAAAATGTGCTGCGCCAGATCACTGCCGAAGTCGGCGAACTGAACCTGGATTTTTTGCGCGAGCGATCGGCGGAGGAGGCGATGGCCTGGCTGATGCGCTTCAAAGGAGTCGGACCCAAGACCGCCGCGATCGTGCTCCAGTTCTCCCTGGACAAACCCGCTTTTCCGGTCGACACCCATGTGCACCGGGTGAGCGGCCGCCTTGGGCTGCGGCCGGATAAAATGAGCGCTGAGAAGGCGCACGACCATCTGGCTTCGCTGTTTCCGCCGGAAACTTATTACGACGCCCATCTCAACATCATCCGCCTCGGCCGGGAAATCTGCCAGGCACGCAAGCCGGATTGTCCGGCCTGCCCTTTGAACGAAATTTGCGATTATTGGAACGAGAAAAAACCGGTATGACTGAGCACAACATCGAAGATACCCTGGAGTCCACCGGGCTGGGCGTCCTGCGCCAATCCCTGCTCGAGCTGAGCACGCACAACCTGCCGGCAAATACCAACCAGATGCTGCTGAAGGCCCTGGAGCAGCTGGAGGAGGTCGCCGGGCGGATCAGCGAGAGCGAGAAACAGCGCCGCCTGGCCGCGCTGTACCGGGTCTCGCAGATGCTGGGCGAATCGCTGCAGCTCAACCAGGTGCTGGACCAGGTGATGGATGCGGTGATCACCCTGACCGGGGCGGAGCGCGGGTTTCTGGTGCTGCACGACCCCGAATCGGACAGCCTGTCCCTGCGGGCAGCTCGGAATTTTGAGGGGGAAAGCCTGGACCTGGACAGCATGGAGGTAAGCCGCACGCTCATCCGCGACGTCCTGGAGAGCGGCCGGGGTGTGCTGACCACCAACGCGCAGACCGACCCTCGCTTTGCCGACCAGAAATCGGTGATCGTCTTTGCTTTGCGCTCGATCCTGTGCGCTCCGCTGCAGACCCGCGGCCGGACGACCGGGGTGATCTATGTCGACAACCGTCTGACCACCAGCCAGTTCAAGAAAGAGCACCTGGAGCTGTTGAACGCCTTTGGCGGCCAGGCGGCGGTGGCGATCGAAAACGCCCGCCTCTACACGCAGACCGACCGCTCGCTGACCGAACGGGTGGCGGAACTGGAAACTCTTTCCCAGGTCAATCGGGAACTCAACGCACAGCTGGATCTCGAAGCCGTGGTGGAAACTACCTGCCGGAACGCCATCGCGGCGACCGGCGCCCTCGAGAGCTGGCTGGCACTCTACCAGCCGGACCCCATAGGTTTCCAGGTGGTTTCAGACAACCGGCGCGGGGAATTCATACCGTTGGACGACCCGCGGGTCGGCGAAGCAGTAGAGGATTTCCGGCCGGGAGTTTTCACCCCGGAGGACCCTTCCCAATCCGGCAGCCTGTTCCCCCTTCACCTGGGTGGTCAGCCGATCGGTCTGCTGGCCGTCGTCAGCGATGCCGGTCTGGACGAAAATGGGGTTGCGTTCATGCTGCGCCTGGCTGCACGGGCTTCGGTGGCGCTCGAGAACGCCCGGCTGTACCAGGCGGTGCGAGAAGCGGACCTGGCGAAGTCCAGGTTCGTTTCGGTGGTATCGCACGAACTGCGCCTGCCGATGACGTCCATCCGGGGCTACACCGATTTGATGCTCCAGGGGGCGGTCGGGGAGGTCAGCGAGCCGCAACGCGAGTTTCTGAACGTAATCCGCAGCAACGTGGAGCGCATGCGGGTGCTGGTCTCCGATCTGTCGGACATTTCGCGCATCGAGACCGGGCGCCTGCTCCTGGAAACGGCTCCGTTTTCGCTGCGGGTTTGCGTCAACCAGGTGCTGGCCGATCTGTTCCCAAAAATGGATGAGAAGAAACAGAAACTGGATGTCAACATTCCGGAAACGCTGCCCGAAGTGCTGGCCGACCCCAACCGGGTGATGCAGGTGCTGGCCAACCTGGTCAGCAATGCCTGGAAATACACCCCCGAAGGGGGGCGAATCCAGATCACCGCAAACAATCGGGACGATCATGTGTGGTTGGAGGTGGCCGATGAGGGCATCGGCATCCGGGAGCAGGACCAGGAAAAGCTGTTCTCGCAGTTTTTCCGCTCCGAGGACCCGCAGGTGCGCGAACAGGTCGGCTGGGGCCTGGGACTGAACGTGACCAAGCAGCTGGTCGAGTTGATGGGGGGCGCGATCGGGGTGGAAAGCGAGTTCGGCGCCGGGAGCAGGTTTTGGTTCACCCTGCCTTTGGCTTCGGCGCAAGCGGGCGCTGCTTCTGAAAACCGGACCGTTTAAATTCGCCTGCCTGGCTGATCCGATCCCGCATTATTTGCGATTGTTTGCTCAGCCGCCGGCCTGCTCCAGCATCGAATTGAGAATGGCCGGATAGCGCTCCCCCCAGGCCTGGTCGAATGGCTCTGGCGCTTCTTTGTTGAACGCCGTCCCCACCTCGCCCATAAACGAAACGCAGTGAAAGGCGGTATACAGCCGGACCACGCGGTGTTCGGCCGCACCCAGACCCCAGGCAGCACTCCATTCATCAATATAAGCCGTATCTCTGCCGTCCCCGAGCAGGGCCATCTGGGTGAGCGCCAGGACGAACAGCCGGTCCCCGAAGCAGACGGCGTCCACGTCGACGATGCCTTGAAGCGCGCCATCGTGGACGATCACGTTTTTGGTGGTCGTATCGTCCAGGAAAGGCAAAGGCTGCACGCTGTCGAAATAGCGCTGGAACGGTCCAGCGGCTGCCCGCACCGCGCCGACGACCTTCGCATCGAAAATCCCGGCCGCGAGGATGTTTTCCTGCGCTTCTGCCAGCCCCGCCTCAAGCACCTCCCGCCAGGAGCGCGCAAAAAAGCTGGTTTCATAGGATGGCAAGAAGCCGAAGCCCGGCCCGGCCGGCAGGGTTGCAACCCGGTCCTGGATGGCGGCGATCTGCCTGGCCAGGGCTTGCATTTCGGAGGCGGACAATGCTGCATAGACTTGTCCCAGGTCCACCCCGCGCAGGCGTTCCAGGATCATGTAGGGGAAGGGGCCGTCCAGATCGTAGCCCAGCAGGTTGGGCAGCGGCACGCCCAGCGGCCGGAGCCGCTTGTGCCAGTACACCCCACCGGGGATGCCGTTGTGATAGTCGGGGTCCGCCATGCGCACGACAACGGGCTCCCCATCGGTCATCACCTCGTACACATAATGCGCAAGGCCGGTGGTCAAGCGGCGCATGGAATGGGCATGCGCATTCACGTGCTGCCGCAAAGCGCGCAGCACGTCGGAGGATTTCGGAGCGGGCATGATTGTAAAGCGAACTCGCTGGCTTAGCCGGCCGCCTGCGGCTCGAGGATGGTGACGGGGTCGCCCACCCGGATCACCCCGCCAGTGATCACGCGCGCCATGTAGCCGATCCCCGCCAGCTTGATGGCATCCGGCAGCGGCCTGGGCTGGGCGGCGTCGAGCCGGGTGCAGCCGGTGCGGGATTTTGTGAGCTCGATCTCTACCTGCGAACCGAGCTGCAGGCGCAGTCCGGGCGCCATTTCGTCAAAGCGCAGCCCAGCGACGATCAGTTGTTCGCCCATCTCGCCGGGGCCGGTGCGGTAGCCCTCCGCGGTGCGGGCGGCCAGCCAGTCTGTGGGGATGAGATTGAGCTGGCGGGAGCGTCCGTGCCCCGCTTTTTGGTCGCCCTCAATGCCGTGGTCGGCGATCAGCCGGGCGGTCTGGGCTGGGACCCGGATGAACCGATCAAAACGCTGCCCGTAACTCTCGTCGAGCGGCTGGAAAACGATGGATTGGATGCTTAGCATATCGACCTCCGCGGGATTGAAAAACCTATTGTAACGGAGGCGGGGAGATGGGTTCCAGTCAAATGAGTGGAATTGGATATGTTTGAAGTACCGAGTGCCGAGTACCGAGTACTGAGTACTGAGTACTGATTACTTTGTACTCGGTACTCATTACGAAGTGCTTTCAGGTGCGGGTGAGACCAGAGCCGCATGAGGACGTAAAAAAGATTGAACGCTTGCAGCAGCATTTCAGGCACTTTGACCAGGTATTGGCGGGCTGCAGGCGCGCTGCTGTTTGGTTTCTGGAGCTCTGCGGGGCCGGTCGTGAGGTGGTTTGATGCCGGGCTGGTTGTCGAACATTTTCATAAACCTGTTTCTCATGGCCCTCTGGTTGGCCCCTCCGCTTCTTGCCAGGCAGGAGGGGGAAATCCGGCGCAGGGAGACCCTCAGCTTCGGCGCGTTGGGATGCGGCTTCCTTTTTCTGGTCTGGGTTGGGCTGATGCGCTATGGTTGGAGCGCGGAGTTCATCAGCATGCTCGTCGGCATCCTGATTTACTGCGGTCTGGTGCTGCTGTTCACCCTCGAAATATTGCGCCTGGCGGAGCGGCCAAGAAAGCGAAGGCGCAGAAAATAACAGCGCCCGGTGGCAACTTGCCGCCCGCTATGTCCCGGCGGCGGGACCGGGAAAAGGGTGAAGGTGGTAAAACATCCTTGACTGTATCGGTATGAAGATTGACCTCAGCGACCTGGACTTTGACTATTATCAGCCTCCTCTGCTGGTGGGCGGGAAGGCGATGGAATTTTATGAACTGCGCCCGGCCGGCGACGATATCGACTTCGTGGTCGCCGAACCGGATTACCAGTGCCTGGCGGAAAAATATCCCGGCCAGACGGTGGAAGTGTATGGCGACCTGGGCGTGAAGGTCCAGGCATTTGAATTGTGGAATAGCATCCTGCTTTTCACCTACGAGGATTTGTCCATTGGCGCGTATGATCTCGAGGGAATCAAGGTCATCAGCCTGGAGAAGCTGCTGTTTTTGAAAACGCTCGCCATTCGGGAGCTGAAATACGAGCGCGATGTCCACCTGATTGTGGAGAAAATTCACCGGAACCAATATGGATAAGAATATGAGGAAGCCGCTCCGGATTGAAAAGCGCGCCGCAGGCCTGCAAAATCATTGCGGGTTGGGACATGCAGCCATTTGGATCCGTCCTGGCGCAATAGTCGTTGTTTCCCCCTGCCATGAAAACTGAAAAAAACCCGAACTCAGGCCAGGAAAATCCTGAACTGGATCCGGCGCTGAAATTGCGCATCGAAAAACTTGCGGGCAGCCCGTTGATCTCGCACCGCCCGGTCGAGGGGGGGTACACGCCGGCTCTGCGATTGCAATGCGAAAGCGCCGGCGGGAGTTTTTTCGTCAAGGTGGGGGTCACGGCCCTGACCGCCGAATTTCTGAGGCGGGAGATTTCGATTTACAGGCGGGTTTCCGGAAACTTCATGCCGCGCCTGTTGGCCTGGGAGGATCACGAGCAGGAGCCCATCCTGATCATCGATGACCTCTCCGGCCACGCCTGGCCGCCGCCATGGAACCGGCGCCGGATCGACCTCGTGTTGAGCCAGATCGATGCCCTTCACGGCACTCGGGCGGAAATTGAACCCTTTGATCACGTTTTTCGGGACGGGCTGCCCGGTTGGCAGGATGTGGCCGCCGATCCCGGACCTTTTCTTTCCCTGGGCCTGGCAGACGATCATTGGCTGCAGGCTGCGCTGCCGCTGCTTCTGGATTATGAAGCCCGTTGCACCACGGCGGGGGATCACCTCGCCCATTTTGATCTTCGCAGCGACAACATCGCCATCGGCCCTGACCGGGCGATTTTCGTCGACTGGAACTTGGCCTGCCAGTCCAACCCGCGCTTGGATACAGGCTTTTGGCTTCCCAGCCTGGCGGCGGAAGGCGGCCCGAAGCCGGAGACGATCTTGCCGGATGCGCCGGATGTGGCGGCCCGGGTGAGCGGCTACATGGCCAGCCGTGCGGGTCTGCCGCCTATCCCCGACGCCCCGAACGTGCGAAGGGTGCAGCGCCAGCAGCTGGAAACCGCTTTGCCATGGGCTGTCCGGGCGCTGGGCTTGTCGCCGCCGTTCCCCTCCTCCACACAGTCTCCCTAACACATCTGCCCCCACTCCCTTTCCACCGCTTCCAAAGCCCGGGAGATAAAATGCCTTAGTTGCGGTCCTACTTCCGCAGCCCAATCCGGCTCGTACATCGGACGGGCAGCGGCGACCAGCTCCCAGAACGGCAGGTTTTTAAGCTGCCGCCCGGCTGCCTGTTCGTAACACCGGGTGAATCGATCGGCCGCTTCGTTCAAACCGTTCAAAATCAGCTCCATGCGCGCGTAGGCCACGTCGATGGCCGGATCGCCGTAGGCCGCTTCCTCCCAATCGATCACCGCGGCGATACTCCCCCGGTGCCACAGCACGTTGCCTGGCCAGTAATCGACGTGCACCAACCCGGGGTGACCTGGATCCAGCCTGACAGCCAGGTCAGCGACCGTTCGCCAAACCCTGATTCCATCCGGATTTTTTTCCATAAACCCAGGCACCTGCCCCCCGTTCAGGAACCAGGTCGTTTCACGGTTCGCATCCAGCAGAAACTCGTCTGCCTGGGTTCCACAGGGTGTGGCATGGATCGCGGCCAGGCTGCGCGCCAGGTCGGCTGCCCAATTGGCTTGGTTGCCTTCCGGCCGGTAGATCGGGCGACCTTCCACAAACCCGGTTGCGATCGCCGGGCAGCCAAACAGCTTCCCTTCCTGGTCCAGGTAGACCGGTTCCGGCACAGGGACATCGCTCGCGTTCAGCCAGGACAGGGCTTGAAATTCAACGGAGGCCTTTTTTCCCCGATCGCCTCCATAAGGAGCGTAGCGCTTGACGAGCAGGCTGCGTTCGGAGCCGCCCAGGTGCAGGTCCACGCGGTCGGTCCGGTTAAAGTGATCTCCGGGCAGCTGCCTGGCCCATATCTCCGCTCCGGCCCAGCCGATCCGGCCGGCAAAGATTTCCAGGGTTTCGGGGCTAAGCGAGTCCATCCGCTGCATCCCGAAGGCGCGCCCGCTGCAGTGTGCGCCGGTAAAGGGGGAGCACCGGAAGTAAAATGCCGGCTGCTGCAGTCATGGCGGTGCGCACCCCGGCGCTGTTTCCCACCCAGCCCAAGAAGGGGCCGCCCGTAAACTGGCCCAGGGCGTCCACTTGCGAGTGCATCGAAAGCACCGTGGCCCGCACCTTCGAGTCGATAAACTGGTTCGTCCAGGTGTCCTGAATGGGGAAGGTCAGTCCCCGGGCGACATCGAAAGCGATCAAGAAAACCAGCGCCACAGAAAAAGTGGTGGTCTGGGCGAACGTGACCAGCGAGGCGATCATCAGCAGATAAAGCGCCTGCAGCATCCCGACCGATCTGCCCATGTCCTCAAGCTTGAGCCGTCGCCGGACCAGTTCGTTGCCGGCGATGCCCAGCACTGCTACCACCGCGCGGATGACCCCGAACCAGGCGACCGGGTCCAGCCCGAACAGGTCCGGGAAGGTGAAATTGTCGATCAGGTGCGCGGTCCACAGGCGGTCGTAACCCTCGCTGTACAGGCCGACAAACAGCCCGATCAGCATGAAATCCAGCAGCGTGGGCCGGCGGCGGATCAGCGCAAGACCTTCCTGGAAGGTGGTTCGCATGTCGGTCCAGGTCTCGCGTTCCTCGGCCGGAACGGGCTCGAACCCCGTCTCTCCCATGAACGCGATCAGGTATTGGGCCAGCAGCAGGAAGAGCAGCCCGCCCACCGCGATCGGCACCGCCAGCCCATATCCCGCCAGCGCAATGCTGATTGGGATGCCGATCAGGCCGCCGGCCCGACCAAACTGCCCGGCTCGCAGGTAAACCGGCCCGACCTGGTCGGCGCCGACCTCATCCGTGATCCAGGCCTGGTGGGCGCCGCTGGTGAAGGTATAGCCCAGGCCCCACAAGGCCGACCCAAACAGGATGGCCGGAAAGAGCGGCACCGCCTGGATTAGAAAAGCGATCCCGGTGATGAAAAACCCGATAATCACCGAGATGCGCCGGCTGTACACGTCGGCCACCACGCCGGTCGGGATTTCGAACAGGAAAGCGGACAGCTCCAGCGCGGTTCCAACGAGCACCAGCTGCAGTGGCGACAGGCCGGCGGTCTGCACCTGGAAGACCATGCTGACGGTAAAGACCACCGCAAAGGCAAAGCTGCTCAGGAATGCGGTCAGGTAAAAAACCTGCCTGGGCTCCCGCAAGGCAGCTGCGAGGTTCATCTCATCCCTCCCCGATCCGTTCCCGGTAGGCTTCGGCCGCTTTCAGCAGCCCCTCCAGGTAATAATGCGTGAAGTCCAACTCTTTTTTAGAATCCGGCTCCAGGTTTTGCACGATGCTGGCGTAGGAGAACGCATGGTGCAGCAGAGTTAGGACCCGGGCGATCGCCCACATTTCCTGCAGGCGCGGCAGGGGTTCGAAATCCTGCCAGGGCTCCAGGTAAGCCCGCACCAGCAGGTCCGCAATTTCGCGATCCTGCTCTTGCGCAACGAAACTCAGGTCGAAGAACGGGTGGGCGATGCAGGCATCGGTCCAGTCATACACCACGAAGTCCGAATCCCCGATGAAGGTGTTGCCGGTGTGCAGGTCGCCGTGCACCAGCGTGGCGGGCAGGCCGTAGGACGCCAGGCGATTGCACAGCGCTTTCAATTCCGGGGCGAGTGCGCGTAGCGCCGCAAGCCTGGCCGGATCGACCCTGGCGGTCGCCCGTTCCGATCCGAGCAGCGGGTCGATCTGGCCTGCCAGGACATCCAGTCGGCGGTCCAGGCAGCCTGCCTGCAGCAGGCCGTCCACGTGCGCGATCGACTCGATCTGCAGCCGTGCGAACTGGCGGTACAGGGCTGCCCGTTTCTCCGGCGGCCCCCGCCAACTGGCGGTTGTGCCGAAATCTCGCAGCAGCATCCAGTCACGCGCAACGTCCACGGCCAGG
>JBFKII010000158.1:0-9338 GCA_041632295.1 Anaerolineales bacterium | reverse complement strand
GCGGCCATGGCGCGCGTATGGTTACCGAGGTGTGCACCGATGTCGAATGCCAGCTCACCCGGACGAATAAAGGGGGCGTACAGGTTCAACAGCCGCCGGTGGCGCAGCGGGTGCCCATAGTAGATCAGCAGCGATCGCAGCAGCCCTGCGGTGCTCCGCAAATCCATATCACGAACGAGTGGTTAAGCAGCGAGCAGGTCCAAAGTTATTGGACCTGAAAAGTGTGCGGCGGTTTGGAAAATGCAGCCTATTTAGAGCGCCACAAACCCACCAGGAGCAGGATTTCAATCAGCTTTGTGACCAACCCCGGAATCGCGCGGAAAGCATCGGCGCCTTGAAAAACAAAAAACAAAACGATCGTAACGGCGGTGAAACCAATAAAAACCCAGCGGATCAGGTCTTTTTGTCCCTGCAGAAAGGCAGGGGTCCAGAAAGTCGCATACAGCAAAACCAGATAGCCAATTGCGTTCAGAATGAACAGTTGGCCAAAGGTGTTGCCAATCTGAACAATGCCCAAGCCCAGATGGATCAAAGCAGTAAGGACTGTCAGTGTCGTGATTCCATTTCTGGATGAAAGAAAAGCCATGGAAGTGCCTCCGAAAAAGGGTTGTTTGATCGATTTAACACAAACGGGTTCGAAAAGCCGCGCCCAAGCGGACGCTAATTTCGCCCGACGGGCCGTAGGGTTGAAAAATTGTGAATAAACGCCCGGCATTTGGCCATACTGTCAGCCCATGTCGGGTGGCGCAGGTAGCGCTTGCGGGCGTTCAGGCTCATTTGCGCAAGCAAGGAGCGGTGAAGATGGAGCCGGCGGATGGCCTCGGAGAGCTGGTGTGCATCCCCGGGGTCCAACAGGAATCCATCCACAGCGTGAGTGATGATCTCCGCAGCCCCACCGGCATTGGTTGCGATGGCGGGCAGTCCCATCGCCATGCCCTCCAGGTATGCGATACCGTAGCCTTCGTAGCTGGATGGCAGGGCCAGCACCTGCCCGTCCGACAGAACGGACATCAAAGCTGCATCTTGCAAAGGCCCCGTGAACCTGACCTGCCCATGCCACCCGAGACGGGTCACGCGATCGACCAGGGCGCGCCCATATGCCCCGCTGCCACGCACGTCCCCGACCACACTCAGCCTCCAGGTGCCGGGCGGCAGCATTTCCAGGGCGCTGAGCAGAACGTGCAGGCCTTTGCGAGGGATGACGTTGCCCAGGAACACCAGCCGCAACGGCCCGCGCTCCTCCGCCCGCTCGTGGATCCGGTCTTCGCTGGTTTTCCAGGCCAGCCGGTCCCCTGCCGGATAGGCCACGACGCCAGGTCGCAACGGCAGACCCAGCCCATCCACCACCCGGCGGGTGGCTTCGCTGTTGTAAATGAACCCGTCCAGGGTTTCTAAGTAGCGGCGCTCCACCCAGCGATACAGCGGCAGCAGGAGGCGTGGGTGGCGCTCGCTGATCCGCAGGTGATGGACGATGCCGATGAGCGGAACCGGTCGCCATTCCTTCAAGCGCGCATTGAGGCGGAATAGCGAGGGATGGTTGAGCTCGTCTTGCAGGAGCAGATCGGGCTGGAAATGCTGCAGGCGATCCAACAGGCCAGCGGAAAAGTTATCCAGCAGGTTGGATGCATAGCCGCGCACAGGCAGGGATATCACCTCGACCGTATCCCCCTTTTCTCGCAGGTATTCCACCAGCTTGCGGTCGTAAAGGTAACCGCCGGAAAGGGTCTCCAGATCGCCGTAGATGACCAGTCCAATTCGCATGGAATGAAAGGAAGTCAGCCGTTGCTCCGGTCAAGCCGGTGGCTTGCCCAGGCGATGTCGTTTTCCCAGATCACCACGGTCAGGGTAGTGATGTTCGCGGCGCGGATGCCCCGATCCAGTTCTTGTGCCAGGATGCGGGAAAAATGCTCGATGGAAGGGTTCAGGCCGGAAAAGGGCGGCAGATCGTTGAGGGTCCGGTCCCGGTAACCGGCGACAATTTCGTCCAACAGCGCTTCGACTGCAACGATATCGACCAGGTAGCCATGGGCATCGAGCGATCCGCCCGAAAGCTGCAGCTCAACGGTGTAGTGATGGGCATGCAGCTCGTTTTCGGCCCCCCAATCGCCGCCGACCAGGAAATGGCGGGCGATGAAGTCCCTTTTAACGGAAAGCGTGTACATGATTTGGATCCATTCCTCCAGATATCCGATGCCGTTCAGGGTGCTGCCGGATGCACCAGAAAAACCTGTAGCGCCTTCGCCGGTTGCTCAGCCAGAAGCGCAAAGGCGCTGGCGGCATCCTCGAACGCAATACGGTGGCTGACCAGTCTATCGACTGGCAGCTCGGAAAGCATTCGTGCGGCTGTTCCAAAACGGCGCGTCTTGGACCAGCGACCGCGGTGTTTTGGCGCCAGCGTGCTGACCTGGCTGGCGATCAGCCGGATGCGGCTGCGGTGAAATGCGCCACCCAGGTCGATGGGGGCGGATTTGCTGCCGTACCACGATCCCAGAACGATGCGCCCGTCATAGCCGGTGACGGCCAGGGCATCGTTGACCGCCTCTGGGGAACCGCTGAGCTCGTACACCAGGTCGAAATTTTCCCCGCCGATTGGGGCCTCCAGGGCTCGATCGGCGCCCCAGGATTGGGAAACCTGGCGGCGGTTTGCGAGGCGCTCGTAAGCCCACAGGCGCGCAAGGGGAAAGCGCGCCAGCAGGGCGATGGTCAGCAGGCCCACCACCCCCTGGCCAAATACGGCCACCCGCTCGCCGATCAGCGGGGCGCCGTCCATCATAAGTGTCACCGCCGTCTCCACATTCGGCAGAAACGGCGCTTTTTCGGCCGGAATCCAATCCGGCAGCAAAAATACATCGTCCTGGGACAGGTTGAAATGGGTCTGGTGGGGATGAAAAGCGAACGCCAGGCGGTCGCGAAATTCCGGATCCGCTTCGGGGCCCAGCGCCGCGATCCTCCCGACGGCGGCGTAGCCGTACTTGAAGGGAAAAGCCGGTTTCCCGGAGAGGGTCGGCAGGCTCGCATCAAGTTCCATCGATTGCGGGACCAGGCCGTGAAACAACAGCATCTCGGTGCCGGCGCTGATGGCGGAGTACCAGCATTCAACCTGCACCTGGTTTCCGGAGGGAGGCGGTAAGGCGTTTTCCCGCACTGCTACCTGCCCGGGGGCGGTAAACCAGAGTTCGCCGATATTCACAAATGCTTCACCCTGGCCGCAAAGACCAGGTCCTGGCCCATTTGCAGGGCCCGAACATCCCGAAGAGAAACGGACGGCTCCAGAACTTGCTCCGGGGCGCGCAGCCCGCCGACCAGCAGCGGTGCGATGGTGACTATCATCAGGTCCACGAGCCCGGCGGACAGGAAACTGGTGATCACCCTGGCACCGCCCTCCACCATCAGCGAATGGATCCCCAGGTCGTCCAGCGTTTGCAGCAGTGCCGCAAGGTCCAGGCCGCCGTGCGGGGAGGGCGGCAGGGGCAGGGCTCTTGCGCCACGGCGTACCAACTCGTTTTTTTCCGGTTGGGGGGGGGCAGGACCGCAGAAAATCCAGGGCAGTGGGGAGGCCTGCATCAGGCGGGAATCCGGTGGGCAGCGCAGCGCAGTGTCGAGGACTACTGGCTGGGGGGAACGGCCGCCGCCATGGCGTGTGGTCAGCAGGGGGTCATCGGCCAGCACGGTCCCGATCCCGACCAGGATGGCCTGGTTGAAGGCGCGCAGATGGTGGGTCATGACCAGGGAGTCAAAACCACTGAGAGCCATGGTCTGGCCGCGCTCGTGAGTCAGGCTGCCGTCCAGGCTCTGGGCGTAGGTCAACGTGACGA
This sequence comes from Anaerolineales bacterium, assembly GCA_041632295.1. Classification (GTDB taxonomy): domain Bacteria; phylum Chloroflexota; class Anaerolineae; order Anaerolineales; family JABWBV01; genus DATDOR01. The sequence continues at coordinate 5,523 of JBFKII010000158.1, read as the reverse complement.
TGGGACGGCCGTCGGGTTTTGGAACGGACCCGGCAAAGGCCAGAACTTCATCAACCGGGTTGGCCATTCGGGTTTTCAGCGGCGCTTTCCCCCGTGCCCGCAAGGTTGAGCAGGTGCTTCATGCGGGTGGCTTTGGTCTCCAGATAGCGTTCGTTCTCCGGGTTCACCCCCGCGGTCAGGGACACCCGGCCGATCACCTCGACATCCAGTTTCCGCAAAGCGGCGATCTTTTCCGGATTGTTTGTCATCAGCCGCACCGAACCGACACCCATCTCTTGCAGCATCTTGGCGGCCACGGTGTAATCGCGTTCATCCGCCTGGTGACCGAGCAGGAGGTTGGCATCCACCGTGTCGTAGCCGATGTCCTGGAGGTTGTAGGCGTGCAGCTTATCCCGCAGGCCGATCCCCCGCCCCTCCTGCCGGAGATACAGCAACACCCCGCGGCCGGCTGCAGCGATCTTATCCAAAGCGTGTTGGAACTGGTCGCCGCAGTCGCAGCGCTGGGAGCCAAGCACGTCGCCGGTGAAGCACTCCGAGTGCACCCGCACCAGCACGTTTTCCTGGCCGGCGATTTCACCCATGATCAGCGCAAGGTGCTCTTTCTCATCCAGGCTGTTGGTATACAGGCAAAGCTGAAACTCACCCCCTCCCACGGGGATACGGGCGCAGACTTCTCTCGTAACTGTCAACATTCCTGAGTTTCTCCGTTTAAAAACCGGGCCTGAGTATTCAGGGAGGGTCAAAGGATATTTTCTTCCGGGGTGACATCCAGACCGCACCAAGGCCGAGGCCGACCAATCCAGAGGTCAGATCGCGCGCCCTGATCAACAGGCTGATGCCCGCCCCAACCGCAGCCCCCTCTCCAAGCACCTGTGACAGCAGCACCAGCGCGGCTTCCATTGCGCCCAGGCCGGCCGGCAGCGGCAGGAGGATGGCGATGCGGGCGCCGGTTACCAGGCTGAGTATCTGCCAGAGATTAAAGTGCAGGCCCAGATACGCGATGACCAGGCTGTATTCAAATAGCAGCGCGGCCCAAACTACGCCCGATAATAACACAGCCGCGATAAAAGTGGCCGGCTGGGCGCTGACAAAACGCCCGGCCTCCTTTTCCGACGCCACAATCACGGTCCGGACCCGGTCCCAGAAGGTTCCGTGGACGGCATGAAAGACCGGTGGCACCAACCGTGTCAGGGGTGCAGCGCCGAAAGCCAGCGCGGCCAGATAAGCCAGCGGCAGCAGTAACAAGACCAGGGAAATGAACAGGCCGTAGGCTCCCAGGCGGCCATCGATCAGGCCCCCGTTCAAAAGCACTGCCACGCCAAACGTCAGGAACGCAAAATTGGCGCACAATTCCAGGAGCTTGTCCAGCCCAATGGATGCGATCGCCTGCCCGGCCGGCACGGCATGCCGGCGCCGCAGGAGTGCCACCTGCAACGGTTCGCCGCCAAAATGCGGTCCCGGGGTCAGGTAGCTGACAGCAAAAGCAGCCAGACGGTAGCCCGCAGCCAGGAAAAATGGGACCGGGGTTCCCTGGGCGCGCAAAATCAACCACCAGCGCGCCCCGAACAAGAGCACGATGCCGGCGTTTACCAGCACCAGAACGGCTATCTGCCAGGCCTGCAGCCTTCCCAGAACGACGCCCAATTCCCCCCAGGATACATCTTTCAGCGCCAGCCAGAGCAGCAGCGCCACCAGCGCCCAAGCCAGGGCCAGGCCGAATTTACGCATCGGGGCCATCCCCCATGCGGTTGTACACCAGGCGTTCCTCAAACGGCCATAGCGAAACCGGTCCGCTGCCGACGAAGATCAATCCGATGTGCACGAAAACGAGCAAGCTTTGGGCGAAATCCAGCGGGATGATGTTCTGATTGACCCCCATCAGGCAAACCGCGACGATCGCAGTAGTGCGGGGCGCGATCCCCAGGACGAGCAGCGCCGTCACCCCGATCTCCCAGGCCGCCAGGCTCACCAGTCCCGGGGTCTGGATATGGCGCCAGATCTGCGGCCAGACCAGCAGGAGCGCAAGCGCCCGCAGGAGCAGGGGCAGCCGGCCCAGCAACCAGGCCTGGATCGCATCCATCCAGGGGTATCCTTCCGGGTTGAGTCTCCCGGTGGCCAGTCCCCAGTCCCACAAAAAGCCGATGGCAAACGGCAAACCAAAAGCGAACGCGGCCAGGTGGGTGCCCGGAGGCCCAAACAGAGGAAAGAGCATCACGAACATGAACCCCATTTTCAGGGCCGCAAATCCCCGGCGGCGGTGGCTGAAAGGCAGTTCGTACACCGGCAGCTTGCGGATTTCACGCAGGCGGATGCCTGCCACGAACAGGTAGCGCGCCAGCCCTATCGGCAGGTACCACCACGGCACGACCCCGTACAGGAATGCCAGGGTGGTGGCTGCGAACACCCCGACTGAATCAACGTTCATATCCAGGGCGGCGCCCAGCTCGGTGACGTGATTGGTTTTTCGCGCCATATACCCATCGACGAAATCCGGCAGGGACGCCAGGGTGTACAGGACTCCGGGCAGCCAGGCGTAGATCCCATCCGGTCGAGGCGAGAAAAGGAAACCGACCACCATCGCCATGGGGATGGACCGCAGAAAGGTGAGGCTGTTCCCCCATCCCAGCCCAGGCAGCAGCTGTGACTCGCCGGGACGGTGGTTGGCGGGCAAATTTTTCCAAAAAATGAAAATAAAATATCCCATCGCCGCGGCGGTCAGGAACTGCCAGCGGATGGTGTATGGACCTTGCCACCAGCGGTCTGCAAGCGGGAAAGTGAAGACCAGCGCTGCAACCGATGCCAGCGCGGCAAGCAACCAGGCGAGGCGCAGCTTTTTATAACCGGCGGTGGATTTCAGCGGAATGGGCTCGGACGAAGGCATTGCCAGGCAGGCGACCTGCAGGTTTCTGGCGGGGAGGGCTCAGGAGGGGTCTTCCGGACGTTGGACACCGCGCAGTTTTTGGGTGGCATCGATACCGGCCGGCCCATCCACCTGCAGCGAAAGCTCAAACTGGCAGGCCCCCGGCCCGACCTCTTCGCTGCCGAGGGTGATCAGGCTGCCCTGGCGCAGGGCGGTGCGCTTGTGGATCTGCTGTCCATCGACAAACGTGCCGTTGGTGCTGCTCAGATCCTCGATGAACAGACCCTCCACATCGCGAATCAGGCGGGCATGCATGCGGCTGACCAGGAAAAATTTCTCGGGGATGGTGATATCGCAGTTGCTGATATCACGGCCGATCAGGATCCGGTCCAACTCCAGGGGATAGTCCTGGACCGGCCGGTGGTTTTCCAGACGCGAAAGCAGGGCGTACGGCTGGCCCGAAGGCATCAGCCCTTCGATCTCTTCCCAGGGTGAAAGCTGAAAGAGCTCCTCAGTCAGGCGGACGATCTCTGCCGGGTGGTATCGGTGGCGTGTGTAGCCCTGCGAACGGCCGGCAGCGACTTCAAAGCGCAGCGAAACCGCCCATTCAGGCACCAGATCGGGGGTCAGGACCGAAAAATTTTCCCAAGGCAGGGTCACCGGACGGCATGTCCGGCGAAGCTGGCTGTCAAAATCGGTCAGATCGGCGTCGGGATGCGTGAAGCAGACCGCCGTCTGGAACTTGAACTGCTCCCAGTCGATCGTTTTCCCCGGCAGCCAGGGTTTCTGCCAGGGCGGAGGGGTGATCAGTTGGTTTCGGATCTGCTCGGCGTACATCTGGACCTGCTCGTGCGGGTTCTTAAACCCCCGGCCGTCGACACCGGCGATCATCCGTTTCGGCCCGGCATACCAGGCGCCGTCGTTGTGGCAGGTGATGCGCCCGAAATAATGCTTGAGCTCCATCACGCCGATCCCCCATTCCGAGATCACCATCAGGTCCAGGCTGGGATCGTTCAGGTTCGCCACCACGGCATAATAAGGCTGGTGCGGCTGGAAAGCGCGCCACAACAGCTTGCAGATATCGATCGTGGCTCGCATCTCGTGGCTGTATTCGGGCGGCTGCGGCTGCCCCTGGGGAGATCGGCCGATAAAGAATTGCACGGGCATAGGTTCAGCCGATTATAACTGATAGCCCCTGCCGGTGATTTTCGCCGATTAAGGGCGATTAATGTTCTTATTTTGGGGTCGTCTAAATATCGCGGCGGGAAAAGGTATGGACGGCCAGCGCCAGGAAAACGGCGATGTAGGCCAGCGCATACCAGACCATCAACGGACTGGGGGTGGACTGCCCGGAAGTGAACGGGGAAAATCCGAACGAGGAGACCAGCTGGGGCTGCATTTCAAATGCCGCCCGTTTCCACAACGCTTCGGTCGGCATCATCAGGCTGGTTACAATCCCGATATTGATCGCCGCCTGGTTTTCAAGCAGTGCTCCGATCTGCTCGATCCAGCCGCCCACAAATGCCACCCCGAATAGGCCGAATACCATTACACCGTTCGCCAGGGTGGAAAGAAATGCCCCGCCCCAAAGGGAAACGGTCAACATCAAGAGTCCGTTCAGCCAGATCAGGGTCATGCCAAGCCAAACGTTCGGAATGGACTGGTTTACCCGCAGTACGACGATCGCCAGGAGCCCGCCCGCCATCAGCAATACGTACAGCGAGAGCAGCCCGGTGAAGCCGATCCACTTCCCGACCAAGACTTCCCAGCGGCGGATCGGCTTGGTGATGATGGTCTGGATGGTTCCAGTGGAAATCTCCCCTGCCACCGTGTCGACCGAGGTCAGCACACTGAGCATAATTGTCAGGAAGTTGACGACATACAGGCCAGCCATCGACAGGAAGTTGACAATCTGGTCACGGATCAACAGTGGCGGCTGCCCGTTATAGCTTTCCGAAAAATCCCGCATAATATAGTTGAAGCCGAGAGCGAACACGCCCAGAAACGCCAATCCCAGGACCACCGCGGCCAGCAGGATGCGTCGCCGGGCAGCTTCCATGAATGTCAATCGGGCGATGACCAGGCTTTTCATGGCGCGCGTGTGCTCAAGAGAGCGATCCGATCCCCATAATCTGGATAAACAGATCTTCAAGGGAAGTGCGCTCCTGGTGTAGGCCATAGACATCGACCCCGGCGTTCACCAAGAAGCGGTTGATCTCTGCCACGTCCCCGTGTTTATTCAACGTCAGCAGGATCCGGTCCCCGTCCACCCTCGCATCCGATGACCATTGCGCAAGGCCCGCCAGGATTTCGGCGTTCACCGGCCTGGCTCGGATGATGACCGTGCTGACTTCCTCCTCCGCGCCCCGCAGGTCCACGGTCCGGACGATGCTGCCCTGCTTGATAAAGGCGACGCGATCGCAAGTCACCTCAATTTCGCTCAGCAGGTGGGAGTTGATGAACACTGTCTTGCCCAGGCTGCGCAGGTCGGCGATGATATCGCGCACCAACCGCCGGCCGAGCGGATCGAGCCCGGAGGTGGGCTCGTCAAGGATGATCAGTTCGGGTTCGTTGAGCAGTGCCTGGGCCAGCCCGATGCGCTGCAGCATCCCTTTGGAATAAGCCCGCAGCTTTTTATCCCCCGCATCCTCCAGCCCGACCAG
>JBFKII010000157.1:0-9349 GCA_041632295.1 Anaerolineales bacterium | reverse complement strand
TAAAAGACGATATGTTGACCGGACCGGTCAACAGACGAAATTACATTATACACCGTATGTCAAGGGGGATCAAGGCGCAAAAAAGGCGGTTTTTAAAAAAATCCGAAAGCGGAAATTGACTCCCACGCACAGATCCGCTATGATCGAATTACAGGTCTGCCGGGCGATCGCGGCGGAATGGGCACTGCCCCTCCGTCGAGGAAAGTCCGCACTCCGCAGGGCACGGTGCCGGGTAACACCCGGGACGGCCGGCCGGCAATGCCGACCCGGCTGTCGGACAGGGCCACAGAAACAGACGGCCAGAGCTGCGGTTCTGGTCATGGTGAAAAGGTGGTGTAAGAGACCACCGGCGCGGGCAGCGATGCCCGCGGCCAGGCAACCCCGATCGGGAGCAAGGCCAAGCAGAGACGAGGTGCGGCCCGCACCGTTTGAGTCTCGGGTAGGCTGCACGAGGCGGCCGGAGACGGCCGTCCCAGATAGATGATCGCCCAGGTGGCGGCGGGACAGGATGACGCGGTACGCCGTGTAAACTGGCCCCGGCCCACCGGACAGAATGCGGCTTACAGGCAGGCCTGAACTTGATGCCCCGGCTTCTCGCCGGGGTGTCTTCATTTCCGGGAAGAAAACTCTCAGGAAAGCCGCTATTCCGTCACCGTCAGGACCCCTTCCATGCCCTGTTCCAGGTGCGCGGGCACGGAGCAAAGAAACTGGTAGGTCCCCGGTTGGGATGGCGCAGTAAATTCGACGCTCAACGTCTCCCCCCCGGCGATCCGCTGCTGCTCGAGTAATGCGTTGGCGCGATCGGATTCGCTCCAGGAACCGGACACTTCGCTGCCGGCGTCCATGATCAGAAAATTGTGCTCCAGGGCTCCCAGGTTGATGATGGTCAGGCTGACCTGGGATCCTGCCTGCACAGACAGGCTGTCCGGCTCGAAAGCAAACTCTTTCATCGTCACGGTCACCTCCGCGGGGCCATCCCCTACGCCGCATCCCGCCACCAGCAGGCTCGCCAGCAGGAAGAACCCCACAAGCGCAAATCGTTTCGCCATGCTTCTCACCTCTCAAAATTGGGTCTTATTTTCAAGCAAACCCGTGAATTATAAATCAAATGGACGGCACGGTTACCACTGCCCCCGTTGCCCGCCCGTGAAGTAAAATTAACAACCATGCAAGCCAACACCCCCGAATCCGAACACCGTGCCGGTTACGTCAGCATCGCAGGCCGCCCCAACGTGGGCAAATCGACGCTGCTGAACGCCCTTTTGGGGCAAAAAGTGGCCGCGGTCACCTACCGCCCCCAGACCACCCGCAAACAGCAGCTGGGAATCTTAAGCCTGGACCACGCCCAGCTGATCTTTATCGATACGCCCGGCATCCATCTCTCCCGCCACAAGCTGGGTGAAAAGATGAACGTCGAAGCCGAGCGTGCTTTTGAAGACGCCAACTTGGTCCTGATCGTGGTGGATGCCAGCCTGCCTCCGCAGGAGGAGGACATCCTGCTCGCCGAGACGCTGGCCCGGGTGGCGCCCGGACTGCAGAAGCTGGTGGCGCTGAACAAAATCGATCGGGTCGAGGAGGAAACCCTGGCGGAAATCCGTGCCGCGTACCAGGAAATTTTCCCCGGGATCGATATCTGCGATTTGTCCGCCCGGACCGGCCAGGGTTTACCGCAGCTGCTCCTTCAGCTGATCGAAGCCCTGCCGGTCGGTCCCCCATACTTCCCCCCCGACCAGCTCACAGACCTGTACGAGCGCGAAATCACTGCCGATCTGATCCGGGAAGCGGCGCTGCTGCATTTGCGGGACGAGATCCCGCACAGTATTGCAGTCCGCATCGACGAGTTCAAGGAGCGCGGCGACAGCGGCGCATTTATCGCGGCGACTCTGTTTGTCGAGCGGGAATCGCAGATCGGGATCGTGGTCGGCTCAAAAGGACGGATGCTGAAGCGGATCGGGACTCACGCCCGGCGGGAAGTCGAGGCAATGAGCGGGCGAAAAGTGCATCTGGAGCTGCGCGTCAAGCTGCGAAAAAACTGGCGCAACGACGAGGGGGTCCTGCAGCAGTTCGGTTTCCGGCGCTGACCGTGAACCATTTTTTTTTCTGGCTGGCGATCAGCACCGCTCTGGCCAACTGGATCTCTATCCACCTGCGCCGGAGGTGGCTGGATTACGCCACCAAGCCGGGGGTGATGGCCGCCTTGCTGCTCTGGTGGCTTTCCGGGCTTGCTGGCTGGGATCTGTCCGGGCTGCTGATCGCGCTGGCGATCGGGTTCTCCCTCATGGGGGATGTGGCCTTGATGCTGCCGAGGGAGCGATTCATACTCGGGCTGGTGTTTTTCCTGATCGCTCTGCTGCTGTACAGCATCGCCATTCTGCAAAACCCTCCGCCGTTCAACGCCTCTACGGTTCTGCTGGCAGGATTCGTCCTTCTTCCCTTGGTGCGCCTGTACCCCATCGTGCTGGGCTCGCTCGAATCGTCCGGAATGAGCCAGCTCAAAATACCGGTGACACTTTACGCCGCGGCGTTGACGCTCTTCCTTTACACCACCCTGGGCACCCTGGCAAACGAAGGCTGGATGCCGATTCCCTCCGTCCTGGCCGCCGCTGGAGGGCTTTTATTCTACCTGTCCGATATCATCCTGGCCTGGAACCGGTTTGTGCGGCCGATCCACAACCCCGGCCTGAAAAACCGGGTGCCTTACCACCTGGGTCAGATCACCCTGATCGCCGGCCTTCTGCAGGGTCTCGGCGGCTGACCGATCCCTGCTTCCCTGGCTCTCATATCCAGATAATCACCCAGCTCAGCGGGATTCGAAGGTTTTCGGAATGAACTGCTTGTGCCAGCTTCTCGAATTGGGGCCTGAAACTCAAGGAAATTTCAGAAAATAATCGAAAAAAAACCGAGAAATCATGATGACAAAAATCAGGGTTTGCAACGTATAATGTGCAGACAATTTTCCACGCCAGTCAAAATTCATTTTCGCATCAGGGAACACGACGATTGAATGACCCGTTCGATCCGCTATCGAAACGCCGTCCCCTTAAGCCTGAAACAACGAACTCGCGCTTCTCATCGGCAAAAGGACAGGCAAGGTCCCCATTACGCGCGCCCGGCATCGACCAAGATGCCGGGTTTTAATTGCGATTCCTGGCCGGTGGGAACCCAATCCTCGATGAGGTTTGGGGTTTGCGTTCCACAGGGTTATTTCCGCCGCTTTTTCAGCGGCTTCCCGCCCTCCCAAATCACGGTCGATCTCTTCGGCACCTTGCAAACTACGCCTCGCCAGCGGCCTGCATTCCGGGCCGGCGATCCTTCCATTCATTTTCCCCGCAATATCCGGGAGCAGCCAGGAGGTGGACAAACGGTCTATTCGATAAAAATATTTTCAAAAACCAAAAGCCGCGCCTTGATATCGGGGTGGAAATGTCGCTCATCAAGGAACTTTCAGACCCGTGCTTGACAACCCTCAACAAGGTCGAAAAAAATCCCAATTGGAGGAGTTACCCATGCGCATCCCACCTCGTCTTAAAATCCTGTCCATTTTGATCACCTTTCTTGCGCTTGCAACGTTCATCTTGCCGGCAAGTGCAGGCCCGAAAAATGTCGTTACGCTTCAAATTTTGTCTGTCTCGGATTGGCACGCCCAATTAGACCCGCTATCGGTTTTCGGCGTCGGCAACGTCGGTGGCGCAGCGGTCCTGTCAAGCTATTTCCAGGCCGATCGAGCCGCGAATTCCAACACCCTGACGCTGACCGCCGGCGACGCGTACGGCGCTTCCCCGCCGTTGTCCAGTTTTTTCGATGAAGAACCGGCGGTCCTTGCCATGCGCTTGATGGGCTTCAATGCGGACACGTTTGGCAATCACAATTTTGACAGGGGAATCGCACACCTCCAGCAGATGATCGACCTGGCGAATGCACCTGCCGGGGTCCAACCTGGTTCCCCGTTCCAGTATGTCTCCGCGAATCTTGGGAACCGAGATGCGAACCTGAATGGCGTGAAAGACTTTGAAATTTTTGACGTTGGGGGCGTGAAAGTAGCGGTCATCGGGATCACCAATCCTGAAGCCCCCACGCTGGTCTTCCCCGGAAATTTCGGCACCATCGAATTACAGGATCCCATCTCTTCGGCAAATATGGCCCGTGCGCAGGCGCGTGCAGCCGGAGCGAAAATATTCATCGCCATCACCCACATGGGTATCACAGGCCTCGATCCGGTCACTGGCCAGGCCTTCGGTCCATTGATCGATTTTGCCAACAATGTCGGTGGATTTGATCTGATCCTGGGCGACCACACCGATTTCCAATATTCGGGCATTCATAACAATGCCCTGGTGGTCGAAAACCGCAGCAGGGGCCAGACTTATGCGCGCACGCAACTGACCGTCGACTCCAGAAATGGTCGCGTGATCAACCGCTCCGTGCAATTTGTCGTGCCTTTTTCAAATGCAGTGACCCCCGATCCGGCTGTGGAAGCGATGCTGCAGCCTTTTCGCGATGCACTGGGCCCGATCTTCAACACGATTGTAGGCAATTCGACGGTCTTAATCCCACGGGCGGATGCCTGCGGCCAGGGGAGTGGGAGGCTGTGCGAGTCGCTGGTCGGTAATGTGACCACCGATTCCATGCGGCTCACCTATGGAACAGACTTCGCCATCACCAATTCCGGCGGTCTGCGTGCAAATCTGACCTGCCCAACGATTGACAACCCCACTGATTTCTGCCCGCCGTACACACCGCCGCCGTATCCGATCTCTCGCGGGCAGGTGCTGACCGTCCTACCATTTGGCAATGTTGTCGTCACCCTCCCCATCACCGGCGCGCAGCTCAAGACATTCCTGGAGCAGGGGGTCTCCTCCATGCCTGCTGCGAATGGGCGCTTTGCACAGGTGTCCGGGCTATGCTTTACGTATGACATATCCGCGCCTGCAGGCAGCCGTGTGACCGGTGCAGTCCGCCAGGCCGCGGACGGGAGCTGCACCGGTACCGCCGTTGACCTGAGCGCCGCTTCGACTTACACCCTGGCTACCAATGACTTCATGGCCAGCGGTGGGGATGGGTACCCCGTCGTAATCGGCAGCGCCACATCCCGCGAAGTGATGGACCAGGTGCTGGCGGATTACATCACCGCCAACACACCGATCAGCCCTACTATCCAGGGACGCATCACCTGCACGACCAGCGGATCCACAGCCTGCCCGGTGGTTATTCCTTAAGCACCAAGCAGCGTCTTTTGAAAGGGAAGTCTGCGATTGGCTTCCCTTTCTTTTTTTAACCCTCTAATTTCATATCTACTCCAACCAGCGCAGCGAGGAGGAACACCTGCGCGGTTTTTTCGTCCTCACTGCCTTCCGTACAAACGCCGTGAAGGAAAAACCTGTAAGAGTAAGGCTATTCGGAATGCATTTTCGGCCGATACTGGACCGCCTCGGCGATGTGCGCCACCGCGATCGAACCCTCCCCCGCCTGGTCCGCGATCGTGCGGGCCAGCTTCAGTATGCGGTGGTACGCCCGGGCGGTCAGCTGGAGCTGGCGCGCTGCGGTCCGCAGTAGCGCCTCCCCCTCGGCATCCAGCCTGCAGTGCCGGCGTACTTCGCGGGGACCCATATCGGCGTTGAAAGCGATGTCACTGCCCGCAAAACGACTCAGCTGCCGGCTCCGGGCGGATTCCACCCGCTCGCGGATCACCTCGGAAGGCTCCCCCAGACGGTCGGTCTGCAGCTTTTCAAATGCCACTCGAGGGACTTCCATGTGGATATCGATCCGGTCCAGGATCGGGCCAGAGATCCGTTTTTGATAGCGGGTCACCACGCCCGCCGAACAGGTGCAGGCACGGAGGGGGTCGCCGTAAAAACCGCAGGGGCAGGGATTCATGGCCGCCACCAGTTGGAAATTGGCTGGAAATGTCAGCGACCCCTGGGCCCGTGCGATGGTCACCCGCTTATCTTCGATCGGCTGACGCATGACCTCCAGCACGCGCGGCCCAAACTCCGGCAGTTCATCCAGGAACAGCACGCCGCGGTGGGCCAGGGAGATCTCCCCCGGCTGGGGCCAGTTGCCGCCGCCTACCAGCCCGGCGTGGGAGATCGTGTGGTGCGGCGCGCGGAAAGGGCGTTCCCGGACCAGGGGCGCCCCCGGTGGAAGCCGGTCGGCGATGGAGTAAATTCGGGTGACATCCAGGGACTCTTCGATCGTCATCGCGGGCTGGATCGCGGGGAGGGCGCGCGCCATCAGGGTTTTGCCGGCCCCGGGAGGCCCGGTCATCAGGACATTGTGCCGGCCTGCCGCGGCGATCTCCAGGGCGCGCTTGACCTGCTCCTGCCCCTTGATCTCCTGGAAATCCGTCAGCCGGCTCGATAGCCTGGCCTCCTCAGGGTGGCGCGAGATCACCGGTACCGCCCGGTTGCCAGTCATGATTTCCAGAAGTTCGGCCAGGGAAGCGGCGGGGATGACTTCGATCTCCGGGATCAGCGCGGCTTCCGGGGCGTCGGTGGCTGGCACCACGATGCGGGCGAAGCCATTTTCCCGGGCGGTGGCAGCGATCGAAAGCACCCCCCGGACATGCCGCACACCTCCATCCAGAGAGAGTTCCCCCACGACCATCGTGTTCCCCAGGTGGGTTTCCGGCAAGATACCGGCGGCGATCAGCACGCCCACTGCGATGGGGAGATCGTAGGCTGGGCCCGCTTTCCGCACAGAGGCCGGCGCCAGGTTGACCGTAATGTGCTTGCGCGGAAAGGGGTAACCGGCGTTTTTGATGGCGAACTCCACCCGTTCGCGTGCTTCCTGAACGGCAGCGTCCGGCAGGCCGACGATCACCACCTTCGGCAGGCTGCGCTTCATATCCACTTCGACTTCAATGACCACGCCGTCCACACCTACAACGGCACAGGAAAACACTCGGGCAAGCATGATTCCCCCTCTGAGTGATGGTTCAGTTGATTATAGCGCCCGGAATTGAAAAAATTGCAACACGTATCAGGATAGATCCGGGCCCGGTGGCCTGGTGTCTGATAAAATGTGCCGGTTTTGGCCCCAGGACATACCAACTTTTATTGAAGCGAACTTGGCAAAGGAGGAAGTATGGATGTACTGCTTCGATGGTGGCGTAATGGATTACCGGGCAGCGTGAAATTCGTATTGCTGACGCTGCTTGCAAATGGGCTCCCCGCTTTTCTCATCCTGATGATCGTTCCCCAACTTACCGATATCCTTTTTGTGTGGACCATCAAACCTGCGATCAACGCACGGCTGGTCGGCGTGATGTACAGCAACGCGCTGCTTCTGGTCGCCATCGCCGCGTTCCAAACATCCTGGGAAAGGGTCCGGATCAATATGGTGGTCATCACGTTGTTCTCCATTTTCGCAACCTTGCTGACCTTTTTCTACCTGGAACCTTTTCTGGCACATCCCTGGTTCCACCTGGCATATTGGCTGACCATGTACTTTGTCTTGTTTTTCAGCGCGCCGGTCATATTTTTCCTGCAGGAGCGGAAACAGGGTGGAAAGCTTCCGGTCCGTATCCCATTATCGCCTTTCGCCCGATTGCTTGGGTCGGTCTCATTGATCATCAGTTTGATCGTCGGGCTGGGCTTGCTGTTCAATATCGAACTGGTGAACTCAATCTGGCCCTGGGTGATGCCACCGCTGGTGGGCGGACTGATCGGCGTGCTTTTCTTAACCCACGCCGCTGCCTATGCCTGGGCCTTGTTTGACGGAGATTGGCTGCGGGTGCGCCCGATTTTCTGGCAGGCCCTGCCAACCGGCATCCTGTTCGCACTTTTGCCGGTATTACACGCAAGAGATTTGCGGGAAGGTTTCCTTTTTGGACTGGTTTTGTACCTCGGACTTGGGCTGGGGTTCGCCTGGTTGAACCTGGTGCTGATTTGGAGCTTCCGCAGCGTAGAGAAAAGGGCAGCCGGCGATGGACGCTAAAAACAACCGATCAGCGATTTATCTCGACGCTTTTGGGCTTTTCATCGCAGGTTTCAACAACACGATACTCGCATTGCTGGTTGCCGTGTTTATACACGGGCCTGGAACGGCATCCGGGCAGCCCGATCTCATGTTGCGTGCGAGCTGGATCGCCGAGCATGCGACACTTTGGAAGGCAGGGTGGCTGTTTTGGTTCGCACCGACACTCAGTTTCTCCTGGAGTTATTACGCCCTGGGCCGCCATCTGGACCGGGCAACCCACTGGCGCAACCTGGCTGTCGCGGTTGCCGTGATCGCTGCGGCAGTCGATATCGTCGGTGTGCTTCTCAACCTGACCGTGCTGCCTGAAATCGCAAAGCAACTCGCCGGCCAAGCTGCTGCGCAGGATGGGTCCCTACAGACAGTCTTTGTGGCTTTCGAAAAATTCGCTTTTAACCTGACGAACGTGGGCGGATACGGGCTTTATTCGCTGGCAGGGATTCTCCTGCTGCCCTCGGTCTTTGCAAAAAAAGAGTTTTGGCGACCGCTGGCATGGTTGGGCGTTGCGGAGTGGGGAATTTCCATGCTGGCTGCTTTTTTTCTGGTCGTTTCTCCGCCCCTTGCGACGGTCCCGCTGGTCATCAGCTTCCTGCTGTTTGCGCCCTGGGTTTGGGGGAGTGCGCTCTGGGTGCTGCGCGGGCGGCCGGAACGCTGACAAATCGCCTGTGTAGCGGACCCGGTCACGAAACGACGGAAGAAATGAATGACGGGTATGAAAAAAATGACGAAAAATCCAGGGGGGTTCTTTATGAAACCGCGGAGGTTCTTTTTCAGTTTTAGCCCACCCAGCCTTGTTACCCCCGCCACAAACGCCCATTCATGGAAGCCATTGTATTCCGACCAATCCAGGTAAACAGGCGATACCGGGGATTCAGTAGGATAAACCTCGGCTTTGCGGACAGATAGCATCCATACATCATCAAAATTGATCAGGCCGGACAGTCTAAACCCACCAGCGATTTAGACCTCCGCGTTTCGCCCGCCCCCTCGATTTGCACAAACCCGGATTCAGTAAGGATCTCTTCTCGAAACTATGGTATTAGGGAACGGGCGGTGATTCGATTTCCCAGGAGCCGGAATTCTGCAGTTTCCCCCTGGGATCAGGGATGGCTGTTAGGCCGCAGTTTATTCTTTTCGTCCCACTCTTTGACGGAGGCTCGCAGCAAGGCCAGCAGTTCAGGATCCTGGACTTCGTCCAGGGCGTGGTATTTTTGGGCCCCATCCACGATCATCATGCCCTCTCCCGGCAGCTCCACCATACGGATTTCGCGCCCGGCCAGGGTGGAACGGGCCAGCCTGACTTGCAGAATGGAGTCGATCTGCTCAACGATGCTTTTTGGCGGCGGCGGGGGTTCGGAGAGCTTGGGCTTGGGCC
>JBFKII010000156.1:0-9351 GCA_041632295.1 Anaerolineales bacterium | reverse complement strand
CGAACACATCGAAAACATAGGTGCGATTGTGATCGGGTCCAGTAACTGAAACCTCCTGGTAAACCGGGACTCCCAGGTGCCGCGACTGCGCCCACTCCTGGAGCATGCTTTTCGGGTCCCGGTCCTGCTGGTTGGAGACGATTTTTTCCGCCTCCGGGATCATCATCGGCAGGACGAAGTCCCGGACCGCCGGCAATCCGGCATCCAGGTATAAAGCCCCCACCAACGCTTCGAACCCGGCGCACAGGATGGTCTTCCGTTTCCGGCCGCCCCCCTCATCCTCGCCTTTGCCCAGCATCAGTGCCTCTCCAAGTTGGATCCGGCGGGCAAAGGCTGCCAGCTGATTGGTGCCCACCATCGCAGATCGCAGGCGGGTCAGCTTGCCCTCAGCCATCTCCGGATAGCGGTTGTACAGCCAATCGGCAACCAGGAAATCGAGGACCGCATCGCCCAAGAATTCGAGACGTTCGTTATCTTCAAGGGCATCTTCATTTTCGTTCAGGAAAGACCGGTGCGTGAGGGCGCGCCGCAGCATCAGCAGGTTGTTAAATGGCAAGCCAAGCCGCCTGGCGAGCGCTTCAGGCGCCTCAAAACGATCCATTCCCTGAGATTCAGGCATGTTACCTCCGGCTCCCAGGGAGGGCGCCTCGATGCTATGCGAATGGAATAACTCTGCTTCGGGGGCTGTGGTCCGGTGGCAGGTCATTTCACCAACCGAGAAATGACATCTCACCGGAAGCAGAACCGTTCCATCTCGAATAACCCGCGCCGCTCCCCGCAGATTTCAAAGGCCCGATGTCCGCCTGCCGGGCCAGGAACACCGGTATTTTACCTTGAATTCCCGTACGCCCGAATGCAGAGTACCGCGTTGTGGCCGCCGAATCCGAAAGCGTTGCTCAAAGCCACCCGGACCGGCGCTTCACGGGCTTCATTGGGGATGTAATCCAGGTCGCAGACCGGATCCGGGGTCTGGTAATTGATGGTCGGCGGAAGCACCCCGTGCTGCACCGCTTTCAGGCAAAATATCGCCTCCAGTGCGCCGGTGGTGCCCATCATGTGGCCGGTCATCGATTTCGTCGACGACACTGGGATGTCGTAGGCGTGTTCTCCGAAAGCGGCCTTGATGGCGTGGGTCTCTGCTTCGTCGTTGAGCGGGGTGGCCGTTCCGTGGGCGTTGATGTAATCGATTTCATCCGGGTTGACGCCCGCGTGCCTCATCGCTTCCCGCATCGCCGCCGCGCCGCCGGTGCCGTCCTCCGAAGGGGCGGTCACGTGGAACGCATCCGCGGTGGCGCCGTATCCCGCCAGCTCGCCCAAAATTTCGGCGCCGCGCTCGCGAGCGTGGCTTTCCCGCTCGATCACCAGGACGGCAGCGCCTTCCCCCATCACCAACCCGTCCCGATCCCGGTCGAAGGGCTGGGGCAGGCCCTCTTCCTTACGCGACATGGCGCGCACCCGATCAAAGGAGGCCACCGCCAGAGGGGCGATGGTGGCGTCCGAGGCGCCCGTGATGGCTGCGTCGATCGCGCCGGACCGGATCAGGTTCCAGGCGGTGCCGATCCCGTCCGATCCGGAGGCGCAGGCTGAGGCGACGGAAAATGTCGGCCCGCGGGCACCGGTCTGAATGCCGATCATCCCCGAAGCGCCGTTCGGCATGATCATCGTGATCAGGAAAGGGCTGACCTTTCTCGGCCCCTCCTGCGGCAGCTGGATCGAGGCGTCTTGAAACGACTGAAATCCGCCGATCGATGAGGAGACGATCACCCCCACCCGGCCAGCATTTTCAGGGGTGATCTCCAAACCGGACTGCTCCATGGCCTGCTGGGCGGAGATCAGGGCGTACTGCTCGAACCGGTCCAGCCGGCGGGCTTCCCGGGCGGGCAGGTACATGGTTGGATCAAAATCCTTCACTTCGCAAGCCATTTTGACCATGAAGTCGGTGGTGTCAAACAGAGTGATCGGCCCGACCCCGGACACACCGTTGACCAGGTTGGCCCAGGATTCCTCCACGTTATGGCCGAGTGGATTGATCGTCCCCATGCCGGTAATGACAACCTTTTCTGTCATAAATCAGGACCTCCCGAACACGATTTCATTTCTGCTCACGCGCCCGCCAATTGTACTGGGTTCAGGTCGAATTTTGTATGCTCACACGGAGCTTTTCAGCCCCGAGCCGGTCAGCACCAGCACGATCGGGCAGGAAGCCTCGGGCTGGATTGCCTTCAGCGCTTCCCAGACCAGGGCGGACGTTGGCTCTACATAAAACCCGAGCCGCCCCAAATCGTCGCGAGCAGGCAGGATCTGCGCCTCATCCACAGCAATGAAGGTCCCTCCGGATTCCTGAACGGTCTGCAGCACCGCGTCCCCCCAGATCGGGTAGCGCACCCGCACCCCTTCGGCCACGGTCTCCCCTTCCGTCACCCATTGGTGCCCGGCCGGGCCCATCGAGAACACAGCCCACAGCGGTGCACAGGCCATCGCCTGGACCCCGACCAGGCGCGGCAGGGTCTCGATCATCCCGGCCGCCTGCAGGGCGCGGAAACCACGCCCGATCCCCAGGAGCAGGCTCCCCTGGCCGGCGGGAACAATCACGGTGCCCGGAGCCCGTCCCAACTGCTCTAAAAGCTCGTAGGCCAAGGTGGCGAACCCGGGCAGCAGGTGCGGAAGATAGGCATGGCTGGCGTATACCGCCCCTGCATCGGCAGCCTTCTGGACCGCCTCGCTCACCTCTGAACGCCGCCCGAGGATGCGCACCACTTCGGAGCCGTAAGCGCCGATCTGCTTTCTTTTCGGGCCGGATGCGTAATCCGGAACGAAGACCCGCCCGCGAATGCCCGCCCGGGCAGCGTAAGCGGCGAACGAAGCCCCGGCGTTGCCGGAGGAATCCTCGACCGCCTCGTCCACGCCCCTGGCGCACAAGAAGCTGACCATCAACGCCACTCCCCGGTCCTTGTGGGAACCGGTCGGGTTCATGTATTCGAGCTTCAGCGCCACTTTTTCGCCGCCGGCTTCCGTCCAAAGCAGCGGTGTGCCGCCCTCCCCCAGGCTGACCACCGGCGCCCCTTTCGGCAAGCCGAATGCGTGGCGGTAGCGCCAGACACCAGGTTGTTCCGGTTCGACCTTCTCCGGATCGAATGCGGGCCAGCCGGTGTAGTCGAATCCCGAACCGCAAACCGGGCATTTGTAGGCCACACCGGTCTGGGGATATCGGCTTCCACAATTGCTGCAGCGAATTTCCATCTTCAGGGATCAGTCCACGCCGGGGGACGGGCGGTGGTCCCCCTGGATCCATTCCGCACCCCCGGGCCCGACCTCTTTCTTCCAGATCGGGACGATCTGCTTCAGGCGGTCAATTCCATAGCGGGCGGCCTCGAAAACGCCGGTGTCACGGTGGGCGGCGGTGCAGGCGATCAGCACGGTCGGGGTGCGCGGGTACAGGACGCCGATGCGCTGGACTATAGCGATCCCCTCCACGTCCGGCCACCGCTCCCGGATCTCGCCGGCCACCTGCCGCATCTTCTCCTCCGCCATGGGGACGTAGGCTTCATACTCCAGGTAATTTGTTTCGGCCGGGAAGCCGGGCCGGGAGGAGCGGCCGCGCACCATGCCGGTGAAAATCGCCGCCGCCCCCGTGGAGTCGCGAGTGATGCCGGCCAGCAAGGCGTTGAGGTCCAACTGCTCTTCGGTGACCGCGAAATGGTTGAGCAAACCGGCCATATCAGCCTCCGCTCACCGGTGGGAACAGGGCGACCTCATCCCCCTCGGAAAGCACGGTTTCGGCAGGAGCGTACTCCTTGTTGACCGAGACCAGGCTGGATTCCAGATGAGGTGCCAGTCGGGGGTGCGTCTCCCCGAGCCTTTCCAGCAGCTCCCCCACCGTCGCTTCGGGTTTCAATTCAAAATCCAGCGCGCGGCCGCCAGCCGCATCGCGCAGGGTGGCAAAAAAAAGCAGCTTGATTTTCATCGTTCCGGGTTTCGAGGGTCAGGCGTTGAACACATCGCCGCGCTGGCCACCGCGTTTTTCCAGCAGCCGAATATTGCGGATCTGCATCGCTGTGTCCACCGCCTTTGCCATATCATAAACGGTCAGAGCAGCCACGGAGACCGCCGTCAGGGCTTCCATTTCGACGCCTGTCTTGCCGCGGGTGCGGACGCGGGCGGTGATAATCACGCCGGGCAGGGCTTCGTCCAGGTCTAGATCGACCGTGATTTGGGTCAGCGCCAGGGGGTGGCACAGCGGGATCAGCTCCGCGGTCCGCTTGGCGGCCATGACTCCAGCCAGCTCGGCGGTGGCGATCAGGTCGCCTTTCTTCAGGGCACCCGCCCGGATCTGTGCCAGGGTCTCGGGCTGCATCCAGACCTCCCCGCGAGCCACGGCCAGGCGGTCGGTGTCCGGCTTGTAGCCGATATCCACCATGCGGGCGCGTCCCTGCGAGTCGAGATGGGACAGTTTCTTTTCGGGCACACGGCGATTATACCTTTCGTCCTGTTTTTCGGCGCCCACAGGTATAATCCCTCGCATGTCCAATTTCCTGAACAAGTGGCGGGACGGGCTGGCCCGCACGAGCAAACGCACCTTCGGCCAGATCGCGACCATCCTGGGGGCAACCGAGATCAGCGACGAGATCTGGGACGACCTGGAAGCCCTGCTGATCCAGGCGGATATCGGCCTGGAAACCACCGACACGGTGCTGGACGAACTTGAGGAACGGGTGGACCGGGAAGGGCTGACCAAGGCAAACGAACTTCGGGATGGCTTGCGGAGCGCCCTGCGGGGGCTGCTGCGCGAACCTCCGCCGGTGGCGTTTCATGAAGTTCCCAGCGTGATTTTGCTGGTCGGGGTCAACGGCTCCGGCAAGACCACCAGCGCGGCAAAACTGGGCGTGCGTTTCCGGCAGCAAGGCAAACGCGTGCTCCTGGCGGCGGCGGATACATTCCGGGCCGCAGCCATCGAACAGCTACAGGCCTGGGCCGAACGGCTGGATCTTCCGCTGATCGCGGGCCAACCGGGGGGCGACCCCGGCGCCGTCACGTTCGATGCGATCCATGCCGCCCGGGCCCGCGGGTCGGACATCGTCCTGGTGGACACAGCCGGGCGCCTGCACACCCGTTTCAACCTTATGGAAGAGCTGAAAAAAGTGCACCGCGTTGCAGGGAAAGCCCTGCCTGGATCGCCGCACGCGGTCTGGCTGGTGATGGACGCAACAACCGGGCAGAACGCACTGCAGCAGGCCAAAGCGTTCAAGGCCGCCGTGGATGTGACCGGGGTCATCCTCACCAAGCTCGACTCTTCGGCGCGCGGCGGCATGGCCTTCGCCATTCAGAACGAACTCGGGCTGCCGATCCTGTTCGCCGGGCTGGGGGAAAAACCGGATGACCTTGAGCCGTTCGACCCCGACGCATTCGTCGACGGTGTGCTGGCCGCCTTCGAGGACGAGATCGCCTGACCGTCTACCCGGGCGGCCCGCCAAGCAGCCGGAACACCTCCCCTTCCAGATCCAGCACGTATAGCTCGCCGGATTCATCCAGGCCGAAAGAGACTACGGCCAGGTCGGTGTCCAACAGTTTCTCAAACTGCCACTGGCCAGCGGGGTCTCGCCTGGCCCCCCAGATATCCCCGGTACAGAAATCGCTGAAAAAGAACGTGCCCGCCAGTTCCGGGTAGCTCCTGCCGCGGTAAACGTGACCGGCGGTGATCGAGCAGCCGTCCGGGCCGTGCCGGTATTCGTAAATCGGCATCACTTTCCCTTCCCGGTCGCAGTTCGACGGCGGCTCGAAGCACTGGCTGCCTTCGAGCGTGTTCCAGCCGAAATGGCTTCCTCCTGGGCTGCCGCCGGGCTCGAAGCTGAGCTCCTCCCACTCGCGCTCGCCGACATCCCCGATGTACAGGTCCCCGGTCAAGGGATCGAAGGAAAAGCGCCAGGGGTTGCGAAAGCCGTAGGCCCAGATCTCGGGCCGGGCGCCTTCCTCTCCGGCGAATGGATTGTCCGGGGGGATGGCGTAGGTCTCCTGGCCGCGTACGTCCAGCCGCAGGATTTTTCCGTACAGCACGTCGAGGTTTTCAGCGTTGTCCCAGGGATCGTTGCCCCTGCCGCCGTCCCCCAGGCCGGCGTACAGATAGCCATCGGGCCCGAACAGCAGCAGGCCCCCATTGTGGTTGTTGGCAGGCTGCTCGAGGAAGAAGATCTGCCGGCGGGAATCTGGATCAGCGCGGTTCGGATTTGCGCCGACCGTGTAGCGGGCGATGACGGTGTCATCCTCGGTCGGCAGGTTGGTGTGGTTGACGTAAAAGGTGCCGTTCTGGGCGAAGTCGGGGTCAAACGCCACGCTGAGCAGTCCCTGCTCGATGCTTGCCGAATCGACCAGGTCGACGATATCCAGGAAAGGCTGGCGGCGGAGCCGGCCGTTTTCGATGATCCGGATGCGGCCGGCCCGCTCGACCAGGAACAGGCGCCCGCTGCCGTCTCCGGCATGGGCCAGGTGGGTGATCTTGGTTCCGGCATCGACCAGCGGCTCCAGGTGGATTTCCGGTGGGAACACAGGTTCGGCTGCCGGAGGTGGGCCCGTTTCTGTCGCCAGACTTGAGCAGGCCGCCGCCCACAGGAGCATCCCCACTGCGATCAATAACGCTTTTCGACGGTTCATGCCCCCATTCTACGTCCAACGATCCGGTTGGACAATGCAACCGTTGGGTTGTATAATCCGCCCGCTATGCAAACTGCCGGAAACCGGCAGAATTTTTTGGGAGAACACTATGCAGGAACTGATCGATCGCCTGGAAGACAGCCGGGAAAAAATTCTGAACCTCTGGAGGCGTCTTTGACGTCGCTTCCAAAGAAAACCGGCTGACCGAATTCGAAAAACAGGCCCAGGCTCCCGACCTGTGGGATGACCCGGCCAACGCCCAAATCCTGATGAAGAAACTCTCCTCCCTCCGCCATGAGGTGGAGGACTGGAAACGCGTGCGCCAGCGCCTGGAAGACGCTCTCGAGCTGGCGCAGATGGGGGACGAGGCGCTGCGTGAAGAGTTGGAGCCAGAAGCCGAGGCGCTCGAAAAAGAGGTGGAGCGGCGCGAATTTCGTGCCATGCTCTCCGGGCGCTACGATCGCGGGGACGCTCTGCTGACGATCAACGCCGGGGCCGGCGGCACCGACTCCCAGGACTGGGCCGCCATGCTGCAGCGCATGTACCTGCGCTGGGCGGAAAACAGCGGATTCAAAACCGAAATCCTGGATTCGACCGATGGCGAGGTCGCAGGGATCAAGAGCGCCACGATCTCGGTGGAGGGCAGCTACGCCTTCGGCTATCTGCGGCCGGAAAAAGGCGTCCACCGATTAGTGCGCATTTCGCCTTTCGACTCGTCCGCCCGGCGCCACACTTCCTTTGCACAGGTGGAGGTCCTTCCCCAGGTGGAAGACGACAGCGAGATCGACCTCAACCCGAATGAATTAAAGATCGAGACTTTCCGGGCCGGCGGGGCCGGCGGCCAAAACGTGCAGAAAAACGACACGGCGGTGCGCATCACCCACCTCCCCACCGGCATCGTCGCCTCCTGCCAGAACGAGCGCTCGCAGACTCAGAACCGCGAGAACGCCATGCGCGTGCTGAAAGCCCGGCTTTTGGAGACCAAGCGTGAAAAACAGGAGGAGGAGCTGGCCCGCCTGCGTGGTGAATTCCAGAAGATCGAATGGGGCAGCCAGATCCGCTCCTACGTGCTCCATCCTTACCAGATGGTTAAAGACCACCGCACCAATTTCGAAGCCGGCAACGCTCAGGCGGTACTGGACGGCGACCTGGACGAGTTCATCGAGGCTTTCCTGCGCGCCAACGTCGGGCAGGCCGCTCCTTGACAAGGCCTGCTCCCGTTTGTATAATCCCTGTCCGCACCTGCCTCAGGGCAGGTATTTTTATGGCGGAAACGGGCGAAAGGCCCCCGCACAGGCTCTTCCCAAAAGGACAGCCTTCCGCGCAAGCAGGAGACAGCAATGGCACCACTTCCCAAGCAAAAAGTGTCCAAGGGGCGGCGCGATCGCCGCAGGGCACATCACGCATTGAAAGCAAAAAACCTGACCCAGTGCTCCAACTGCGGGCACCTGCGCCTGCCGCACAAAGTCTGCCCGCACTGCGGCTACTACCAGGGCCGGGAAATTTTCGACGTCGAACAGGAATAAGCGTCATCCGAAACCGCGGTCCGGCTGGGATACACCTCCGCTCCGCGGCGCCGGCCAATGACCGTACCGGTTGCCGGGCTTGATTCCGGACCGCCCATGCCGGGCTGAATTGACACTCAAAAGCCGTGCCACCGCCCGGCTTTTTGTTTATCCGGGGAAATCCCCATCCCCCACGCAGGTGTGATATGCCGACACTCGACCCCGAAAAGACCGCGTTCATTTTCCCGGGCCAGGGTTCCCAGGCCATTGGCATGGGGCGCGACCTGGCCCACGCCTACCCCGTCGCCCGAGCCGCTTTCGCCCTGGGCGACGCGCTGCTGGATTACACCCTATCAGAAATCGCCTGGGAAGGGCCGGAAAAATCGCTCCATGACACCGTCCACACGCAGCCGGCGCTGCTGGTGCACGCCGTAGCCGCCCTGCGCGTTTTCCAGGGTGAGTTCCCGGCCTTTTCCCCGGCTTTCGTGGCCGGCCATTCCCTGGGGGAGCTGAGCGCACTGGTCGCCGCGGGGGCACTCCCCTTCGAAGCCGCCCTTCAGCTGACCCGGCAGCGCGGTCAGCTGATGAAAGAAGCCGGAGAGCGCTCGCCGGGAGGCATGGCTGCCATCCTGGGGCTCTCCATTGAAGAGGTTAAGGGGGTATGCCAGGCAGCCAGCCGGGAGGGCGAACAGGTCCAGATCGCCAACGACAATTGCCCGGGGCAGGTGGTCGTTTCAGGCGCCGGGGGGGCGCTGAGGCGCATGGTGCCTCTGGCGCAGGAAGCCGGCGCCCGAAAAGTGGTCCCCCTGGCGGTCAGCATTGCCGCCCATTCCTATTTGATGGAACACGCCCAGCAGGGTTTCAACGAAGCGGTGAACGCCGCTCCACTGGCGGACCCGGCGATCCCGATCGTGGGCAATGTCAGCGCCGCGGCTATGAAACGCGCCGCCGAAATCGAAGCCGACCTCAAAGCTCAGCTGACCTCCAGCGTGCGCTGGACGGAGAGCGTGGCCTTTATGCTGGCGCAGGGTGTGGATACATTTATCGAATTCGGCCCGGGGGATGTGCTAACCGGTTTGATCAAACGGATCGACCGCAGCACACGCCGGTTCCAACTCGGCAGCCCCCAGGACCTGGACGCACTCTCCAGCTGAATCCCGCCCCAGCCGACGGCAGCACAGCTTTCCCCTCTAGAAACTGG
>JBFKII010000155.1:0-9359 GCA_041632295.1 Anaerolineales bacterium | reverse complement strand
GGTATTGCCAATTTCTTTGGAAGTAGTAATTACGGACCATTTTCCCGATTCGATGGGTACCGGTCAACTTGGCCAGGAACATGGGTAGCCGAAATTGACGTTTACCTGGACCCTTCTTGGCCAGCTGGACAGGGATTCGACTATTCAGTCGCTTCAAATGGATCTGATGGGGCACACCAGCGCGACTTCATTTTTCACGTTGGCACAGTACAGGATTATGGGCCAATTGTCGAAAAGGAGCTCTTGATCGCAGTCGACAACAATGCCTATGGAAGCACAAACCCGTTTGTTTTGACCACTCGCCCGGGGGGGTATTATGTGGTTGCCTCGGCAGGTTGGTATACCTTGCAGCACGTTTTCTCCGAAGCTGGAGGAATACTTGTTGTCGATTTCAATGTGATTGACCCAAGTGGAAATGTAGTTTGGAGTGACACGACAAGTGATTCTTCAGATACTATCCCTGGGGAAGTTGGTGGAAATAGGTATGGTTGGTTTGTCCACATTGATGTTGCAGCTGGAATCCAAGTTGACAACCATCAACTATTCCTTGATATTCCAAGTCCAGCAGGCAAAGCCACTTTCGGCTTCGTTTCTAAGTACAAGAAGGGCGCCCCGGTGCCCACCGGCAGCACCGAGTTCCAGTTCAAAGCTGCCGGCCTGAACTTCCACAGCAGCAGCTACGACTGGCTGATCGTGACCGGGAACGATTACGCTCGCTTCAAGGGCTCGGGCACCCTAAACGGCGCACTTGCTCCGAACGGAGCGGAATACAGGTTCATGCTCTGGGCAGGGGACGGGAGCGGACCGGGAGGGGAGGACACCTTCCGCATCCGCATCTGGTGGGAGGAGCCGGACGGCACGGAGCATGATGTCTATGACAACGGCGCCGACCAGCCGATCGGCGGCGGCAATATCGTTGTCCATAAAAAGTAGCCATTTCGCAGACCGAAGCAGTTTAATGAACGGAGCCCCATGTGGGCTCCGTTTTTGACTCGTGAGGGCCGCAACCTACTGCCATGACATTCCGAAAAAACCGGGACGGCAGGCGGCTCTTTTTCGCGATAGGATATAAGCATTCGAAACCAGGAGGCAGCATGGAAAACCAGGAAAAAGTGCAGAAATCCGAGGAAGCCTGGCGGAAGCAGCTTTCCCCGCAGGCCTATCACGTCACCCGCGAAAAGGGCACCGAGCGGCCGTTTACCGGCAAGTACAACAGCCACGATGAGACGGGCGTGTACCGCTGTGTGGCTTGTGGGGCCGAATTGTTCGCCTCGGAGGCCAAGTACCATTCCGGCTCCGGCTGGCCGAGTTTCTTCAAGCCGGCGGACGCCGCCAACGTCGAGCTGCATAAAGACTTCAGCCACGGGATGGTGCGCACCGAGGTGACTTGCAGCCGCTGCGACGCCCACCTGGGCCATGTTTTCGAGGACGGTCCGCAGCCGACCGGGCTGCGCTACTGTATCAACTCTGCAGCCCTCGACTTCGAAAAAGAATAGCCGAAATCTGCCACCGGCGCAGCCCCTCGAAAAAAGGCCGCTGATCCCGTGGAACCACCCCAATCCCCGGCGGGATCCCCCATGACCGTGGAGACGCTGCACATCCAGCCTTTTTCGTTTTCGGAGCCGGACTACCGCCGCGTGATGGCCATCAACACGGCGGTTTTCAATCAGCCCACGGAGCCTCTGGAGGAATGGCAGCACGATGATCAGGCCCAAGATCCCGCTTATCCTTTCTTCCGCGACCTGGTGACCCGTGGAGGGATCACCATCGCCTACGCCGAGACCTTCCAGAGCCAGTTCGCCTACCATCCACAGAAATTTGCCTGCGAGATCTATGTCCACCCGCGCCATGATGCCCCGGACGTTCGCCCCTTTTTTCTGGAGCATACCCTCGAGCGTTTGCAAGGGAAAAGCCTGATCGCCCTGACCTCCGGGATGCTGGACAGCATTCCGCTGGCCATGCGCTTTTTCGACGATTTTGGTTTCCAACGCGTAGCTGAGGTGAAACTGTCCAGGCTGGACGTGAACCATTTTGACGCCGGCAGGTATGCAGAATTGCTGTCCCGTTTGCAGGCCTCGGGCATCGATATCGTTCCGTTGAGAGAGCTTCAAACCCGCGACCCCGAATGGCAGCAAAAGCTGTACGACCTGGAAGTGACCGTTAACCGCGATATCCCTTCGCAAGGTGAAAAGCATTATCCGGATTTTGCGGATTGGCGCCGCAAGCGGCTGGATTCCCCGGCCTTCGACCCGGATGCCTGGTATATCGCCCTGGAGGGATCCGCGTACGTGGCACACAGCCAGGGGAGCATCAACCGTGAGAGCCAGCCGGTCCAGTTCAACACAGGGGCGACGGCCACCCGGCGAGCGTACCGGCGCAGGGGGATCGCCACCGCCCTCAAAGTCCACATCATCCGCTATCTGAAAACTCAGGGGGTGAAGGAAATTGTCACCAACAACGATTCGCGCAACCCGATGTACCGGCTCAATCTGGCCCTCGGTTTTCAGCCGCTGCTCTCCTGGGTGAGGGTGGAAAAGCCGCTCGATGGGCCCGTCCCTTGAAACCGCCGGCAGGGTTGTTTCCCGGCTGCCTTGCTTCCGACAATGCTCCTCATGTGCAGAACCGGAAAGGACACAACGACATGAGACGGAATGAGCCAACTCGGATCACGAACAATCCGAACATGTGGACACGGATCTTTGTGTTCCTCTGTGCCTGCCTGGCTCTGGCGGGATGCTCGAGTCGGGCTGAGCTGCCCGACGACGCCCGGCGGGCGCTGGTGGCTTACTGGGAATCGCTGCCCGCGGAAACAGAGATCGAGTACACGATCGTACGGGCCTGGCAGGGGCGCAGCCGGGAGGCGCCAGACAGGGAGATCTGGTGCGTGGATACGGAGATCGATTCTCCGGACAATCCGGACATCCACAGCGAGACCCTGATCTGGATCCTGTTTCGGTTTCCGGTTGAAAACAGCTGGTCGGCGGCGCTGCTGGCGACCATGTCTTCCACCTGGCCGTACGAAGCCTGCGGTCAGGGCCCATAGTTTGATCGGAACCGGATAGCAATTGACCGATAAAGTCGGAAGGGGCCTTACATCAGGAAAGGTGAAAATGGAACAAACCGCAATGATCGAAGCCCGTCCCTCTGCTCTCTGCTTTCTCTGGCGTGGTCGGCTGGCAGCGCCGATCGAAGCCCATGGTTTTTACGATATGGTGCTGTTGATTGGTTTGTATTTCCGCTATTGAACATGGTCGCTGTCGGCCGCCCGAAAGACCCAATCCGAACTGTTCTTCATCATCGATAAGTTATACTCAATTGAAAAGTCGGTGTTGTCCGGGAAAAATACGCGGAGATAAAATGGAACAACCAACTGCACCCCGGAGAGATCTAGAAGGATTCGAAAGACACTACCTGGAAGGATTGCCGGCGGTCCGTGTAAAGCGCTTGCTGGAAGTCGGCTGCGGGGCCGGGAGATTGACACGCACCCTGGCGGATTTTGCCCGCACGGTATTCGGGTTCGATCCGGATTTCGAAAGGCTGAGCCAGGCGATCCACGACCGGCCACGTTCGCAGACCGGCAGGACGCACTTCTTGCTTTCGATGGCCGAGCACCTTCCTTTTGCAGACCGAAGTTTTGACAGCGTGATTTTCTCCTGGTCCTTGTGATGACTCGACCATGCGGGCATGGTGCATGCCCTGGAGGGTAGCCTGCGAGTGTTGACCCCTTCGGGCTGGTTGGTTGACCTGCGGCCCAGCGGTTCCGACCGCTTGCTGATGGTGATCCGGGACGGCAAAGAAGTGGACGCCGGGGAGATCGACACGTCCGCTGGAAATCCGGATGTCGAAGCTTCCGACGCGGCGGTCGGTTTGATGGTCGCCAGGGGGGCGATGCGGGAAACGGGAAAAACGGGGTTTTCTTACACCTACGATTGGGATACGCCGGCCGAGATGCGCAACTATATAGAGACCGAATGGTCAGATTTTTCCCGCCTGCCCCCAACCACCTGGCAGCAGGCGCTTGCCCTCTTTCGTGACGGAACGAGAGGCGGCAGGCATGTGCGTATTCGATCGCAGATGCACCTGGCGATCTACCAGAAAGTCTCCGCTGGCAAAAGGCTTTCAGGTGAATATCGATGAACGCAGCCCTATTCGCAACCCTGTACGCCGCTTTCACAGCGATCGTCGTCGTTTTTCAACTCGCCCTGGCGGCAGGTGCCCCCTGGGGGCAAGTGGCGATGGGGGGCCGGTATCCGGGCCGTTTCCCGACGCAGCTGCGGATTGGAGCACTCGTTCAGGCGGCGTTGCTCTCGTTTTTGGCGCTGATCGTTTTGTCCAGGGCGGGAGTGGGGTTTCCGGTGCTGGACCCGGTCTCCGGCTGGATGGTCTGGATCGCCGTTGCCATCAGCCTGCTATCCCTGATCCTGAACCTGATCACCCGCAGCAAATGGGAGCGGCGCCTGTGGGCGCCGGTGGCCCTGGTCTTGGTGGTCTGCAGCCTGCTGGTGGCGCTCAGTTGAGCGGGTGCGCCGGGCAAGGAGGGGAGATTGACCATCCCTGAGGGACCTGGCCCTGGTCATCGCCGGCGAAAAAACCGGAACCGTGGCAGCCAGCCACCGACTCCCCTCGAGGGAAAATCCAGCCCGGATGAGATCCGGGCGCGCTTTGAGCGTGATGTCGAGCGCTTTTCCCGCCTGGAGACCGGCCAGACAGCCACAATGGATGCGGCATTGTCGCTGCAGCTGATCGCCGAAGCCGCAGTGGGCAGCACCAATCCGATCCGGCGCGTGCTGGATGTGGGCTGCGGGGCCGGAAACTACACACTCAAGCTCCGCCGCGTGCTCGGGGTCGACTTCGACGTCGACCTTCTGGACCTGAGCGGGGCGATGCTCTCCCGCGCCCGGCAGCGGGTCAGCCAGGAACTGGGTGGACGTATACGGACGATCGAAGCCGATTTCCGGGAAGCCCCCCTTGAGCCGGGTGGTTACGATGTCCTCCTGGCAGGTGCAGTACTGCACCACCTGCGGGGAGACGCGGAATGGCTGGCTGCTTTCCAAAAGCTTTTTAACCTGACCGCCCCCGGCGGAAGTGTGTGGATCAGCGACCTGGTGTCCCACGAAACCGAACCCGTGCAGGCCGTCATGTGGCAGCGCTATGGGTCCTATCTCGAATCCCTGGGAGGGGAGGCGTACCGGGAGCAGGTTTTCGCCTACATCGACAGGGAGGATTCGCCCCGGCCGGTGACGTACCAGCTCCGCCTGCTTCGGCAGGTGGGATATGAGAGGGTTGAACTGCTCCATAAGCAGGCATGTTTCGCCGCATTCGGTGGGATCCGGGCTGGGTGAAGCATGATAATGAAATCGTTAACATTTCGATTTCCTCCTTTTGCCTACATTTTCGAAGGTAAAAATACCGGGTTTTTGACTGCGAAAAAGTTATCCCATTTTACCTACAGCAAATCCACAGCTTATCCACAGAGTACGATTCTAAAAACCGAATCGGGAAGGTGTTTGTTAAAGAATTCGCAACTTAATCTTCCTTTAACATATCACATACCCAGTTGTGGGAAAATATGGCAAATTCCGAAAAAACACCCCATATATGGGGGGGTGCAGGAGAGCGTACCCAATAGTACCGCCGTACCAGTCCGGAAATACTGCTGTCGAAAAAAAATGCTCATTCGAGAGCAATGTTAAGAACTCTAAATCTTAAAATATTTGAAATTTTTAACTTAGAAGCACCCTGATGTATTGAAGTCGCTATATGTTTTTGCTACAATCCCGGCACGTTTCTCCTAAAAAACCAACACCGAAGTTGGGATGAAACATTGAGATGACGTTTCGTTGCCCCCGTTGCGGCCACGGCGGGTTTGCTGGATTGCGATTGCCTGGGCAGTGTCCTTACCATGGGTGGGAAGGCAACCTCAAACCTAGATCGACATCCGGAGAAAGCAATGAACGCTTCACAAGCCTGGCAGGCCGTCGTTGGCCAACTTCAAATGGAAATGCCGAAAGCCACCTTTGAAACCTGGGTGCGCGATGCGCAGATGATCAAATTTGAAGAAAATGCCTTCACGATCGGGCTCAAGAACGCATACGCCCGAGACTGGGTGGAGAACCGGCTGACAAGCACGATCTCCAAGGCTTTGACAGGCATCATGGGCCGGTCCGTCGACGTTCAGTTCGTCGTCTGGCAAAACGGCAGCGAACCGAAAAATGGTCATCTGGATGGATTGAATGATGAACCCGAGGTTGCCTCCCCACCCCAACTCCAGAGCCCCACGCTGGCGCCACGCTACACCTTTGACTCGTTT
Source organism: Anaerolineales bacterium (assembly GCA_041632295.1). Taxonomy (GTDB): domain Bacteria; phylum Chloroflexota; class Anaerolineae; order Anaerolineales; family JABWBV01; genus DATDOR01. Next base: position 3,049 of record JBFKII010000155.1, on the reverse strand, counting down.
GTGGTTGGCGCCAGCAACCGCCTGGCCCACGCGGCCAGCGTGGCGGTTGCAGAGAACCCCGCCCGCGCCTACAACCCGCTTTTCCTGTATGGCGGCGTCGGGCTGGGCAAGACCCACCTGCTGCACGCTATCGGCAACGCTTGCGCCGAGCGGGGCACCCGCATTCTGTATGTCTCATCCGAAGAGTTCACCAACGACTTGATCAACGCCATCCGTTCCCACACCACCCAGGCCTTTCGTGAGAAGTACCGCCTGATCGATGTGCTGTTGATCGACGACATCCAATTCATCGCCGGCAAAGAGTCGACCCAGGAGGAGTTTTTCCATACATTCAACACGCTGCACAGCCAGGACAAGCAGATCGTGATCTCCTCCGATCGCCCACCCAAAGCGATGAACACCCTGGAAGAACGCCTGCGCTCGCGCTTTGAGTGGGGGCTGACCGCGGATATCCAGGCGCCTGACCTGGAAACCCGCATGGCCATCCTGCGTTTCAAAGCCGAGCAGATTGGCCGGGAGGTGTCCAACGAGATTCTGGACCTGATCGCCCGCCGCATGCAGTCGAATATTCGCGAACTGGAAGGCGCCCTGACCCGCATTCTGGCCTATTCCGACCTGCGCGGCCTGCCGCTCTCGACCGAACTCGTCAACTCCGCCCTTTCGGACATGCTGCCGCGACAGCGGAAGCTGCAGCCCGACCAGATCATCAACACCGTTGCTGATGCCTTCGGCATCCCCTCCGAACGAATTCTCGGCCGGGACCGCACCCGCCGCATTGCCCTGCCGCGCCAGATCGCCATGTACTTGATGCGCGAAGAGGCCAACATATCGCTGCCCCAGATCGGGGAGGCGTTGGGCGGGCGGGATCACACCACCGTGATGTACGGGTGTGAAAAAGTGACCGATATGATGGAGCGCGACCACCGCTTCCGGCGCCAGGTGCTGGACATACGCGAACAGCTGTATGGCCAGGCGACCCTGGCTGTGTAGCACGTCAGCCTCCACCGGCCCGGCCGGTCCACCTCACTGCACGCCGTTGTGATTGCCTTCCCACAACGGCGTGCTTTTTTGTTGGGATGGTTGTTCGGGGCGATCTCAGATCGCTCCCTCAGATCGCCTCACAACCGCGCAGCCACCAGCGGGACCAGCATCTCTTCTCCCGTCAGCCCGCCGTGCCGTCCGATGATTGGCGATATTTCTTCCCCCCACCACAGGTACGCCGGGCCCTTAGGCAGCAGCAGCAGGTCACCGACCCGATCGGTCAGACGTGGGTGGGGGTCCCCGGGCCCGAACAGACCCTGGCGGATGGCATAGCCGGGGTCGAGCTGTACGAACTGGCCCATGAAGTGCTTTTCAACATACTCGCGCACCGCCTCGACCTGCCCGGGACGGATGTGCAGGTACACCATCCGGTTCTCTCCGGTGGGCAGCAGGTGCAGCCTGCGGGCCAGGCCGGGATGCGATCCCAGGTCGTAATGGCTGTCGACCGGGGTCAGGATCTGTCCGTGGTCGGCGGCCAGTATCACCATGGTTCCCTTTCGGGCTGCCGGATCCAGCCTGCGCAGGAAATAGTGTTCAAATGCCTGGGAGAAATGCTGGAATTCCAGGGCAGGCCGTTCGTCGTCTGGGCCATAGTTGTGCGAAAAGTTGTCCACCTGGCTCCAGTACAGGGCGATAAACTGGCGTTTCTGCGGGTTGGCTTCGACCAGCTGCCGCATGTTGACCATCAGGTCCACGGCCGTGCCAAAAGGGCGAACGGTCGCGTCTTTGAGGAACATCCGGGATAACCCGCTTTGGGCGATGGTGTAATGCTGGAACGCGACCGCTTCCACACCGTGGGCTCGAAAACGGGCGCCCAACGTCTCCCCGGGCAGCGCTTGCTCGGCTTTGAATCCCCCATCGGCCAGGTCGCCCCGTACGCGAAAGGGAGAATGCGTGATCATATTGGCGACCACGCCGAATTCCTTCAGCCATAGTTCGTAACCGACCATTCCGTGCTCCGCCGGGCTCAGGCCGCTCCACAGGGTTGGTAGGGCGGTCGAGGTGGTGCTGGGTGAAACCGAGGTCAGTGGGGCCAGCAGCCCTTCCTGCGAAAGGCGTGCCCACAAAGGCGCTTCACCGTTTCCCATCCAGGCCTGCAGACGGTGGAACGCAAGCGCATCCATCAGGATAAAAACCACCCGCCGGATATCATGCGCCATGTCCATCAAGGGGTCGAGGATATCCTCCACCAGGGCGGGGTGATGACCGACCGGCGGCACCCCCATCAACCCGCACAAAGTGCCCGGCAGGTTGAGGATAGAACCGCCGTCATATTTTGGGTGAATAAATTCCAGCGGAAGGTCGAGTTCTGGAAGGCGATGGGCTTTCAGGATGGGCAGCAGCCGGGGGGAGAGATCGGCCATTTCGGGCTCCTTGGCGTGGGTATAATTGCCGGCGTATGATAACACCGGACGGTTGTCCGCAAAACCAAACTGACCGAAGGGGTACTGCGACCCTTGCATGCATTCCAGCTTTCACCCAAGTCTTCTTTCTGCGAACGGAACACTCCCGCGTTCAGCCGCATGGCGCGGGTGTTGATCACCGCCGGGCTCTTTTTCCTGGCGCTGATCCTGGCAGGCTGCTCGCAAGATCTGCCAACATCAGAAACACCCGAAACGGTCCATCCAACCCCCGCCCTGCAGGCCTCCCCGACGGCCTCCCCACCTCCGGATGAGGGGGAAACCCCCACGTCGATCCCCGCCATCGATGTGCCGCTCGAAACTCTGGCCGGGTTGGAAATCGATTTCTGGCATGTGTGGACCGGGACCCCCGGGGATTACCTCGCCGCCCAGGCGGCGGCATTCAACGCAGAAAACAACACCGGCATCACCGTCCGTGCCTTCCAGGTGGACGACATCGAATCCCGTCTGCGGGCAGTTCTGGATTCCGGAAGCCCCCCCGCTTTATCCGTGGGCTTCAACTACCATGCCCTGTCTTGGGATCGGTCAGGGACTGCCCTGGCGGATCTGACTCCATATTTTTTCGATCCACTCGTGGGTTTCGACGC
>JBFKII010000154.1:0-9362 GCA_041632295.1 Anaerolineales bacterium | reverse complement strand
GTGTTTCCGTCGAACATCCAGGGCCTGCCGACCTGGTACACGATTCGCGTCAGCAAAGACGGCTATCTGGCACGTCGCGACGATCAGGAGATCGTCATCGCCATGAATCCGGATTCGTTTGGGAAGGACCTGGCTTCAGTGTCCCCGGGAGGCCTGTTCCTGTATGCCGATCACCTGCGCTTCGACGTCAACCGGGATGACATCCGGGTCGACACTTTTCCTGCCAAGGATCTGGTTCGGAAATCCGATACACCCAACAATCTGAGGGACTACGTGGCCAACATGGCCTATGTCGGTGTGCTTTCAGAGCTGATCGGGATCGACCTGGATGCGGTGTACAGCGCTCTAGATTTTCATTTCGACGGCAAGCAAAAGCCGATCGATATTAATTTCAACGTCATTCGTGATGCTGCCGTTTGGACGGCGGAGAACCTGCGGCCGCAGGAAAAGTTCCGCGTTGAGCCGATGGACGCCACCAGCGAGTATATTCTGACCGATGGCAACACGGCTGCCGCACTGGGCGCGGTCTACGGCGGCGTTCAGCTGATGACCTGGTACCCGATCACGCCCGCATCCAGCCTGGGCGAAGCGATGAACATTTACCTGCCGCGCTTGAGGAAGGACCCGGAGACCGGAAAGAACACCTTTGCTGTTATCCAGGCGGAGGATGAACTGGCTGCGATCGGGATGGCAGTCGGCGGAGGTTGGGCCGGTCTGCGGGCGATGACAAGCACCTCGGGGCCGGGGATCAGCCTGATGACGGAGTTTGCCGGGCTGGCTTACTACTCTGAAACGCCTATCGTGGTCTGGGACATCCAGCGCATGGGCCCCAGCACCGGGCTCCCGACGCGCACTTCCCAGGGGGACCTGACCCAGGTCTATTTCCTCGGTCATGGGGATACCCAGAACCTGATGCTGTTGCCCGGGTCTGTGAACGAGTGCTTTGAATTCGGCTGGCGGGCGTTCGACCTGGCCGAGCAGCTCCAGGCCCCAGTTTACGTGCTCAGCGACCTGGATCTGGGCATGAATACATGGATGACCCAACCGTTCCGGTATCCGGAAGATCCCATGCAGCGTGGAAAAGTGCTCTGGGAAGAGGACCTCGAAAAGCGCAGCGAGCGCTGGGGACGGTACCTGGATGAAGACGGCGACGGAATTACATACCGCACCCTTCCGGGAAACAAACATCCGGCCAGCGCCTGGTTTGCACGCGGCACCGGTCACGATGAATATGCGCGCTATACCGAAGATCCCGAAGACTGGGACAGGAACATGGACAGGCTGCGCAGGAAATATGAGACCGCCCGGGATTTCATGCCCGATCCGGTTATCGACGCCCATGAAGGCGTCTCGGTCGGGATCATTGCCTACGGGTCCACGGATCCGGCGATCGCCGAATCACGCGATTTGCTGGCGAAGGAAGGCATCGCCACCAGTTATATGCGTCTGCGTGCAGTGCCTTTCAAACAAGCGGTGCGCGAATTCATCGAAAATCACGACCGGATCTATGTGATCGAAATGAATCACAGCGGTCAGATGCACCAGATTCTGACCCTGGAATACCCGCATTTGAGCGAAAAAATGGTTTCGCTTTGCCACAACAATGGATTGCCGCTTGCCGCTCGCTGGATAGCGGATCAAATTATGGAACAGGAGCGCTAAACATGGCTGACAGCAGAAGGCCTTCGAATGTAAACGAAGCCGGCCTGAATAAAAACGAGTACCGTGGTGCGGCGACCACGCTGTGCGCCGGTTGCGGCCACAACTCGATTTCCAACCAGATCATCGCCGCCTGCTTTGAGATGAATCTGATCCCGGAAAACCTGCTTAAATTCAGCGGCATCGGCTGCTCTTCCAAGAGCCCGACCTATTTCCTTAATCGGACTTTCGGTTTCAACAGCCTGCACGGTCGGATGCCCTCTGTGGCTACCGGGGCGGTATTCGGGGATCACAGCCTCAAAGCGATCGCCGTTTCCGGAGATGGGGATACCGCCAGCATTGGGATGGGCCAGTTCAAGCACGTCATCCGCCGCAACCTGAACATGGTCTACATCGTCGAAAACAATGGCGTTTACGGCCTGACCAAAGGGCAGTTTTCTGCCACGGCCGAGGAAGGGCTGAGTTTAAAATACCAGGGCCGCAATCCTTACGAGCCGATCGATATTTGTGTCGAGGCCCTGGCGGCCAACGCCACATTCGTCGCCCGGTCTTTTGCGGGCGATGCCAAACAGGTCAAGTCCTTGATCAAGGCGGCGCTCAGCCATCGCGGCATCGCCATCCTGGATATCATCAGCCCCTGCGTGACCTTCAATAACAGCGATGAAGCCCACCATTCGTTTGGCTGGGGCCGGGAAAATGAGACCCCGATTCACGATATCACCTATGTCCCGGTGCGGGATGAAATCCGCATCGACGGGTATGAGAACGGCTCGACAAAACTCGTAGAGATGCACGACGGCTCGGTCGTACTTTTGGAGAAGGTGGGGGAAGATTACGATCCGACCGATCGCATGTCAGCGGTCCGGCTGTTAGAGGATGCGGCTGCCAGAGAGGTGCTCATCACAGGGCTGATTTACATCGAGCAAGACGAGCCCACCCTGACCGATATTTACGAAATCCCCGATACGCCGCTGAACCGCCTGGAGGAATCCCGGCTGCGGCCGGCACCTGAGACGTTGGAAAAGATCAACGCCAGGATGTTCTGAGACAGCGTTGCGCCCAATGAGCCGCCCTTCCAGATGAAGAAGGGCGGTTTTTGATTCCGATCTGGCTTGCCGGTCGCCTGCCATCCTGGTTGGATCAGAACCGGTCCATCCTTCGAACGGGCTATACAGAAGATTTGATCCAGCCCGCGGAATGTGATATGGTAACTGAAGTCTGCTAATTTCGGCATCGGGAGTGGGCTCAGGAGGCTGAAGGTGGAACTTCCACCTGAAAAGGGCAGTGAATCGATCCAGCAGAAATTCCGGCGATTGCTCAGTGGAGAGCATATCGATAATTGCCCCTTTTTGGGTTTCCGTGAGGATGCGGAAGTCCATGCCAGCTACGCCTCTTCCCAGAATTACTGCCATTGTGTACAGAAACCTATGCCGGCCAGCCGGTCGCAACAAGAGAAGTTCTGCCTGACCGGCTCCTATGCCGCCTGCAAAATTTACCAGGCCCATGCCGGTGAACATGTCAAACCGGTTTCTTCCGGCGGCGGCGAATGATCGCAGTTCGCTTCCGGACGGGTTGTAACTCTTCTCGTTCGACAGTTTTGCCAACCCGATTTCAAACGTCCAATTTCCAGGAATTTTCGCTGTAACCCCGGTATGAAAACTGCCTGGTGATTCCTGCACTGGACCCGGGGCCATGAGCGTAAGACCACCGCCCCTGCAATGCAAACTGCCCCGAATCACCGGCTGATCTCCCTGGATATGATGCGCGGGGTGATCATCCTGGTGATGGCACTCGACCACGCCAGCGGATTGATCGCCCGTGGGAAACGCGCGCCCGAAATGTGGGCTACTCTCTTTCCTGTTTACGGCAGCGATGCAGCAGCTTTTCTGGTTCGCGCGGTGACTCATATCGCAGCGCCCGGTTTCTTTTTCCTGATGGGGGCGGGAATGGCGCTTTTCGAGGATGCGCGGGCAAGAGAGGGTTGGAGCGACCGGAAGATCGCCGTCCATTTTGTGCTGCGAGGGGGGATTTTGATCGTACTGCAGTTCCTGGTTGAAAACCCGGCCTGGAATTTGGGCGCCGGCCCGACGGACACCGTTTATGTCGGGGTGCTGTATGCGCTGGGGGCCGGAATGATCGCTGGAACTCTGCTCCTGCGTGTCCCTCAGCGCTGGTTGATCTTGTTCAGTGCTGCCCTGGTTATCACTACGGATTTCTTTTTACCGGCGCCGCAGGCCGGGTTTTCAGGTTTGGGGCCGGTCCGGATGCTCCTTCAAACACCCGGGTACGCGCAGTTAGGCAACGGCGGGATCTGGGTGCTTTACCCGGTGCTCCCCTGGCTGGGGGTGGTCGGCCTGGGTATCGCCTTTGGAAGGCAATTGCGCCACGGCCGGATGGAGGCAATTCGGGCTGCCCTTCCCCTGGGTTTGCTGATGTTCGCCACTTTCATCGTCCTGCGTTGGGGGGATGCCTACGGCAATATTCGACCCAGGCAGCAGGGTTGGATCGGGTTTTTCAACCTGGTCAAATACCCTCCAAGCCTCACCTTTCTGCTCGCCACTATGGGGCTGAACCTGGTTTTGCTTGCCCTGCTGCAGCGTGCGGAGCGCCTGCGCAAGGCGCTTCAGCCGCTGGCGGTCTTTGGCACGGTGCCGTTGTTCTTCTACATTTCCCATCTGTACCTGTACGCGCTGCTGGGTTTGTGGCTGGCTCCGAACGGAATGCCTTTGGCCACCATGATCCCCGTTTGGCTGTTTGGGCTGCTGCTCCTGTATCCGCTGTGCAGTCTGTACGGCCGGCTTAAGCACCGCTACCCGCTGCTGCGTTATCTTTGATGCGGGCTTGTTTCTGGGGATTGCCGGCGAATTGCGGACTGCATCATTTTTGGACGTAGCGAGACAGGCTGGCAGGTGGAACAAGCAATCGGGCCGGGGTTTTCTGTGATTCTTGATCGGCTTTTCGCCTGAAGCTCGGGCGGAACGTTCTGCCCCTTTTTTGGAAAACGGTTTCCTGACGCGGGCTGCTTCTGTTTTGAAGGCTTGCGGATCGGGTTCGGACTTAGTTGGTGTAGGAGCGCGGTTGTGGATCCCCGCTTTCTCAGTGCCGCTGCTCCACCTGGTGCAGCATCACCAGGTTCGAAGGGCGCATCCTGTCCACGGGGAAACCGCAAATCAGGACCACCTGCTGCCCGGGCCTGACCGGTGTTTCCCCCAACAGGCCGGCTTCCACCTGACCGATCAGCCGTTCCATGGTGTTCACTTCCGGCACCAGCAGCGGCACCACGCCCCAGTAAATTCCCATCCGTCGGCAGGTCCTTTCATGGGGGGTAAAACCCAGAATCGGGACATCCGGCCGGGCTTTGGACATCAACCGCGCCGTGCTGCCGGATTTTGTGAACACCGCGATCGCCGCTACGTGGCGATCATGAGCCAGTTCGGCGGCTGCTCGCACGACAAACAGCGCGTCGTTGTGTTCGTTCTCCTCGGTCAGCAGTCCCCGCCAATGCCCCCAGCGCTTCAAGTTCGCCTCCGCTTGCCGGACGATGGCGTCCATCATGTTGACGGTCCGCACGGGATATTTGCCTACTGCGGTCTCTCCGGAAAGCATGACTGCGTCTGTGCCGTCAAATATCGCGTTGGCGATGTCAGAGGCCTCGGCGCGGGAGGGGCGGGGGTTTTGGATCATCGATTCGAGCATCTGGGTTGCGGTGATCACGATCTTGGCGCGGCGGTTAGCCTCTTCGATGATCTTTTTCTGAGCGATCGGGACCTCCTCCGGAGACATTTCCACGCCCAGGTCGCCGCGCGCCACCATGACTCCATCTGCGGCGTCGACGATTGCCGCCAGGTTTTCCAGCGCTTCGGGCCGTTCCAGCTTGGCGATCACCGGTGTGTGCTCCCGATGTGGGCTGCGATCGGCGATTGCCTCCCGGACGCGGATCACATCCTTGGCGGTGCGCACAAACGAGATCGCGACCATGTCCACCCCGTGCTCGAGGCCGAAAACCAGGTCTTCCATGTCTTTTTCTGTGAAACCGGGAATATCGAGGGGCACGCCGGGCAGGTTGATGCCCTGATGAGACTTCAGGGTGCCGCCCTGGACGACGGTGGTTTCCACGCAATCTTCCTTGCAGGCCTGGACGACCAGCTCCAGCTGCCCATCGGAGAGCAGGATCCGGCTGCCGGGCTGCACCACCTTGGGAAGTTCGGGCATATCGACGTGGACACAGGCGGCGCCGGTTTCCGCACCTTCTATAACGCTCAGCTTGAGCGGGCTGCCGGCCTGAAGGGTGATCTGGCCCTGGGGCAGTTTCCCGGTCCGGATTTTAGGGCCCTGCAGGTCCTGGAGGATCATCACCGTTTGCCCGAGCTGCGCGCCGGTGCGGCGCAGGCGCTCGATGGTTTCGGCGTGTTCATCGAAAGTGCCGTGGGAAAAATTTAGGCGGGCGACGTTGACACCTGCCTCAATCAGCGCCCGGATGGTCTGTTCGTCGAGGCTGGCGGGCCCGATAGTGGCGACGATCTTGGTTTTTCTGCGCATAGCCATCCTGAATCAGGCAGCCTGGAGCAGCCTGGCGAGAATCGCTTTTTGGGCATGCAGCCGGTTTTCCGCCTGGGGAAATAGCCGGGAGTGGGGTCCGTCTGCAACCGGATCGGTGATCTCTTCCCCCCGGTGGGCAGGCAGGCAGTGGAGTACGATGGCCGTCGATTTGGCCAGGGTGACCATTTCCTCGTTCACCTGGTAGGGTGGGAATACTTGCCGCCTCTTCTCCGCCTCCTCTTCCTGACCCATACTGGTCCAGGTGTCGGTGTAGATCACATCGGCATGCCGGACGGCCACTTTGGGGTCCTGATACAGGGCGATCGTACCGCCGTTTTCCCGGGAGAAATCGTGCGCCTGGTCGATGGCATCCTCGGGCAGCTCAAAACCCGGCGGAGTGGCGATGGAAAAATGTCCGCCAAGTTTGGCGGTGATGTGCATCAAAGAAAGCGCCACGTTATTTCCGTCCCCGAGATAGGCGACATTGACCCCTTTCAAATCGCCGAACTCTTCGATGATGGTCAGCGCATCCGCCATGGCCTGGCAGGGGTGGCTGTGATCGCTCAATCCGTTGATCACCGGGACGCCCGCCCAGGCCGCCAAATCCACCACATGCTGGTGGTCGAAGACCCTGGCCATGATGATATCCACGTAACCAGAAAGCACCCTGGCGACATCGGAGATCGATTCTCGCTTCCCAAGCCCGATCTCAAAAGGGGAGAGATACAAGGCGTGGCCTCCCAGGTGCTGCATCCCCATTTCAAAGGAGACGCGGGTTCGCAGGCTTGGTTTTTGAAACACCATGGCAAGCGATTTTCCGGCCAACAGTGGGGCGTTGCCTCTGGATTTGTAGGCAGCCTTCAGGCTGCGGGCCAGGTCCAGCAGGGATAGCAGATCCTGGGGGGAATGGTCGGCGATGGTGAGGAAATTTTTCATACCTGGTGGTCCATAACAAAGAGGGATAATCTTGAGTATAGTTGAGCAGGTTTGAGACGTAAAGAGGCGGCAGGTTTCTTCTTGACTGTCCGTTTTCGGGCAGTCTATAATCTTAACCATCAACCATGAATGACACCAAACGCCGACAGCTTCAGCTGGCTGTTGAATCCACCGCCGCTCAATGGGCAGCGTTTGTGGAATTGAAAAAAGAAGATTGGGCGCTGGGCGACAGCTTCGGCCTGGAATCCGCGGTCCGGCAGCAGTTGGTCGAATTATTCCGCCGGAAAAAATACCGCAGCTGGATCGAGCAAGGTGCTCCTGTTCATAAACCGCGCACCCGTCGTTCTGCGGATGTCCGGGAGAGGCTGGATTGCGGCTGCTTATACCTTTTTTCCGACAGCGGGCCGGAAATCCGCCTGCTGGTGGGGGCCCGAGATAGCCTGAAAGCGAACGGACGCAGGTTTTTCCAGGCACTCGCGTTTTCGGTGCCCTCCCACCGGGCAGAATCCCCGAACGGTTCCTACGATCAGGACGAATATCCGGAAAGTTTCTTTCATTTGGTGGAGCAGATTGGAAGTCCGGATGTGGCGGAGCTCGACCTGGAGACTGTTGTCCAGCGGTCGGCGGATCGGGCCCGTTTGCTGCTTGGGGCCCAAGGGGTTGCCATGGGGCTGTTGGACACTCGCAACCAGATGTTGCGCGTGCTGCATGTTGAAATCGATGGTGAGCGTCGGGAGCCGTTTGCCCTGGAAGCACACGAGGGATTCTTTGGCCGGGTGTTAACAGAAGAAAGATCCTTGCTGCTGGATGATCCCGAAAGCAATGCGGTGATCCCTGGGGAGGGCCCCGCTCCGGCGGTTGGTGTCCCGCTGACCTATAAAGGCCAGTTGATCGGCGTCCTGGCCGTGTTTGGCCGGCAGGGCGGTTCCGCATTTTCGGAACAGGATGCACGGCTGCTCAGCCTGCTGGCGCCGAATATTTCGATATCCATCCGCAATGCACGCCTTTTCCGTGAATTGGGTGAGCGCATCCGGGCCCATAAAATTACCGAGAAGAAGATCGCCGAGGCAGCCCGGCTGACCGCTATCGGAGAGATGGCGGCCAGCGTGGCGCACGAACTCAACAATCCATTGACAACGATCACCGGTTTCACCGAACTGGTCCTGGAGGATACCGGACCCGAATTCAGGCAGCGGGGCGATCTTGAGCTGGTCCTGCAGGAAGCCCGCAGGGCGCGGGAGGTAGTCCGCCGCCTGCTGGACTTTTCGCGTCACGGCGAGGAGGGCAGCTTGCCGGTGGACATCAACGAGGCGGTCTCCGAGATCGTCGCACTGGTGCAGTCCATCGCTCAGGCCCAGCGGGTGGAGTTGCAGTTTGAACTCTGGGAAGACCTGCCTCCCGTTTTGGGAGACCACAACCAGATCAAGCAAGTGCTCCTCAACCTGGTCAACAACGGGATCTACGCCATGCCTTCCGGGGGCAAACTGGTCATCCAAACCCTTTCCGAAAACCGGGTGGCTGAGAGCTGGGTACGCATCCGGGTCCAGGATGAAGGGGAGGGGATCCTCGAAGAGAACATACCCCTAATTTTTGAACCGTTTTTTACCACCAAACCGATCGGGTCCGGCACTGGCCTGGGCCTGTCGATCAGCAAGAACATCATCGCGGACCATGGGGGGGACATCCAGGTGGAATCCACGAACGAAAATGGCTCGACCTTTTCCATCTGGTTGCCAGCCATGAAGCGAAGTGGGGAGGGTGCCGAATGAGCGCCAGCGCGATGAAAGACAAAATCATCCTGGTCCTGGACGACGATCCCGGCGTGGCAGCATACTGCCGGCGCGTCCTGGAGCGCCAGGGATACGAAGTCATCTGCCTGCTGGATGCCCGCCAGGCAGTTGGCGTGCTCAAACAGGTTCGGATCGACCTGCTCTTGCTGGACATCCGGATGCCGGTGATGGACGGTTTCCAGGTCATGGACCAGGCCAGGGAGACCCAGCCGGACCTGGCCGTGGTGTTCATGACCGGTTACGGCACGCTGGAAACCGCAACCCGGGCGCTGCGCCAGGGCGCAGACGGCCTGATCTTGAAGCCGTTCGACTCCAGCCAGGAACTGCTGGAGGGTGTCGAAAAAGCCCTCAAAGACCGCGAGCACCAGAAGGAGATCGTCCGGCTTCAGGCTATCCAGCCGCTGCTGCCCATCTCCCGCAAGCTGTTCCAGCAGACCC
>JBFKII010000153.1:0-9367 GCA_041632295.1 Anaerolineales bacterium | reverse complement strand
TGGACGAGGTGGCAGGGGTGCGGGATGTGACCGTTTCGCTGCCGTTCCTGTTGAGCGGGGAAGGTGTTTTGCGGCGGCACCCGCTGCCGGTGTCCCCTGGAGAGGAGGAGCAGCTGCGGGCCAGCGCCCGGGTGGTTCGCACGGCGATCGACCAGCTGGACCTGAAGTGAGTGAGGCAAAATGGCAGAAATAGGCAAAACCTGTGTCGTGGTCGGGGCCGGGATCGCCGGCCTGATGGCCGCCCGCGCCATCCAGGCGGCGGGGCGCCGCGTGACCGTCCTGGACAAGGGCCGCGGGGTGGGCGGGCGCTTGGCGACCCGGCGGATCGAGGATGGCACTTTCGACCACGGCGCCCAGTTTTTCACCGTGCGATCGCAGCGGTTCCGCCTCTATGTGGACCGCTGGCTTGAGGATGGGGCTGCCGCCCTGTGGGCGCGCGGGTTCGGCGGCCCGGATCGGGAACCGAACCCGGATGGGAACGCGCGCTACCGCGGGGTGCCCGGCATGACGGCGATCCCCAAATGGCTGGCGCAGGGTCTCGATGTGCGCCTGGAGGTGCGCATCGCAGCGATCCGGGAGGCAGAAAGCGGTTGGGAGCTGGAAGCGGAGGATGGCAGCCTGTACCGGGGGGATGCGCTGGTCCTGACGCCGCCGGTCCCACAGGCGCTGACCTTGCTGGAAGCGGGTGGGGTATCGCTGCCGGATCGGATCGGCGGCGCCCTGGCGGCCGTGCGATACGATCCGTGTATTGCACTGATGGTCCTGTTGGATTCGCCCGCCAAAGTCCCCGATCCGGGCGCGGTGCGGTTCGAACGTGGGGATGTGCGCTGGCTGGCCGACAACTACCGCAAAGGGGTGTCCGATACGTATGGGCTGACGGTACACACCAGCCCCGATTTCAGCCGGGCGCATTGGGATCTACCAGGAGAGGCGATCGCCGGCCAGCTGCTGGACCAGCTCCAGCCCTGGTTGGACGGCGAAGTTCGCGCCAATCAAGTCCACAAGTGGCGTTACAGCCGGCCGCAGCTCACATTTTCGGGGAATTATCTGGCGCTGCCCGGCCGTTTTCCGTTGGTCTTCGCCGGAGATGCCTTTGGGGGGCCCCTGGTAGAAGGCGCCGCACTTTCGGGCCTGGAGGCGGCTGATTTTTTGTTGAAAAAGGTGTAAGAGAGCGTGTTTTGCAGCCAGCGACGCCCGGCTAGGGGCAAAGTTTGCCTTCCCCGCTGCCGAACTCCTTCATCCGCGGAGTGAAATTCCAGGTTGAGACGGATTGGGGCCGCAGGCGCAGGGCCACTTCGGTATCAGATTTACTCAGTAGGGATTTCGCCAGGCCGCTGTCCTTCCCTCCGAGGTAGCGTTCGAGCAGGATTTTGAGGATCCGCCTTCCTTTTTTAGGCTGGACCTCGGCGATCGCACGGCCGCGCACACCGCAATACGGCGGGTCATCGGCGGCGATCTCGTAGGCGCAGTGCGGATCGTTTTCCAGGAAACGGACCACCTGGGCGCTCTCTTGTGTGGCGCAGTACAGGTCCCCATCAATCAAAACAAACCACAGCGAGAGCACGCGCGGCCGGCCCTTTTCATCGTTGCAGGCCAGCCGCACCGGAATCCGGATGTTTTCAAGAAAATTTTGTGCGGATTCGGAAAACATCACGCCTCGATCAAGAGACCAGGTCCAGGCGGCCGGCATGCCCGTCCCGGACAGCCCCCAGGATCCGGGCGGCCACTTTTTCAGGCGGGGCGGCGTCCTTGGGCTGCTGGAAGGGCACTTTTTCCCAGAAGCGGGTCTCCACGGCTCCAGGGCGCACCAGGATGACGCGTTTTTTGCGCTCTTCTTTAGCCAGGGCATCGGCGAAGGCCTCCAGGCCGGCTTTGGCTGCCGCGTAGGCAGACAATCCTGGCAGCCGCAGCCGTTCGCTGACGGCTCCGATCAACACCAGGACGGCGTCTTCCGCCAGGAGCGGCATGCTGTGGTGCAGGGCCAGATAGGCCCCGCTCAGGTTGGCATCCAGGATGCGTGCCCAGGTTTCGGGCTCCATTTCCTGTACCTTTTCGGCGGTGATGTCCCCGGCGCAGTAGATCCAAAGATCGACCTTTTCGACCTCCATGGCAGCACCCTGGACGGCTTGTTCCACTTCCCAGGCATTTGAAAAATCGGCCTCCAGCAGGTGGGCGGTGGGGTGGACCCCGACCTGCGGCCCGCGGGCCACAGCGGTGAGCTTCCACTCGCCGGCCGCCAGGGCGGACGTGAGCGCCCCGCCGATCCCACCTCCAGCGCCCCAGATCATCGCAGTTTTCATCAGCTTTTCCTTAGTTTTTTTATTTCAGGGATTTAATTCTATCAGCGCATCACCGCATTGTCAATAGTATGCATATAGTTTGCACAATAATTGTATATACTTTTTCTAAATACTAGCATGCCAAAGTTCAAGGTTTTGGGAAATCAACCCGCTTACTGTATAATTTGTTTGATCGGGAGTTTTGGCCGCTGTTTTCCTGTTAAATAAATTTCAATCCGCGTATTTCGGCCAGACCACCGGGGGGGTGGGGTGTGACCCGCATACCATCCAATTGGTTAAGAATTTCAGAATGGCTGCTATCCAGGCGCTGGTGGCTCGTTGCGGTTGCGATGAGTGGGGTGATCGCCTATGAGACCTTTGAATACCGCCCATTTACAAAGGGAGTGAACGAATTATTCATCTTCGAAGTGATGGTTTACGGCGTAAGCCTCCCGATACTGACCGGATTGGCATTTTCTTTATTTGCCTCCACTCGTTCCGAATTGGCCTGGTCAATTTATTCCCAAAATCTGCGCCAGAATCTGCGCCTTCAAATGAACAACGCCCACACCTACAAAGATGTCGCAGAGGTGTTATTGCAATTTCTCCGGGTGATATTTCCACTCGTGAAATTCACGGGATTTGAATTGGACCAGTCTTCGGGCTGCTATCGAACAATCAGGACCTGGTCCCTGGAGAAAGGGTGGCACCCCGATTCGCCCCGCTTTGATTGCCAGTCCCGAAATTGCCCTTTGACGGAATCAGACTCCGAGAGCGCCACCATTCTGCCCGTTCCTTGCCGGGACACTGAAATCGATCCGCCAGCCGATCGATATCCCAGTTACTGCATGGTGCTATTGTTCTCCGAAATGCGCGTAGGCGGATACCGGTTCTGGCTGGAGCCAAACAGTCAGCTCGATCCCGAGCGATCCCGATTGCTGGCAGAAGTTGCCCCCGGCCTTGCCTCGGGTTTTGAGCGAGCTCGCTTGCGAGCCATGGAAGGGGAGCAGAAGGCCAGCCTGCATGCCGAACAGCATCGTATCGCCCGCGACATCCACGATACTTTGGGGCATAGCCTGGCATATTTACGCTTGCGACTGGACCAGATTACGATGGAAATGCAACAAACGGAGGCAAATTCCGTGCGCCGGGAAGTGGAGGCTTTGCAGGAAGTCGCCAGGGAGTCGTATGAACAAATGAGGGAAGTGCTGGATATGCTGACTCCCCAGGAAAATTCCCCCTTGACCGAAAGGCTGTTCGAACTCGCCCAAACCGTTTGCCAGCGTGCGGGGATCCGCCTGCATCCAAAGCAATTTGGCCAGTCCCAGGCGCTTCCGATCGATATCGAAAACAACCTGTTTCGTATCGTTCAGGAGTCCTTTGCGAACATCCAACAGCATGCAAACGCTCAAAAAGTTGATTTTGAAATTCAATGGCGATTGACCCATCTGGAAATCCGTATTTTTGATGATGGTCGGGGCTTCGACCGCAATCTGACGTCCCCGGATGGGCATTACGGGCTTCCCAATATGCGGAAAAGAGCGCTCGAGATCGGTGGGCGCCTGGATATCGACTCCCGGCCTGGGCAGGGAACCAAAATCCGAGTGCTCGTTCCCTATGGCGGTGCTTTATGAGGGTCCTGCTGGTGGATGATCACTCGATTTACCGCGGGGGGCTGGTCCAGCTATTCAATTCCCAACCCGACTTCAAAGTAGTTGGCGAAGCCGGGACCATCCAGGAAGCCATCCAACAGGTGGACGAAAAAATCCCTGAGCTGATTATCATGGACTTTGGTCTGCCGGATGGCTCTGGAATTGAAGCGATGGCAAAAATCCTTAGCAAAAAACCGGACATCCAGGTAGTTTTCCTAACCATCCATGCTTCCGATGAACTCGCTTTTTCAGCTATTCGCCAGGGAGCCAAGGGGTTTTTATTGAAAAACATCGCTGCCACCAAGCTTTTGGCGGCCCTAAGAGGGCTGAAGCGCGGGGAAATGGCCGTTTCCAGGGTGGTTCTAAGCCGTTTTACCGAGGAAATTTTGCCTTTTATCTCCCCGAGCGGTAGATACCCTCCCATGTTCCATACCCGGCTGACACCCAGGGAGTTTCAGGTGCTGGTCGAGCTGACAACCGGGGACAGCAATCGGGATATCGCCGATCGCCTATCGATCCGCCCGAACACGCTCAAAGTCCATGTGCACCATATCCTGCGAAAGCTTGGCCTGAGCAGCCGCAGCGAAGCGGCGGAATATGCCAGGCGGCACGGAATCGTTAAGGAAGGCAGTGACTGGAAACAAGATCATATTGTCTGATAATCACAGGAGTTACCTGAAATAAACCAGTATTCCCGGTTCGATTTACCAGCCCTAATCCGAAACAGCAAATTAAATAGCCCCTTTTTCCGTAAAAGTCTTAATCTGATTTATAGACTTTGCTTCGAATATTCATTATCATTAATGATGTATTAAGGTTTGCCCCGCCACCCCTGGGCGTTTTCCTGCTGTCCCAACGTTCCCCTTTCAATCCACATACATCTTCGCAGCCCTCTGCAGGGATCGGTCAGGTTCATTCCAAAATGCCGATTCATGCGGATGGAGGCTGGTATGGAGGCGGAGACCCCGGTTCAGGGGTGAAAAAACGGCAAACCAGAAAAGGAGGGAGTATGGCGGTTTCCATTTTCTATCGAAATTAATAGGTCATAACTCCAGGGAGGGTTTGTCCAGATGCAACATTTAAGAAATCTGTTTAAGAAATTGAAATGGCCGCTGCTGTTCCAATCGATCGTCCTGGTGCTCGCTGTTACGCTCGTGCTGGCAGCCCCGGGAGACACCCTGGACAACTCAGGGATCATCCCCTTCAACCAGGCCTTTTTTGCCTTCGAAGTGGAAGGCCCGATCGGCTCGCTCAAGGATGTTCCTATCTGGGACGAAATCGAGATGATGCTGGACGATCCGTATGCCATCGAACTCGCTCCCGATGTAGCGGGGAACGACCAGGGCTGGCCTTCCTACCGCTCCACGCACCCTCGACGCAGGTCCTTTTTGCCGCACGGCTGCACGTACGAAAACCCCGTGCCGGACGGCCTGGTGGCCTGTGACGACTCCCTGCTGCCCCCCTTCCTGGTCCATCCTCTGAATTACAACCACAGCACCGGCCAGGAAATGCGCCTGATCAACCCCGAGTTCGCCGGATTGGCAGGATTTGAGCTTCCAAGCGAACTCGTCCAGTGTGGTCCTTTAGATGGGGTGCCGGAACTCTGCCATGAAGCCGTAATCGCCAACTCGCTGACCGGCCAGGTCCCGAGCCCCGCCGATGATCCGAACCGCTGGGTCTGGGACTACGAGCCGGAGGATATCTCCCCCGGAGAAGAGCGATTCGAGGAAGATGAGCCGGCTCCCGACTTCAACCTGCCGATCGCCCCGGATGAAATGACCTGCATCGTCTCCACCGAAGCCACCCCGGCCGAGGGGGCGATCCTTTGTGGGTACGATCCGGGTGAGCCTGGCTATGCCGGGTTTGGAGTTCTGCTT
Organism: Anaerolineales bacterium; assembly: GCA_041632295.1. Taxonomy (GTDB): domain Bacteria; phylum Chloroflexota; class Anaerolineae; order Anaerolineales; family JABWBV01; genus DATDOR01. The sequence goes on along the minus strand of JBFKII010000153.1, from coordinate 3,559 downwards.
GCTGATCACTCCTCCCAATATTCGACACCGGGCTTCCCAGGAGCTTCGGGACCGACGGACGACCTCGTAGCCCTGATCGCCGCTGGGGGCCTGCTGTTTGACCCCGCCCGTGGTTTTATCGAACCCCTCGACCCGGATACCGGCGAGGGCGGCCTGGAAAAGCCCACTCTCCAGAACGACGAAGCGCTTGGCGAGCCGGGCGAGCCGAATTACGCAATTAACTCAGAGGCCAACCTGGCCGCAGACCCGACTGCCCTGATCACCTCCAATGAAAACGACTATGTGCGTGACCGGGACGCGGCCATCGCCCTCGGAAAAGCCTTTTTCTGGGACATGCAGGTGGGCAGCGATTCGGTCCAGGCCTGCGCCTCGTGCCACTTCAACGCCGGCGCTGACGACCGCGACATCAACCAGCTTAACCCGAACCATGTCAACGTTACCCCCGATCTGGATCTTGAAGTCTTTAGCAACCGGGATACGCCGCCAGCTGACCCGCAGGACAACAACCAGGCGGTGGTGGCGACGGACTTCCCCTTCCACAGGCTGTTCGACCAGTTCCTGGTGGGAGACCCGGCCTGCGCCACGCCCCTGGTGCTGGACGGCCAGACCGTCTGCGATGCGGCCAATATCGATCACACGACCAATGACGTCATGTCTTCGATGGGGGTGATCTTCGGCGTGTTCGCCGATATCCCCAAGCCCGGCGGCGGCGCAGACGACCCAACCGCCTTTGTCCAGTTCCCAGAGGGGACTGGTAATCCCATCACCCTGACCAAGACTCTGGCACCCGACCTGCGCAGCGATACGGTCGATCCGATCCCGCTCTTCCAGGACTTGAGGCGGGTGGAGCCGCGCCACACTCCCACGTTTATCGCCTCAGCGATGAACTTCGACAACTTCTGGGATGGGCGCGCCAGGCATGATTTCAACGGGGGCAGTGTCTTCGGCGCTTCCGATCCGTTCCACCACGTCTACGCCTGCACCGAAATCCACCCGAACGGGAGAACCTGCCGGGGGGATATGGTGGCGACTCGCCAGATCATCCGCTTCACCAGTCTGGCCTCGCTTTCGACCGGGCCGGTCTTGAGCGAGTTCGAGATGTCCTTCTTCGGGCGCAACTGGCAGAAGGTCGGCAAGAAGCTGCTCCAGGACGGGGTCGTGCCGCTTGCCAACCAGCTGGTCGATCCGCATGACAGCGCGCTGGGCCCCTATTCCAACCAGCCTGGCAACGCAAACCCGGTTTGCTCCGATAACAAGGCAATGAACAATAGGGCGACTGGAAAACCCGGCCTTTGCATCACTTACAATGAGCTGATCCAGATTGCCTTCTACCCTGCGCTGTGGGTGTCCAAGGATCAGCACGTCGATGGCGCCCCCGGGGCCGACCCATTCGACGGATATGTGCTCAGCATCGCTGAGGGGGATCTCTCCGAGACCCCGGATAGCGACAATAATGGGGTCGAAGACGGCCTGGAGGACACCAACAAGTTCACCCAGATGGAAGCCAATATGTCCCTCTTCTTTGGACTATCGGTGCACATCTGGGGCAACGTCCTGATCCCGGACGACTCCCCCATGGACCAGTTTTTCGACGCCAACCCGGACGCCTTCGCCACCTTCGGGGAGAGCGGCGAGCCGGGCCTGGCCTTTGACCTGCTAAACTGTGTCGGGGAAAACAACACCGGCAATGTGCAGCCCTGCTTCACCGAAGTGGGCAACTTCAAGCGCGATCCGGGACTGTTTGCCAGGATAGGCGTCACCGTGGAAGGCGGCGGCGGAGGCACGCTCGAGCCTGCCGGCGGCACGCGCCAGCCCGGCGACCCGGACCCGCTGCTGGGGCTGGATATGTTCCTCGGTTCCAATCTTTCGCTGAAAAATCCCGATTTCCGTTCGTTCCGCTGCGGGGAATGCCACGCTGGTGGGACATTGACGGACCACACTTTCGAGATCAGCCACCAGCTGAGCTTTGGTGACCGGATCCAGGAGTTTGTCACCGGGCAGCCGGGGGTGGAAAAATTCCCCGAGCCGCTGGGCAGAGGTCGCATTATCAGCGGTTTTCTGCTGGAGGCCGAGTTGGGCGAAAACGCCCAGGATGCCGTTGAACGCAATGTCGCCGACTTTGCGCTGGACATCCTGGGAGCACCCCAGGGCCAGGCGCTCTTCGACAACGGTGTGTATAACATCGGGGTGACCCCGATAGGGGATGACGTCTCTCGTGGCGGGGATGACCCCTTCGGCTGGCCGCTGTCCCTGTCGATCCTGGCGCTGAAGAATATCGGCGGCGTGGGCTATCATCCTGGCGGGGACAATCCAGCCACCGGATTCGCACAGCCGCCCTACCCTGGCATTCCCATGCCTACTTTCGACCCTCGTGCAGAAGGGGAATGCGCCATCACCGATATGTCCGATCCGGAATATATCCCGGACGAAGAACTTGCCGAGCACACGGAGTGCAACACCGGCGGGCTTTTCGAGGAAAATGCCCAGGACGAAGCCATCAACCCGGGTGTGGCGGAGGAGCCCGAGAATCCTCTGCTGCCGCCCTATCTGGCGCCCTGGGCCAGCAATATCCCGGTCGGGGACGAGTCGAACATCGACGAAGTCTTCTTCGGTGTCAACACCCTGATGGAAGAGCCCATGCTGGAAGGCTTCATGGATTCGCTTGGGCCCTTCAACCCTGCGGCTGTCATCGGGGAGCTGTTCAACAGCGGGGACGGGCGCCTGATGGCCGCCTGGCCGAATGTCAACCGCGTGAATGTTCAGGGAGCTTTCAAAGCCCCTCCCTTGCGCTTCATTGAACTGACCCCGCCCTACTTCCACAACGGCGGCAAGCTGACGCTGCGCCAGGTCGTGGACTTCTATATGCGGGGAGGCGATTTCCCCATCACAAACTCACCCCATCGCGATTTCCTGATCGCCCATCTCAACATCGAGGACGAAGCCCTGGGCGGGCTCACGGAAGCGGAGAAGGAAGCGCGGCGTGTGGCCCTGGTCGACTTCCTTCTGGAGCTGACCGACGATCGAGTCCGGCACCGGCAGGCGCCCTTCGACCAGCCCGAGATCTTCGTGCCCCTGGACGGGAAAGCCCCCGATAACACCTTCGGCCGGCCTGGTTTCCTGAGTATGCTGGACGGTGTTTGCCCGGGCGGTTCTGTTCCCTGCTTCCGGCAGATCCCGGCGACCGGCGCAGGTGGCGGTCCGCCGATCGGCGCCTTCCTGGGTGTCGAACGAGGCGATCGGAACAACCCCAATTGCTCTGTTTCGAACGGCCCGATCAGTCACTACTGCTACTTCATCTTGCCGTAGTCTGGATGGTTTGAGGCTTCCGCCCACCCGCCAAAACCAGTTTCAATTTAGCCCGTCCCCTCTTTTTCAGGAGGGGACGGGCTAAATTGAAACTGGTTTTGGCGTGTGGGCGGAAGCCTCAAACCATCCAGACTACGGCAAGATGAAGTAGCAGTAGTGACTGATCGGGCCGCTGGAAACAGAGCAATTGGGGTTGTTCCGATCGCCTCGTTCGACACCCAGGAAGGCGCCGATCGGCGGACCGCCACCTGCG
>JBFKII010000152.1:0-9400 GCA_041632295.1 Anaerolineales bacterium | reverse complement strand
TTTGACAGTGTCCTCGGTATACGCCCAGGCCTCGGATGCCGTCCCTGGTGCCAGGAGCACGTTGGCCCCAATGCCGTATGGCCCCCAGTTGTAGGAAATCCAGGGAACCCTGGAGACCAGGATCAGGTCTCCCTGGCGCCCATGGCCCAGGGCGAGCGTGGCGGCATAGACTTTTTCGAGGGCATCGCGCCCGCCTGCTGCCGCTACCACGTTGGCCGGTTCAATGCCAATAGCGGAGTCCACCTGCCAGTACTGTTCCAGGACCGTGCGGCGAAATTCCGGCGTGCCGTAAGGCATCGTGTAGCCCGAACCGAACTGTATCTGGCGCCTTGCGGCTTCTTCGAGAATCGCGGGCGGCACCCCGATCAGGGAGGCGCCGCCATCCCCCTGTGAAGCATCGTAAACTTCTTCGCCGGGATGCGTTTTTTGATATTCCACCAGCGAATTCTTGATCAAGAACATCCTGGATGGGGGGATTTCCATCATGCGAGATAAATGGTCGCTGACCGGGATCAGGTGGCCCGGGGTCTGTGCAAAAACAGGTTCGTTCGAATCCGTCATTAATCGTGTCTCCAAAAAATAAATAATTTAAGTCAAACAGCAAGCTGCTGCCGCAGCCACTCGAGAAATATTTCCTCGTTGCGGGTTTGCAGGTAGGCAACCCCGGGGCCTTGCAGCTCAATCAGGATCTCCTGACCGCGCAGCATCGCCGATCGGACCCCTCCCAGCTGGCGCACGCGTGTGGTGACCGTCTCCGTAAAACCGACGAGATGACCCCGGTCCACGGCGAACGATTCCTCCTGTTCAAGTTCAATCCGGTGTACGGCGCCGAAGCTGCTCAGTACTAAGATCCCTTCCCCGCTGCAGTGCAGCATCTGCAGGCCGGCGCTCATCTGGAAAGTGCTTGCACCGCGCCAGGCGGTTTCTATTTCAACATTGGTGTGCGCCGCCAAAAAGGCGTCAGTGGTGATCAGGATACTTTGCTCTCGCTCGCCAAGATTGTACGTATAAATTTCACCCAGCAGCCGGGGCGCGAGAAGCACTTCGGCAGCGGTCTCCAGAGCCGAATAGGTGTTCAGGAAGTACGCCTCGGTCTCCGATACATCTTTGATGTAAGACTTGATTTGCCCGCCGCGGACCTTGGTCTCCACCTGGAGGCCCGAAGACATCCCGACCAAAGAGTTGCTCTCGGCTACGATCGCGTCACCCGGCTCCATCAAGATCTGTGCGATTGGAAATGTGTTCCGGTACAGGATTTGAATTTCCACGGCGGAATTATAGCACCCACAAGCCGTTGATCATGGCCTCAACTTCCCGAAAACGGCCGTTCCGAAGCAAAAAGGTTGCAGATTACCACAATTTAAAGTACATTATGCCTCATCCCGGGCCGGCTTGTCACCAGAAAAGCTCCCGTGGAAGCAGTAGTTTCCCCTGCCGACCATTAAGAAAAGGCACTGCAGTTGAAAACGCTGAGGAGGCGACGCTATGGAACCAATCCCGCTCACCCTTGGGGTCGAAGAGGAATACCAGATCATCCACCCTGAAACGCGCGATCTCCATTCTTTTGTCCAGGAATTTCTGGAGCAGAGCAAACAGGTCCTACCTGAGGGGACGCTCAAGCCCGAATTCATGCAAAGCCAGATCGAGGTCGGCAGCCGGGTTTGTCGCAACATCAAAGAGGTGCGGCATGAACTCCAGCGGCTGCGCCATTCCGTGGGCGAACTGGCCTCCAACAACGGTTTGAAAATCGCCTCCGCTTCCACCCACCCTTTTGCCAATTGGAGCGCCCAGGAGATCACAGCGGGCGACCGCTATAAACAGCTGCTTGACCAGATGCAGGGTGTGGCCTCCCAGTTGTTGATATTTGGGTTCCATATCCATCTGGGCCTCGGGGGAATCGAAAATAACGATCTCAAAATCGAGATCATGAACCAGCTGCGCTATTTCCTGCCTCATATCCTGGCACTGAGTTCCAGCTCGCCTTTCTGGCAGGGCCGGAAAACCGGGCTCAAGTCCTACCGCAGCGTGATATTCGAAATGCTACCAAGGACCGGGATGGCCCCGGCATTCAGCTCTTTTTCGGAATATGAAAATTACCTCGAGATGCTGCAGCGGGTCGGCACGATTTCGAAAGACGATAACACTGGCAAAGCAGATGGAACCAAGATATGGTGGGACATCCGGCCTCATCCAAAATTCGGCACGCTGGAAGTGCGGATCCCCGATATCTGTACAAAAGTTGAAGAAGCAGTTTGCCTGGCCGCCATCCTGCAATCCTTAACCGCGACCCTGATCGATTTGCGTCAGAAAAATCAAAGCTGGCGGATCTACCGCAGCCACCACATTGTCGAGAACAAATGGCGGGCCATGCGGTATGGAATAGATGGCAAGCTGGTCGATTTCGGCAAAGAGGAAGAAGTCCCGATGAGTTTCCTGGCGATCGAAATCGTCGAGCTGGTCGAAAAACAGGCCAAAGCGCTCGGTTGCTGGGAGGAAGTTCGCTACGTCGAAACCATCCTCAAAGAGGGAAGCAGCGCGGATCGGCAGATCCGCACGTACGAAAAAGCCCTGAATAAAGGCGCTTCTCAAGACGAGGCTCTGCAGGCCGTCGTGGATAAGTTAATCCAAGAAACGATGGAAGGGATATAGAGTTTATCCCCGCGCCCATTGAAAAGATTCTCAGCCTAAAAAAATTGCTGAAAGCATGAAAAAGTCCCCACATTGGTTGAATGGCCGGTGGGGGGTCAATTTATCGTCCAGCCAAACCAAAGTCTTGTAGATAGCAGGGTTGCGCAGTGCAAAATCTTTGCGATCTGCAGGCGGCGCAAGGAGGGAAAGCGAGCCCAGGGATAACTGCGCAAAGCGCTCTCCCAGGGCAGTAAGAATCTGTTGCGGTCGATGATAATAGGTTGTAAAACGAACGCCCTCGACATTCGCGGTCGTCCCTTCCCGCTGCAGGCGCCTGCGCGCGGTTTTGAAATCACCACGGAATAAGGCCAGCCACTCCCAGGGGCAGAAAGGAGGCATCACCACAAACGTAACGACCGCTCCTGGGTGCAGGAGCCGTGGAAAATACTCCGTCACCCGGCCCAGGTCACGGATACAGTTCAAGCCGCCCATGTTGGAAAATATGCCGTCAAACCGGCCCTCTTCCAGCTGGTTGAGATCGGTAAAAGATAACTCCCGGGCGCTCAACCGGTCTTGCAACCCCTCCCGGGCAATTTTTTCTCGAATGGCAGCGACCATATCCGGAGAAATATCAGTTGCCAACACCCGGTAACCGCGCGAAGCAAAATAAGCCGCGTCTGCCCCGGTGCCGGCGTTGATCTCCAAGATCCTCGCGCCAGGCGCCAGGTGATGGCACACCTGTTCGCGGATCCGGGCGCGCATACGGGCCAGGTTCGGGTGACCGGAGCCAAAGGCGTCATACTGGGATGCCTTGCGGGAAAACGCTTCAGCGATCGCCGAGAGATCCTCAGTCATGGTCCTGGCGGGTTGGGCGGGCAGCCTGTTCGGGGGACATTCCCTGACCTGAAAGACTCAGTTCGGGAGGGCGCGCCTGCGCAAGGCGCTGAAGGCGGGCCTGTTCCAGCGGCAGGGTGAGCCCATGCCAGATCAACGCGGCGGTTTCCCGCAGGCCGGTTTCGCGTTTGCGCAGCCCGGCGAGTATCTTTCGGGCGCGGTATTCCTTGTGAAGTACGGTATGCAGCTGGCGGTAATACGCCGTGGAAAAGGGGCCGTGAAACAGCATTGCCAGATCGCTCGAATCCTGCCAGTTCTGCTGTTCTCCAAGCTGATCCTGAACACGGGCATGGAAGCGCGTGCCGGGCAGCGGATAGCTGACGGACATGCCGATATCGTCCGGCAGGATATCACGCACCATTTGCAGCGTCGCTTCGATATCCTGGCGGGTTTCCCCCGGGTAACCAAACTGGAGAAAAAACCCCACCCGGATGTCCGCCTCGCGAAGCCGGTCCGCTGCGGTGTGGATCTGTGAGACCCGTGTCCCCTTTTCCATGGCGTCCAGTATTTTTTGGGATCCGGATTCCGCTCCCACCCAGACAATCTCCGCACCGGCGCGCTGCAGCGCTTCGATCTCCCCATCCCGCAATAATAAATCAACCCGGCTCAGGCACTTGAACGGAACGACCGCATCCAGGGCATGAGCTGCGTCTGCAAACTTCTCCACCCATCCGGGTTTGAGACCCATGATATCGTCGACAAACCAGATGTGATCCGGGCGGTAGGCTTTTTTCAGCCAGCCCAACTCCTGCGCGACCTGCTCAGGACTGCGGGAATGGTAGCGCTGTCCCCAGATCGGCTTGGCGCACCAGTTGCAGTGGAACGGGCAGCCGCGCGTGGTGACCATGTTGAGAGAAAAATAGCCATGGTTTTCAAGCCAAAGCCGGCGGTACTTTTCGACATCCACCAGATCCCAGGCCGGCCAGGGCAGGCTGTCCAGGTCCCGGATGTCCGGGCGGGGGGAAGAGCGGGAGTAACCGGAGTTTGCGTCCGGATCTTTCCAGGCCAGCCCAAGGACCTCTTGGGGTGCTTGATCCGAATCGCCCGCCAGGATTGGGATCAGTTCCCCCAGGGTGATCTCCCCCTCCCCGATGATGACATAATCCGCACCGCGGTCCAGATATTGAGCAGCGTGGTCGCTGGCGTCCGACCCGGCAACCACCACAGGAACGCCTTTCCCGCGCGCCATTTCGATCATGCGAAACGCCGCCTGGCGCATTCGCAGCAGGCACATTTTGGAAAGGTAGTTGAAATTGTCCTCGTACAGGACGGCGATGTTAGGCTGCTCCCGTTCCAGGGCATGCTCCCAATCCGCCTCGGATTCGGCCAGCATGGCGTCAAAAAGCGCCACCCGATAGCCCAGGCTGCGGGCATATGCGGCAGCATACAGCGTCCCAAGTGGAGGGTACGGCTGCATCGCCTGCCAGAGCTTGGGATCAAAGCGCAAGAAATAGGACTGGCCGAAAAGGACCTTCGTCATCCCAGCTGCCTCAGGCGGGCGGCAAACGCCTCCAGGGTTTTTCGGCGGTGCCCGTCAAAGTGTCCCTGGATGGTATCACCGGAAAAAACCGTTTCTGACCTGGATTTCCTATTTGCTGAAAATTTCATCACCTTGCGCTCGCGCTCCCAGGCTTCCAGCCGGTCCCCAAGCCGCCCTGCGAGCCGCTTTTCCAAAAACTGAGACCACCAGGAAGCCGGTGGGGGTTCTGCGGGGGTATTGGGCGGCGGGCCGCCCGCATTCGGCAGGCATTCATCCACCCAGCGGTTTTCAAGGCGCATCCGATCGTAAATTTGTCGGCCGCTGATCGGGATCATCTGTGCCAGCTCCCGAGCGGTGAACAGACTGCGGTCGGAGAGTACCAGATTACTTTCGGAAAGGAAATAGTTCGGGCACAGCTCGACGCCATTCCTTCTCGCCCAGCGGACCATCCCGAGGATAATCAGGCGGCAGAGCCAGATACGCCCTTCCGCGGCGACGACCATGTAGTCGTAATCGGTTCGCCGGTTGACGGTTTTCATCGCCAGGCCGCCGGTCAGCGCGACCATGCGAACAAATGGAAATCGCCCTATGCGGGCGCCGTATGCCAGGGCGTCCGCCAGCATCGTTGCCGTGGACTTTTCCAGACCTGTAAGGATATCTACCAGCGCTTCCCTGCCCTTGAGCGTGAGCCAATCCCCATTTCGGACAACCTGTCCGGCCGGCAAAACCTCCGCTTCCAACACATTTTCCAGTGCAGGGGAGTCCACCCGGAACGCAGGCAGGTAACGCTGAAGCGCATTTACATGGAGCGGTTGGTTGAATATATCCGCGTATGCCACGGCGTGGAGGATGGCCAGGGGAAGGCTAGCAGGATCGGGAAGGGTATTCATAGAGAACTGGTAGTATAAACCGCGATGGAAACGAACGTCAAAGCTGCGATCGTGCATGATGCACTGCCTTTTTTCGGCGGGGCCGAGCGCACCCTGGGCGCGATGCTGGAAGTGCTGCCCAATGCCCCGGTATACACTTTGATCCACAACCCAGCGGCATTGCGGGGGACCGCTCTCGAAGCCGCAGACATCCACAGCACCTGGCTCCAATCGCTGCCGGGGATCCGGAATAACCACTACCGCTTTTTCCCTCTGTTCCCATCGGCGTTGAAGAGCATACGCCTGCCCGAGGTGGACCTTATCGTGGCTTCCAGTTATGCACTCGCCCACTGGATCCCAAAGTCTCCTGGCCAGCGCCTGCTGGTCTACTGCCACACCCCGCTGCGCTACTTGTGGGGCCAACGGCAGGTTTTCATGGCCCGGCTTCCCGCTCCCCTTCGGCCGCTGGCTTCCGCATTTCTCAAGATGCTGCGGCGCAAAGACCGCCAGGCTGCACTGCGGGCGTCCGCTTATACGGCCAACTCTGCCTGGGTGGCGGATCAGATTCGGCGTTATTACGGCATCCGAGCAACCGTGATCCACCCGCCTGTCGACACAGACCGTTTCGCCCCCGGCGCGCGGGAGGATTTTTTTCTGTGCCTGACCCGCCTTGCGCCGCACAAACGGGTGGAGCTCGTGGTGCAGGCTTTCAACGAGCTGGGACTGCCTCTGGTCATCGCGGGCGACGGTCCGGAAGGCAAAAAACTAAGGCGATTGGCCGGAAAACAAATCACCTTCCTGGGGCATGTTTCCGATCGAGAAGCGGGCGACCTGCTGGCGAGAGCAAAGGGCATGGTCCATATGGCGGCTGAGGATTTTGGCATCGCAATGGTTGAAGCCCAGGCTGCGGGATGCCCGGTGATCGCTTTCCGCGGAGGCGCCAACCTGGAGACCATCGTGGAAGGAAAAACGGGCGTTTTTGCCGATAAGCAATCTCAAGAGGGGTTGGTTCGGGCAGTGCAGAACTTTCTCAATCAGAATGAGCCCTTCAGACCGGACGATATCCGAACCCACGCACTACGATTTTCAAAAGACAAATTCCTAGAGAAGTTCAGAACGGCAGTGTTAAGATGTGTCTCTAGTTGACTGCCGGGCGCGACACCGACGCCCGCCAGCGCCCCAACTCCTGAGCAACGGAGATCCCTGCGGCAAAGAGCAGACCGGCCCCGAATATCCCGGCATAAATTGCCACAACCCAGTTCCCGGCCTCAAAACCGTTAACCATGGTTCGGAAATTAAATACTGCGAAGAACAGCTCGAAAAAAACGATTGGGTCGAGTTTGAGCTGGTACTGTTTTTGAAGCCAGGTCTCACCTTTTTCCTGGATTCCAAATTTGGGGGTCCGTTCAAATTGGCGGTTGCCGTTTCCGAATGCCTGGATCGCAGCCCGCGTGGTATTCAGCATCATGCCGGTCCCTAAAACGGTGATGAACAGGATGGTCGGAATTTTTCGCCACCAGTGCGGGCCGAGTTGTTTTTGGGCAGCCAGGAAAAACAACGTGGGCGCGAAAGCAGTCAGGTTGAAAAAAGCAGCCAGCCCGAACAGGGAGAGTAATCCGGCATATTCCTGGACCAGGCTGATGATCAAAGGGTAAAGCAGGGACAATGCAAACAGCAGCAGGTGAACACCATATCCGGTCAGATGGAGGCTGGCTTCGATTTTGTGAGCCAGTGAAATGGGCTGCCGCCAGACCTGCGGGATCAGGTTGTAGGCGCATTCCAGGCTACCGCGCGCCCAGCGATTTTGCTGCCTGCGGTAAGCGCTGAATGCTACCGGAAGCTCGGCCGGCACCTCCACATCACGCATGTATACCGCCCGCCAACCGTTCAAAAATGCACGGTAGGACAGATCGAGATCCTCCGTCAGGGTGTCCGCCTTCCATCCCCCGGCCTGCTCAATAGCGGTTTTGCGCCACACCCCGGCAGTACCGTTGAAATTGAACCAGTAACCGCCGAAATAACGGGCAGCCTGCTCGATCATGAAATGCGCGTCGATGGCGATCGATTGGAGCAGGGTGAGGAAAGAATATTCCCGGTTGACGTGCCCCCAGCGGGTCTGGACAAAGGCGACTTCCGAATCTTGAAATGCAGGGATCGTCCGCCGAAGGAAATCCCGGCCGGGAATGAAATCTGCGTCGAAAATGGCCAGGAACTCGCCTTTTGAATGTACCATGCCGTTGGCAAGGGCACCGGCTTTGTAGCCTGTCCGGTCCCGGCGGTGGATATGAACCACGTCTTTCCCGGCTGCGGACAGCTGCCGTACAAGCCGGGAAACGATCTGAATGGTATCGTCCGTCGAGTCATCCAGTACCTGGATCTCGATTTTATCCGGCGGGTAATCGAATGCAGCCGCAGCTTTTACCAGTCTTTCAGCGACGTATCTTTCGTTGTAGATCGGAAGCTGTACGGTCACATGCGGCCAATCCCCTGCCTGCGGTTGCCTTTTCTCTTTGACCTTTCGAAGACCCAAAATTGTGAGATAAAAGAAATTTACCCCGTAGGTGAAAAGAAGGCTGACCACAATCAAGTAAAGGACCGCGATGGGAATCAGCAACAGATCATTCATGCATCAGGCTCTTCTGATATTCGGCCGCCCAGACTCCCCAGACCAACCATTGCATCAAGCGCCCCGCCGTGTTGAGCCACAGGTAATAATCGAACAGCCCGATCATCACGCAGGCTGCTAAGGCTGCTGTGGCGCCGATCAATTCGGAAGAAAACCGAAGGCGCCGGCGGGTGAGCAGTAAGGCCAACCAGGGTAGGGAAATCAGCAAAAAGTAAAATAGCGCACCAAACAGGCCGGTTTCGGCAGCGACTTCCAAAAGCAAGAAGTGAACTGGCTGAAAATCAAATTGGAATTGCGGGTACTCGGTGTAGAGGGCTATCGGAAATGCTGCCAGCCCTATTCCTTGGAGCGGGTGCCTCGAAAATATCTCGCCACCGGCCTCATTGAGGGCATCACGCTCTGCAAACGAGCGGTCTTCCGGAGAGAGCGAACTCAATTCCGGTTCCAGTCTCCCGGGCGGGAACGACAGCCGCCTCCCAAGATACGGGGAAGATTGTATCAGGAAGGGGAGCGCTACCAGCAGGCCGGCAAGTGAAAGGATTATGAGTTTTTGCAGACGGGTCCGGGGCTTTTCCCGGGCGAACAGGGCGGCCGTAAACAGCCACCCGGTCCCGAATGCCAGCCAGGCAGCCCGCGAAAAAGTGACGAGCAGCGACAGGACACCGAGGACAAAGACCGCATAGCCCAATATCGCCCAGGGGGACCTTGACTCGATCGCTTTAGGTATCATCAAGAGCGTTGCGATCGCCAATAACCCACCCAGGATGTTCGGGTGGTCTGTGAGTCCATACGCGCGCATCGCCAGCTGGCCGGGAGCCCATACAATGGCCACTCCCTCCCAGGTCGCATCCAGGCTCAACTCCCCGAAGGAATATAGCCCGACTGAATGCTGGAGTAGGTATT
>JBFKII010000151.1:0-9461 GCA_041632295.1 Anaerolineales bacterium | reverse complement strand
TTGACCAGTTCCCACTCGTACTTGAACAGCGTCTTCAGATAACCCATATCCCATTTTGTGGGATTGGGTTTCCAGGCGCCCTCAATTCCGCTTCCGATCGTGTCACCGGCCTTGCCGCTGCCGTGCCTGCTCTTCCAGCCCAGTCCCTGGTCTTCAATGCCGGCACCTTCCGGTTCCGGGCCTACCAGCGCCACATCCCCGGCACCGTGGGATTTGCCAAAGGTATGGCCGCCGGCGATCAGCGCTACTGTCTCTTCGTCGTTCATCGCCATGCGCCCGAAGGTCTCGCGCACGTCCCGGCCGGAGGCGGCCGGATCAGGCTTGCCGTTGGGGCCTTCCGGGTTCACGTAGATCAGGCCCATCTGCACGGCGGCGAGCGGGTTCTCAAGCTCGCGGTCGCCGCTGTAGCGCTTGTCTCCAAGCCAGGTGCCCTCGCTGCCCCAGTAGATATCTTCTTCCGGCTCCCAGATGTCATCGCGCCCACCAGCAAATCCGAAGGTCTTGAAGCCCATCGATTCCAGGGAAACATTGCCGGCCAGGATCATCAGGTCCGCCCAGGAGATCTTCTGGCCGTATTTTTGCTTGATCGGCCAGAGCAGCCTGCGGGCTTTGTCCAGGTTGACGTTGTCCGGCCAGCTGTTGAGGGGCGCAAAGCGCTGGCTGCCTGAACCGCCGCCGCCGCGGCCGTCACCGATCCGGTAGGTGCCTGCGCTGTGCCACGCCATACGGATGAAAAGCCCCCCATAGTGCCCGTAGTCGGCCGGCCACCAATCCTGCGAGTCGGTCATCAGCGCATGGAGGTCCTGTTTGAGGGCCTCCAGGTCCAGTTTATTGAACTCCTCAGCGTAGTTGAAGTCCGCCCCCATCGGATTGCTCTTGCGGGAGTGCTGATGAAGGATCTTGAGGTTCAACTGATTCGGCCACCAGTCCCGATTGGACGTTCCGCCGCCGGCAACGGGGTTCTTGCCCGTTCCGGGGCCCATGCTTTTTTCAGTCATCAGGTTTTCTCCTTTCCTTTTTCTTGTTCCGTATTTCGATGCAGCCCTGAACGCTTTTGCAGAGCTGCCCTTTCAACGAATGAAACGCATATGTCTGGCACTGCTTGCTATCCGCGCCCGGGGGCTGAATGTGGGTTTGTTTTCCCCGTCCACGCTATTCTCCAGGGGCATGCAGCTCCGTGCAGTGCAGCCCGGTGGTATTGTACCCAATTCGCCGGTGGCCAACAGGCGCACATTTTATTCTATCCAATTCTCCGGGTTTTTTCAGACCCCAGTGCGCCTCCGGGCCGCCCACCACGTGGCCGATCGAGCGCTGCTAGGCCTCAAAACCCTATCATTTTCTGCTTTCCGAATTGTGGCTGTCCCTAACATGACGACCAATTGCACGGGTTGTTTTTGGGATCGCGATGGGTTGCCAGTGGGTTTATTTAGGGGTGCACCTTCAAAACCAGCAAGCTGACCGCACGTCGTCAAACTACTGGCAGGATGTCTTTATTCAGGATCATGGCTCAATTGATTTCCGGAACAGAGCACCCGTACCGAAACGTGACCGATGTTTTAGATCGTCGCGTTTGCCTGTTGACTTAATTTCGCGAAACCGCTATTATATCCACAGTAAATATAATGGTGATGGATACACAACAGGTGGATATAAAATTGAGGTGCAACTTTGAATGCTGACGAAATCAAACCGACTGAATTTTTACCGTTGACGCCGGCTGTTTTCCACATATTACTGGCTCTCTCCGATGCCGATCTGCATGGATACGCGATCATGAAAGAGGTGGAGGCACGTACCAGCGGTCGCATCCTGTTAAAGCCAGGGACCCTCTATCAAGCCATTCATCGACTGTTATCGGCCGGGCTGATCGAGGAAGTTGCAGGCTCTGATGCTGCTCCGGAAAACGACAGCCGGCGGCGAGTTTACCGGCTCAGCTCTCTCGGCCGGCAGGTCGTCACTGGCGAGGCTCAACGCCTCCAAGAATTGGTACGGCAAGCGCAAAATAAAAATATTCTGGGGAAAGGCACGATGACCTGGAGGGTGGCAGATGATATCCCACACTAAGCTGCTGAACCTCTCGAGCCGAGTATTCCGAAAGTTACTTAAAATTTACCCCAGCAGCCATCACGACCGGTTCAAAGAAGAAATGATCCAGGATTTCCGAGACCTCAGCAAGGAGGTGCTCGAAACACACGGTCGGGCAAAATTTGTCGTTTTATGGATCCAGGTCGGTTTAGATTTGATCAAGACTGCGCTGGAAGAGTATTTGCACGCACAGAACATCCTGACGCTAGAGAAGCTGATCCGAATCGGGGCTATTTCTTCATGGATGGCCGCCGTTTTATCTGGTGTCCTGGCCTTTTCCCTGGCGAGCCCGTACTGGATCGATTGGGTATTTTTCCTCGATTGGATCTGGTTGTCCCTCGGAGTCACGGCTCTCCTGGCCTTGTCGGCATTATTCGCATTTCAATTTTTGAATCAAAGACCGATCAATTTCGGATTATGGCTGGGCTTGCTTGGCGCCTTTTTCATGACCGCCTTCGGACTCCTCATGCCGACCGACATCAAAATATGGAGGTTGTTTCTCACCGGGCTGGACCTCCTGGCGGCCGGTTTGATTGTTCAGGCGGTTTCCGGCTATCGCAAACAGGCGCCGGCTAGATGGACGGCGATCCTTTTGATACTGGGCCTGGTCATGCTCATGTTCAATCAATTAACCCCCGGGCGAAACCTGGGGATCCTTTTCAATTGGGATGGAACTTTCTTTGGCTGCTTGATGGGGCTTGGTTGGGCAGCTCTCGGTACAGCCCTGCTTGAAAAGCCAATGCTCAGCCGCAGTCCTTTCAAGCCATAGGAGAACGTGTCATGAAGCAAAATATTATCCGCCTGCTGTTGATCATGACTATTTCAGCGGCCTTCTTTACAGGATGCAGCGGTACGCCTTCAACAGACGATGAAATGATCGAAATCGTACAGAAATTTCAGGACGCACGTAACGAGGGCGATATTGACCTGGCAGCCTCCTATCTGACCGAGGATTTGGTCTGGTCCACACCGACCGAGTCGATCCGCGGGCGGGAGATGTGGGTTGCGAATGGGTTTCGAGCGGACATTTTTGAGGATGTGAAAAGCCGGCGTGTAGAGGGCAACGTCGTCATCGTAGAAATGGTCGTGAGCGGCCCCGGATTCGAAGTACCTGCCCGGGCTGAAATCACCCTAAAAGATGGCAAAATCAGCGAATACCGGGTTGTCGGCCCTTAAATTGCGTTGTTTTCAAAACCGGAATGCGCTGCGCCTTCGCGCCCTGGCGTTTGAACAAGCCCCTGG
Source organism: Anaerolineales bacterium (assembly GCA_041632295.1). GTDB lineage: Bacteria > Chloroflexota > Anaerolineae > Anaerolineales > JABWBV01 > DATDOR01. The sequence continues at coordinate 6,134 of JBFKII010000151.1, read as the reverse complement.
CAAAAAAATTGAAGACCCGGATTAACCCTTCTATCCCATTCAGTCCTGGTTCGATCGCCAGGGGAATATGGCATCTGAAAGTCTTTTACCAAATGAAGGGGGATCGGACTTGGCAATTTCCAGGCTGCTGGCACCGTGCCAGGCGAGGAAATCGCGCATCGCCCCGGCGATACCGGCGATCAGCTCATCATCCGGCTTGACTCCCGGTTCCAGGTAAAGCGCGTTCAAAACCATCATGCCGGTTTTGCGGTCCAGTTTCGGGTCAAGGCGCCCGACCAGCCGATCCCGGTGCAGGATCGGGAGGGAGTAGTATCCGAACACCCGCTCTGCAGCGGGCTTGTAGGACTCAAGCACCTGGTTGAAGCCCCACAGCTGACGGTCGCGGTCCGGCGCCCAGAACAGGGAATCGAAAGGCGAAAGGAAAGTGGTCCTTTCTGCAGGTAAAGCGCCGTCAGCCGCCCGCTCAAGCAGCGGTAAAACCTCGCGGTGCACCATCCAATTCCTGGTGCCCTCGAGGGACTCGCACTGGATCTCGACCAGCGTGCCGCCCTCGATCAGCGACCGGACCAGCGACCGAGCCGGAGTCGCCCGCATGTAGGCGTAAAAGGTCAGAGCGCGCGGCTCGAACACCCCTAGCGCCCGGGCGGCTTGCTCCAGGCAGAAGCGCCGCCCCTCGTCCGGGGAAACGGGCGTGGTATCGACCCAATCCGGCAGCACGCGCTCCCGCAGGTCGTAGACACGCTGGAAGTTCACCCGCTCGGACACCATCAGGTCTCCCGAGGCGAACAGGGCTTCCAGCGCCATCTTAGAGGGCTTCCAGTCAAACCAGGGGCCCGATTGGTGGCCGCCCTGGCTGAAACTCCGGACCCCCAACCCGCCCTCCGCCCGGATGCGCGCCAGGGTCTGCTCGGCCAGTTCGCGATTTCCTTTTTTGCTGGCCCAATTGCGGAAACTCGGGTTAAAGCTGATCTTCCCGTCCGCGCGCCAGCCATGGAAGCGGTAATGCTCCAGCGGCATGATGCTGGCGGCGTGGCCCCAGCCCTCGTACAGCCTGCGCTGGCCGGGCGTGTAGATCAACCTGTGGAAGTCGGCGATCGCGTACGGGCCGAACCGCGCCCACAGGGTGAGGTGATGGGCGCGGTGGACCACGTGCAGCGTATCGATCTGCACGAAACCGAGCGCCCGGACCAGGTCTGCAATCTTGTCCGGGGTGGGCGCGGGCGAAGCCGAATTCGGCGCCGACAGGCGCTGGGTGTGCAGGGCGAGTGACCGCAGTGCGGAAAGCGGATAAGCTCCTGCCGCAGCTTTATTCGCCATCCGGCCGCTCAGCCCTCGATCTCCCCGGCTGCCCGCAGGCCTGATTCAATCGCTCCCTGGATCCAGGCGTGGCCCAGGGAGGCGTGCTCCCCGGCGAAATGGATCCGGCCCTCCGGGGCGATAATTGCGTCGTGCAGTTGGGTCTGCTGGCCGGGGTCGAACAGGGCGAAAGCGCCCCCGGCGAACTCGTCGTCGTGCCACATCCAGGAGGCGCCGACTTCGAATTCGTCCAGGATCTGGGGGTGGATCTGGGCGACGTTCTCGATGGCCTGCTCGATGCGGTCGCGCTCAGAGAGCGAGCCCCAGCGCTGGGCGTCCTCCGACCAGGTGTAGCTGGCCAGCAGCACGCCGCGGCCGGTCTCGCCGCCGTGGTCCGGGTAGTAGATGTTGCGCACCGCCAGGTCGGTGGCGCTCCCGCCGCCCACGATATCATCGTCCAGTTCCCAAAAGCGGCGGCGGCACTGCAGAAAAATCTTGGCTGAAGCGTCGTACTTCAGCTGGCGGATGGCACGCTGCTTGGCCCGCGAGAACGGCTTGATGACCTCCACGTGGCGCAGGACCGGAAAGGGAACGGTCAGGATGGCGCGGTCGGCGCGCAGCGACCGGCGCCCGGCCAGGGTCTGGTAATGAACGGTGACAGAGTCGGGGTCCTGGTCAATGGCCGTCATCCTTGCCCCAAAGAGAATGCGCTCGCGCAGCTCCGGCAAAAAGGCGCGCGGCAGCGAATCGGTGCCCCCCGTCAGATAGACCATGTCGGTGTAGTAGCCGCCGACCTCCTCGCGCAGCAGCTCCAGGAAGGATGAGTTCATCAGCGATTCCTGGTTGAAAAGCAGGCCGAACATCTCGATGGCGCCCTCGGACCAGCCGTTGACTTCCTCCAGGAACTCGCGCACCGAGTACTGGTCGTAGGCCGCGTAGACCGCTTCCCAGCCCTCCCGCTCGATCAAATCGGTCACCGGCTTGAGTGCCCGGTCCCAGAGCTGCCCGGCCGTTTTCCCGGCCTCCCCAGGGGAGACCTCGAAAGGCAGCAGTGAGGGGTCCGCCTCCACCTCCGCCATGCGGCGTTTGACTCCGCCGAAATAGACGTAGTTGTTCGGGTTGCCCATGGTGAAATCGGCGGTCTGCAGACCGAACTTCTCGATGTAGGCCATGGTCAGCTCGTGGCTGCGCGGGATACGCATGGCCCCGGCCTCGGCATGCAAGCCGGGCGCAAAAGGCTCGCGCAGCGTGAAGATCCGCCCACCGACCCGACCCTGCGCCTCCAGCAGGATGGGGTCATGGCCGGCCCGCAGCAGTTCGGAGGCGGCCACCAGCCCGGCCATCCCGGCGCCGATAATGGCCACCCGCTGGGGGTTGGAAGTCCTGGGCAGGCCGTTTTTTATCCGATCCAGGTAATCTTTTGCCGATAAAGTTTTCATGCTCGCTCCCGAAATCTTGAAAAGGATGGAGATATTCTAAACAAGAACGGGGATAAAGTTCAAAGCGGATAGCCCCCAATTTACCGGCTGCACCAGCGCCGCCCAGGGCGAGCCCAACCCGCAAATTGCCCTTTAGAGAACGGGTGTGACCTCGGGAAAAAACAGCGGCCGCCGGAGACCCATTACAATACCGAGAAAATTAGACCGAAAGGATCGATGTGAAAAATTATTACCTGATCCTCCACCGACCCGGGCCGTCCTGGAAAGAAGGGCAAAGCTTCCAGAGCCAGAATCTGAGGGAGCACGGCGCGTACATCCACAGCCTGTACCAGCAGGGCATCGCCATCGAGGGCGGCCCGTTCCTGGACCACTCCGGCGGGATGGCGATCATTACGGCCGAAGACACCGCCCGAGCGGAGGCGATCATGAACCAGGACCCGGCTGTGAAAGCCGGGGTGTTTACCGCCCGGCTTCATCCCTGGCTGCGAGTGGATTGGGAAACGTACGGGGGCTGACCGGCTTTCTGAAAGTGCGGCGAAACTGAATGGGTTTTTATTTACAGCATCTGGACCAGCTGGATGTTGTTACCGCAGGTGTCATCCAGGACCGCCATCATGACCGGACCCATTTCCCTGGGTTCCATCGAGAATTCCACCCCCAGCCCAACCAGACGTTCGTATTCTTCTTTTAAATCGTCCACTGCGAAGGACGTGTATGGGATGCCGGCCTCTTTGAGCGCTTTCTGGTAGGTCTGGGCGGGTTCGAAAGCCATCGGCTCCAGCAGCAGTTCGACGCCGTTCTGCTCCTGCGGCGAGACCACGGTCAGCCATTTGTGCTCGCCCACCGGGATTTCGGTCTTTTTGACGAAACCGAGCACATCGGTGTAAAACTTCAGTGCTTTTTCCTGGTCGTCGACCAGGACGTTGGTCACGTGTATTCGGATCATGCGCTTCGTTCTCCCTGTTTTGAGTGTGCTCAAAGCATAACAGAGGGCGAGCCGGGATACTTATTCTCGATTGCGGAGATTCACCTTCTGAAATGCACGCGGCGAAAGCCCCGTGCCTCGCTTGAAGGCGCTCGAAAAGGTCGGCAGGCTGTTGTATCCTACCGCGTGGCAGACCTGCGTGACTGGCAGCCCCTTTTGGAGCAGCGCTTTGGCCTTCGTGATGCGCAGATCGCGCAAATACTGCCGTGGGGTGACCCCGTAGACCTGTTTAAAAATGCGGATGTAATAAAAGCGGGACATAAAAGCCACCGCAGCCATGGTTTCCAGTTCAATTTGATCGTGGAAATAGCTGTCAATAAAGGCTTTCGACTGCCTGATCAGGGCATATACATGTTCCCCCAGCGCGTGCTGGTCCGCGATGCGGTCCAGTTCCCGTTCGTAAAATGTCTTCGATCTGGCGGTCATTCGATTTGCAACTGCCGATTGGGTTTTCAGAGGGCAACTTTAGAAAAGCCGGCCAAATATTTCGCGCCGATCCCGTTCCGGGCTCAAGGCCAGGAGAATTTGAACGACCGTTCCAGGATGATCATGCGTTCGAATTCCCCATCGCAGATAGTGACTTCCATTTCGTTCTCAATCCCGTACCGGACAGTTTGTGTTGCCAGGGTCATGCAGCCCCGCTTCCAGGGAGTCCGCAGGGACAAGCCCAATTTGTTTGTGTACCAACGATAGACGTCATACAGCGGTGCTTCGGTGGCATAAAAATCCTTCCGCCAGTAATAGATATTGGGTTCGAGGCTGCCATCCGCTGTGTCGGCCAATGGCCGGGCGCCAGGATAGGCCACTTTTTCCAATTCCGATTTCGCCTGCACACCGATCACGATGCCTGCTGCCAGAAAAGCTGCTGCTGCGAACAGCGCCATCACGGTTAAAAGCAATTTCGGCTTCATAAATTGTCCGGTTTTTTGATCAGGTTTCTTGCGGCCAGCTTCTCGGTCGCACCCGCTGACCGGCCGGCATTTCAGATTTCCATCCAGGTGGGCGGGTTGACTCCAATGATACCGTATAAGGCATGTTGCACCGCGCCGGCCGGTCGTGCGGGGAGTTCACCAGGCATGCGTGCGGCTTATACACAAGATGGATGTCTGGTGAGAAGGTCGGCTATCCAGGACATGTTCTGCACAGATGGGCTGAGCTGCGGGAATCGGTTTGGAACGGGGGTGACATGAGTGGGTATGATAGAGGATGTTTCGAAATAACGGGAGCCACCTTACATGAAAAAGCTCATTCACTCTATCACCGCTTATTTTTATCGTGGGATCTCCGACCCGGACGACCCAGAGGACATCCAGCTCGGGAAACGCCTGTTCATCTGGATCAGCCTGCTGATCTTTCCTTTCGGCCTGATCGGCATGGCGCTCGGGACGCTGGGCGGCAGCCCGGTCATGGTGCGCATTGCTGTTTCCAGCGCGGTCATTTTTCCCCTGAATCTGCTGATCATGAACCGCACGAGGAGGTTCGCCCTGCATTCCGCTATTTTTTCTTTGGCGGTGATGCTCATCATCCTGGCCTGGGGGATATTGCTGGGCGGGTTTCGCGCCAATTTCGGCGCCTACTGGGCGATCTTTTTGCCGCTCATCCTGGCCCTCCTGGTGTCTGATAACCGGGGTATCTGGAGCTGGTTCGTCGTATTTTCGCTCTTCACCGCAGTCTTCGCCTTCCTGGACCCGTACGTGAGCGATCCCCGCAACGCACCCTCAAACGTCACCTTCAACAATGCGTACACCGTGATCAGCTGCGCTGCCCTGAATTTGCTCGCCCTGGCCTATTACAAGCGCCAGAAAAACCAGGCCCTCGATCTGCTGGGGATCGAACGCGACCGCTCTGAATCGCTGCTGCTGAATATTTTGCCGCAGAAGATCGCCGACACCCTGAAAGTGAAAGAGGGTACCATCGCCGAGCAGTTCGATTCGGCCAGCATCCTGTTCGCCGACCTGGTCGGCTTCACCCCGATGACCGCCGAGATGACCCCGCCCGAAATGATCGACCTGCTCAACAACATCTACTCCCATTTCGACCGACTGGCGGAAAAATACGGCGTCGAGAAGATCCGCACTATCGGGGATAACTACATGGTCGCTTCAGGGGTGCCCGTGCCCAGGCCGGATCACGCCCAGGCGCTGGCCCACGTGGCCCTGGATATGCTCGCCTATGCCGAACGGCTGCGCACGCAGGACGGTAAAGCGATCCAGTTCCGCATCGGCATCAACTCCGGGCCGCTGGTGGCCGGGGTGATCGGCCGCAAGAAATTCCACTACGATGTCTGGGGGGACACGGTCAACACAGCCAGCCGGATGGAGTCGCACGGTGAGGCAGGTAAAGTCCAGATCACCACCCATACCCGGGAGATCCTCAAGGAGGCATTTGCCTGCGAAAAGCGCGGGATCGTTGAC
>JBFKII010000150.1:0-9550 GCA_041632295.1 Anaerolineales bacterium | reverse complement strand
GCTGACTAGGATGTCAGGCACCACCACCGTGACGGTGGCCGAATCCGAACCCACGGCTGCATTCCCGAATGTATCGAGGGCGGTCCAGGTGGCCATGTTCGTGACCGAACTGTTGACCACCACTGTGGTTGAAAAAACGTAGGATTGGCCGGGGGGCACGTCGAAAGCGGCGCCGTTCAGGAGCAGCCCCAGGGCGCTGTCCACCAGGGTGTGAGAGGAAAGGGTGATCTGCCCGGTGTTTTGAATGTCGTAGCAGTAGGTCACCGCTGATCCGGGAGGGACAGCGATATTCTGGGTAATGTCACAAACCCCGGGCGTGTCGCTGACCGTCTTCACCAGGTCCAGGGAGACGCCCTGGATCCCTGCGCTGGCGCTGTCGCCGGTTTGCAGCGTGTTGCTGAAAATGTCGGTAGCGGTCCAGGTGGCGATGTTCGTTACCGGCTGGGTCACCACTCTAGTCTGCGAAACCACATGCGTTTGCCCAGGTGGGATGGTGATGGGGGCGTTCGAAAGAAGCAGCCCGAGGTGATCGTCGCTCAGCGTCTGGCTGGTAAGCGTGGTGGTGCCGGTGTTCTGCAGTTCGAAGCAGTAGTTGACCAGGGTTCCCGGCACGACCGACAGGGATGGGCTGCCGGGGCACACGCCGGGGCTGGTGTTGAGGGTCTTAGCCAGGTCGATCGCCGGGCTGACCGCGAATACCATGGCGCTGTCCACGGCGATGGCCTGCTTTCCGAACAGCTCGGTCGCCGTCCAGGTCCCGGTGTTGGAGACGTCATTGTTGACCACCACGGTGGTGGAAAATACCAGGGTTTGCCCCGGGCCGACCACCGCGGGCTGGTCGACCAGCAGGCTGCCCAGGACGTCATCGGTCAGTGTGTGGGAGGTGACCGTCACCGGGCCGGAGTTCTCCATCGTGTAGCAGTAGGTCACCGGGCTGCCGCTGGTGACGGTGATCACCTGGGTTGCGGCACAGATCCCCGCCGCGGCGCTCACCGTTTTGGTCATCACAATGGCGGGGTCCAGGACGGTCACGCTGGCGGAATCGTTGTCGGCGCTGAAGTGGCCGTAGCCGTCGCTGGCGGTCCAGATCCCTATGTTGGCAACCGTTTCGGTGACCTGCACCGTGGTGGAGAAGGTGTAGCTGCCCAGCGGGCCCACGGTGACCGGCTGGTTCAGCAGCAGGATCCCGAGCTGGTCATCGGTCAGGGTATGGCTGGTGACGGTCACCTGCCCGGTGTTCGACATCCGGTAGCAGTAATTGACGACCGTACCGGGGACAACCTGGATGCTGTTGGCCCCCGGGCAAGATCCGGGTGTATCGTTTACGGTTTTGGCAAGCTGGATCTGGGGGTCGATGACGGTGACGGTGGCGCTGTCCACCCCTTGGGCGGACTGGCCGAAATTATCCTGGGCCGTCCAGGTGGCGGTGTTGACCACGTCATCGGTGATCTGCACCGTCACCGAAACCTGGTAGCTGGCGCCCGGCGGCACGACCGCCTGCATGCCGGTGAAGAGGGTCCCCAACCGGTCGTCCACCAGGGTGTGGCTGGTCACGGTCACCAACCCGGTATTTCCGATCGCGTAGCAGTAGGTGACGTTTTCTCCGGGAACGGCTACGGCGGTGTCGCTGGTGCTGCAGGTGCCCGGCGAGGCGCTGACGGTCTTGGTCAGGACAATGCTGGGTGCGAACACACTGACCGATGCGCTGTCGGTGAAAAATGCGCTGCTGCCGAGCCCGTCGCTCGCCATCCAGGTGGCGGTATTAACCACCGATTGGGTCACCACCGCGGTGGTGGAAAACAGGCTGCTGGCGCCTGGAGTCAGCGTGATGGCCGCACCGGCCAGCAGTGTTCCCAACTGTGTGTCGGTCAGAGTGTGGCTGGTCAAGGTGACGGTGCCGTTGTTGGTGACCGCGTAGCAATAATGGACACCGGACCCGGGAACGACGGCCAGGCTGTCCCCGCTGCCGCAAACCCCGGGGGTGGCGCCGACCGTTTTGGTCATCAGGATGCTGGCTGCTGTAATCGAATCGCTTTCATCTCCCCGGGCCGCCGGGATCTCGACGGCCCCCCGGCCGAAAGATGCCGCCAGGGCGGCGGAAACGGTGGCTGAAAAAACCAGAAGCAAGAACAGAATCAGGGCCAGTCTTTTGGTTTTTTGCAAGGATTACCTCCCAGGGTACGGCGCCGGATCGGCAGACCGACATAGTATAAAAGGAATTAACCCTCGCGGCAATGCCGCTCGATCCACGCCAAGGCGTTCTCAAAGTCCGTTGACAAAAGGGCCTTTCTCGGTTTCGATACGGCCGCTTCGCGGCCTACCCAACCAGCGAAAGGTAGAAAACTGGGTTTCGACAGGCCCTTCGATTGCACTCAGGGCAGGCTCAACCAGCGTTTTCCGCCAGGTTTCGCGACTTTGAGAAAGCCATGCGATCCACGCAGGGCTTCCTTGTGAAGCCCTGGATTCTGTTCTATAATTTGCAGGTTATTTCAAAAAGGCAAATCGTATCGCTGGGGTGGTGCGAGATTGACATTTGAGGGGGATTTTCGAGGGGCGGGCGTAATCCTTCTCCAAAACGCGCTTTCGCAGCCCGAAGCCGCTTCCCAAAACCGGCTGGTGCAGCTTACGAACAAAAATGCTAAAACACGACCAGGTGCAAGATAACGTTTGTCCGTTCCTGGGGCTTCGGCTCGACATGGAGACCCGCTACGGATTCCCCAATCCGGGCAACCACTGCCACCGGGAGAAAAGCCCGCGGTCCATCAATCTCGATTATCAGCAGAACGTTTGCCTGAGCCACAAGTACCAGTCCTGTCCGATTTACCTCCAGCAAAACGGGAAAGACACCTCCGGGGCCCTGATCCAGGCCGACAGGATCCCCTCCATCGCCGCGAACGGCAGCGGATCGGGGACCAGCGGCTGGATGCGGCTCTCCCTCGGCCTGATTCTGGTGATCGGCTCGCTGGTCGGACTTTTCTTCCTTTCCCGGGACATCCCTCTGGGTTCGGGCGGCGACCCGAACGGTGGGTTCGTGGCGACCACCCAGCCCTCCGAAGGGCTGATCGGGCTGGCCACGGACACCCCGGAGGTGACCCCTACCCCGAGCAGCACCGGCATACCGCCGACCGCGACGCCCACCCCGACAGGCACGGCCACTGCCAGCCCAACCCCGACCGGCACCCCCACGCTCACGCAGACCCCGACGGAAACCCCGACCCCCACCCCGACCTGGACGGCGACTTCCCCGATCTTTTTCCCGCCGCTGCCAACCAATACCCCTGTTTTCTTCCCAACCAACACGCCGCTTTCCAGCCCCACACGCACTCCCACCCCCCCGCCTCCGACCAACACGCCCGGCCCGCCGACCAACACACCACCTCCACCGACCAACACGCCGATCTCCGACGACCCGACCAACACCCCGGTCCCGCCTACCAACACGCCGATCTCCGACGACCCGACGCCCACGCCCTGAGATCGTTTCCCAAAGATCGAAAAACCGCAGCGCCTGAAAAGGCGGCTGCGGTTTCGGCACGGGCCGGCCTGGGCTGCTATGGCCGTGAAACGGCGGGAAAGAACAATTTCACCCCGGTGGCTTCAAGATACGCTGCAAAGGCGTCGATGCGGCCGAAGCCGTAAGTGTTGTTGGGGATCTGCGTGCCTGGAACCCCACCACAGTTTTCGATGCTGGTCGTTTTTTCGACAGCGCTGCTTTCAAGGATGTCTTCCAGGCCGTCCACATCGCCTGCCAGCGCGGGGTCTGCTGCGATCAGCAGCGCCACCAGCCCGGCCACATGTGGCCCAGCCATGGACGTGCCGCTTGAGATACCGTAGCCTCCATTGGGAACGCTGGAACGGACGCCCGACCCCGGCGCGGTGACATTCGGTTTCAGACGATTGCTGCCGTCCACAGTGACCGGCCCCCGGCTGCTGAAAGAGGAAATGGTATCGGCGCTGGTGGTCGACCCGACCGTGAAGCTGGCCTCGTAAATGGACGGCGGGGTGTTCACCGTGCTGCAGGCGGAACCGCTGTTGCCCGCCGAGGCGACCACCACGATCCCCGCGGCGCGCGTGTTTTCGACCACCATTTGCAGGGTGTTCCAGGTGCAGCCCTCCGCAGGCGGGCAGCTCCAGGAATTGTTGATCACATCCGGGGCCAGGGAAAGATTAGGATTATCCCCATTCAGGTCGGTGGGGGCCATAAACCACTGAAAACACTCCGTATAACTTGCCGGCGTACCAAAACCCACATCCATGTTTCGGCAGCCGATCCAGCGCGCGCCGGGCGCCATGCCGATCTGGTTGGACCCGCCGTCGTCGCCGACCATGGTGCCCATGGTGTGGGTGCCGTGGCCGTAGTCATCGCAAGGCTCCGGAGAGTCGGGGCCGCAGATGCCGCCCCCGCTGTGGATGGCATCATACCAATTGTAGTTGTGATCGGCGACGGCGCCGTCCCAGCCGCGGTACATGTTTTTGAGGGCGGGGTGGTCCCAGTCGTAACCGGTGTCCGCCCCGGCGATCACCGCCCCCTGCCCGAGCACACCCGCCGCCCACACCTGCGGTGCGCCGACCAGGTTGATATTCCACTCGATGCCCAACGGCCCGTCGGATTGCGGTGCGGTGATCGGCGGCTGCAAGGTCACACGCGGGTTGGCCGCCACACGGGCCACGTCCGGCCGCGCCGCCAGCGCCTGCACGACCCCCAGGTCTCCCCGCACCCAGATTATGTTGGCGATCCAAAACGATCGATGGGCGACCCCCATTTCGTCCAATAAGGCCAGGACTGGCGGCTGGGTGCGATCGGCCGTGGCTCGCAGGGCGTCGTAAACGAATTCGCCCTTCTCCACCCGGGTGGGCAGGCCGGCCGCGGGGGCGAGATCCGCCTGCTGCGCCAGGACCACCAGGAATTCCGCCGGGCCGTACCCCGCCCTCTCCCGGACCCAGGGATCGACTTTCGTCTGCCAGCCGGCTGCACCGGCCGGAGTTCCCGAAAAGCTGCCCACCAGCAGGGCGATGAATGCGGTCAGGGCGATCGAAATCAGCGATTGCTTCATATGAATCTTCATGGAGAGTCAAACTCTTGTAAACCGCCGGAGCCAGGGATTCCGGGCGAAATGGCGCAGCTCAAATCCTGACTAAGGCGCGGATTTCACGCCAGATAAAAGGGACTGCCAGCAATCCGCCTGCGGCCAGGGCGGCGGTGCCCACCAGGACACTCCTCCCCACCCCCCAACTGCCGAACGGCAGCAGGAACTGGACGGCGGCAACCAGGGCTCCACCCGCCAATGCGGCGGCGGCGATGCGCCCGATCACCGCCCGCACCTGGCCAACCCCGCCCAGGCGCCTGTTCAGCAGGTAAAACAGCAGCAGGGCTTCGACGGTGAACGCCACCGAATTGGCCAGAGAGATGCCGGTGATTCCCCACAGGCTTGAAAACAACAGCGCCAGCACGGTATACAGCAAAACGGCGTTCAAAAACGCCATCACAAGGGGGATCAGGGCATCCTGGCGGGCGTAGAATGACCGGGCGGCGATCTCCAGCAAGGCATGCCCGGCCAGGCCCAACAGATAGGCCCGCGTGGTCCAGATGGCGATCTCAGAGACCGCCGGTTCCAGCCCGAGCACACCGACCAGTGGTCGCACGCCGATCGCCAGGATCGCGGCTGCGGGCAGGGACAAAGCCAGCATGGCCCGGATGCCTCGATTGAGGGTCTGGACGAATGCGCTGTCATCGCCACGGGCATAATGCTCGGCAAGGGTCGGCAGGATGGCGATGGCCAGTGCGGTTCCGATCAGCGTCTCCGGCACCTGCATGATAAACCAGCCGTAGTTCAGACCGGTCACTGCACCCTCCCCCATTCGGGAGGCCAGGTTATCGCGCAGCAGGAAGAACCACTGGATGCAGGCCATCGTCAGCACGCGCGGCCCCAGCAGGCGCATCACCTTGGCCACCCCCGGATCCCGCAGTCCGATGCGGGGCGCCCACCGGTAGCCGTAGCGCACCAGCCCCGGGACCTGGATCAGCAAATGCAGCCCGGCCCCGAAAATCACCCCAAAGACCAGTCCATGGATGCCTAATCCCAGGGCGGGCAGTGTCAGGGGCCCCAGCTGCAGGCCTTCCTGAGGTGAAAAAACCAGGATCCCGACGATCTGGCCGAGGTTGTAAAGCACCGGCGCCATCGCCGGCAGGGTGAAATGCTGGTTGGCCTGAAGACCCGCCATGACCAGTCCGGAAAGCGAGAAAATCATGATCGCCAGCAGGTCGAGGCGCATCAGCTCTACGGCCAGGGCTTTTTGGGCTTCGGGGAAGCCCGGGACGATCAGCCGGCCGATGATCGGTTCGGCCACCACGGCGATCAACAAGGAAAGCACTGCTGTGGCGATAAACGCCAAATTGATGATCCGGGAGAACAGCTCCCATGCACTGCCCGGACCCTGCCTTTCCATGTATTCGGAAAGGACTGGGATCAGCGCCACACCCAGCGCGCCGCCCGATATCAAAACTGAAAGAAGATCAGGGATGTTGTTGGCCGCCAGAAAGACATCCAGCTCAAAGGTCTCGTAGCTACGGCCCATCAGGATCTGCCTGAGGAGGGCAAAGACCTTATCGACTCCGAAGAAAAATGCGATGATCAGTGTGGAACGCGAGATGTGGGACATGGCAGGCCGCAGAAGTATAGCACGCAACCCAGGGTGGATACACCGTCCGGCGGATCTGGGCCGATCAGTCCCCTTCCCCCAGCCGGGGCAGCCGGCGGGCGGCGATCGCCAGCGGCAAGGCCCCCGCCAGCAGGCAGACCAGCGCGCCGATGCCGATCCCGGCCAGGTAAACCGTCCAGGCCGGAAAAGACAGCAACCGGGCGAGAAACGGGGTGCCGCCGAAAATCAGCCCGGTCAGCGCCAGCGTGGCAAATCCCGCCAGCGAAGCCAGGCAGCCCATGCCGCCCCCCTGTACTTCCTGGGGATTGGTCCAGTTGAAGCGGGCGCCCCAGATGCCCATCGCCAGCATCTGCCCGGAAACAGCCGCCAGAATGAGCGCCATCGTCAGCGCCTGGTAAAGGAAGACCCCCAGCGAGGTGGTCTGGAAAAACGCAGCTACACCCAGATAGAGCAGCCCAAAAATAATCGGCGGCACGGCCGTCAGGAGATATTTCGCCAGCAGCAGATGCCAACCGCGCACCGGGGATGTCTTGATGATCCACCACTGCCTGCCTTCCAGGCTGAAGCTGCCCATCCCAAAGCGGATTGCGAAGGTATAGCCGATAAAAAGGCCGATGCCGAACCCCCCCAGGCGCAAGGCGGGTCCGGCCTGCTCGGGTAAATCCTCCCCTCGGAAAAAGGTGAAGGTCCAGATCACGGCCAGGATGATCGGGAAGACCAGTTGCGACAGGTTACGCAGGTCCCGGCGAAACAGGCGCAGATCCTTGCGGACGACAGCCCGAATCGGCGCGGGCAGCAGGCCGGCCCAGGGGATTGCGGAGCGCGTGCCGTTTCTCTCCCCCGTAGAACCGCTTTTCCGCCTTCGCCGACTGCGGGTCCCAACCTGCACACGCGACCAGCCGGAAAAATACAACCGTTCTGCGGCTGAAAGAGTCAGCGCAAAAACCGCCCCCCCGATCAACAGCATGCCGGCTGTAAAGGCGGCTCCGGGCAGCCACTGGCCGCTCCCCAGGCGCACCAGCCCGTACCCGGGCCAGGCCAGAGGATTCCAGACCCCGGTGAGCGGCAGCGCCCGGTCGAGGAACGTGGCGATCTGGTCTGGAGTCAGCACAGACTCGCCGATCTCCCCGGCAAACTGGCCGCTTTGCGAGCAAAGAAACGCGCTGATTCCCCCCACGAAAGCAATCACCTCGACAGCACGGCGGGGCGAGATCAGCCGCACGATCCCCATCACGAGCAGGGAGCTCAGGCCGGCCCCGCTGACGACCATAAGCGCCAGGAAGATCGGGGCCAGCGCGAAAAACAGGAAATTCAACTGCCGGGCCACACCCAGGCCGATCAGAGCAGGCAGGGTGAGCAGGGCCAGCAGGGCGTAGGTGGGGAAAACCGCCTGAAGCAGCTTGCTGAAAAAAACGGCGCGCGGCGGTAGCGGCGCGGTCAGGAGAAACTCCATGTCTCCCGAAAGGTATAGGGTCTGCATCAGGGTGCCGAGGTTGGCCAGCAGCCCGAGTGTGAAGGCCATCGTGAAAAAGAGCGCCGGCAGCTGGTCGAGCAGGCTATCGATCTGGATCGAAACCCCCATTTCGGACAAGGCAGCGGCCACTTCGGGCTGCCGCAGCAGCCACAGTCCCCCCCAGCTCAAGGCCCCGGTAAAGGCGGCGAACCCGGCCATGCCGATCGCTGCAACCAGGTAAGCCAGCTTCCGAGTCCACGGGAGGTGGCGAACAGTGTTCCACCACAGCTGCCAGCGCAGCCGCAGCAGGCGTACGGTAGCGCCCAGCACCCGGCTACTCCAACACGGCGGCGATCTCGGCGTACTCGGCGCCGCCGGTCAGCTCCAGGAAAATGTCTTCCAGGCTGCTGCCGGTCTGGGCGCCGCGCAGCTCCGTCACCGTTCCGACGGCGATCAATTCCCCCTGGCTGATAATCCCGATGCGGTCGCACATGCGCTCGGCGATTTCGAGGATATGGGTGGAAACCAACACCGAGACCCCGCGCCTGGTCTGTTGGCGCAGGATGTCCTTGATGAGCCTGGCGCTCTTCGGATCCAGGCCGACCGTTGGCTCATCCAGGATCAGCAGCCTCGGATCGTGGATCAGGGCGGCCGCCAGGGCGGTCTTTTGCTTCATGCCGTGGGAAAAGCTGTCGATCAGATCGTCGGCATTCTCCTCCAGATCGAAGATCTTCAGGAGTTCGCGAGCCCGCCGGGATGCCTTCTGGCGCTCGACGTTGTACAGGTCGGATACAAACAGGAGGAACTCCATGGCGGAGAGCTTCTCGTACAGCAGCGGCGTGTCCGGGACGAAACCCAGCGTGCGCTTGGCCTCCAGCGGCTGGGCCTGGATATCAAAGCCGTTGACCAGCACACGGCCGCTGCTTGGCTCCAACAACCCGACGATCATTTTGAACGTCGTCGTCTTACCGGCGCCGTTGGGTCCCAGCAGGCCGAAGATCTCCCCTCCCGGCAGGCTCAGGCTCAGCTCGCGCACGGCATGCTTGGTTCCATAGCTTTTGTGGAGTCGCTCAAGCTGTAATAATGGTGTCATTGCGATCCCTTGATAAGGAGAACCTCATTATAATTCCAGGATAAGCTGCCGCTTCCCCCACAGGTCAGAAAAATTATCATGCGCCAGACTGCCTTCATCTTCGCCACGCTGATTGCGCTCACCCTGGCGCTGTCCGGCTGTGCACCGGGCGCCACACCTCTGGCGCCGGCCACGCTGTTCCCCACCCCCTCCCTCACATCGGCGATGGCCACAGTGCCGCCGGCCACACAAACCCCCGCCTCCCCCAGCGCCAGCCCTGACCCTCCAACCTCTTCCCCGGCGCCTTCCCCCAGCCCGACCGCCTCGCGCGGCAGCCCCTCCGCCGGCGACCCCTACGCGCCTGC
>JBFKII010000149.1:0-9574 GCA_041632295.1 Anaerolineales bacterium | reverse complement strand
TTCCAACCCGGATGCGCCGGACAACCTGTCGGAAAACGACCTGTTTCGCCGGCTGCTCTCGGTATACAACCTAGACCAGGACGAAGTCCACCCCATGCTGCGCGAGATCCGGGGTGTTCTGGATGAATATGACGACCGGGTGGCGATCGGGGAGCTTTGGGGGCCGCTCGACCGCTGGGTGCGCTACTACGGGGAGCAGGGGGACGAGCTGCACCTGCCGTTCAACTTCCGGTTGATGTACCTGCCCTGGCGGGCGGACGAATTCCGAAAATCGGTGGCCGAAATGGAGGCCGCCCTGCCGGATTTCGCCTGGCCCAACTACGTGCTCGGCAACCACGATTTTCCCCGGCTGGCCAGCCGCTACGGCGGCCAGGCGCAGGCCCGGGTGGCGGCCATGCTGCTGCTGGCGCTGCGCGGCACGCCGACGATTTACTACGGCGAAGAGTTGGGAATGGAGAACGGTGTCATCCCCCCCGATAAAGTGGTGGACCCGCAGGGGGTCAACCTGGGTGCGGCCTGGACCCGCGACGTCTGCCGCACGCCGATGCAGTGGGATGGCAGCCCCCATGCCGGATTTTCCGGGAAGGAGCCCTGGCTGCCAGTATCGGGCGATTACGCCACCCGCAATGCCACCGCCATGCTGGATGACCCGGGTTCGATCCTCAACCTGTACCGGGCGATGTTGGATTTGCGCCGGAAAACACCCGCCCTGCAGTTGGGTTCATATGTCCAGCTGGAGGCCGGCGACGAGGACTGCTTCGTGTTCCAGCGGGCGCTGGACGGGCACCATGTTCGGGTCGCCCTGAACTTTTCCGATAAGGAAAAAACCCTGCGGCTGCCAGGAGGGACCGGGGAATGCCTGCTGTCCACCCACCTTGATCGGGCCGGAGAGGTGGATTTCGGCGCCCTGTCCCTGCGCGGGCACGAGGGCATGGTGATCGGTTTTTAAGTGAAAAGACCATGGAGCGGGTTTCTTGCACCATGGCCTTGATATCGATCAGATCACTTCCAGGTTGTCCCGGTCGGGTAGTTCGGGGAACGGGGCGGTTGGCAGGGCCTGGTACCAGTAGGCCACCGAGGCGATATCGTCCTGCAGCGGCAGGTAGCGGCCACCGTCCCGCCAGCCGAGCGCCTGGATCGTCACCCGCAGATCCTGCTGGAAGCGGATCGGATCGGGGATATGCCAGCGGTACATGCCGAAGCGGGTCTGGGAGCGAAAGCCCCCGTCCGGCTGGATGATCTGGTGAAAACCGGCATACGGCGTGGTAAACGCCTGGTATTTCCCGGTGCCGGGGAGTTCGAAGCCATAGGAGCCGCAGAAGTAGTCCTCGGTCCCGGTGCCGCAGATCGTCGGGTGCTCGTCTCCGTCCAGGTAGAACTTGATCTCCCCTTCCCCCCACCAGCCGGCGTTGTTGCTGCCCCAGGCCAGGTAGGTGCCCACGTAATGGCCCCGGCCGCGCACGCCATCCAGGATCGAATAGACCTGGCCGTACGGGAGCGGGTTCGCCCGCCGGAACTGGGCGTGAAAATAGGCCGCTTCCGGCGGCACCTCCGTGAGCGCGTAATTGATCTGGTAGTACAGCGTCATCGGCTCGCGCCCGATGTTCGTGAACGTAATCCGGCAGCGGCGGCGAAAGGGCATCTCCCAGTAGCAGTTGAAGGCGCTGCCCGGATTGACGCACACCGCCAGCGAGGTCAGCTGCGCGTAGGTCCCCCAGCCTGAGGCAAAAAAATCTCCCAGCGGGCATTCGACCGAGGGCTGCTCCTGGTCGTCCCAGTAGATGCGCAGGATGCTGAAACGCCACGGGCCGGTGGGGGTCATCCAGATCTGCTGGAGCGCCCCCGGGCCCGAAATATC
Source organism: Anaerolineales bacterium (assembly GCA_041632295.1). GTDB lineage: Bacteria > Chloroflexota > Anaerolineae > Anaerolineales > JABWBV01 > DATDOR01. The sequence continues at coordinate 7,716 of JBFKII010000149.1, read as the reverse complement.
CGCCAGCTCGAATGTACTGCCGGCCTCGATGACCACCGATGGGGAGATCTTCCACCCCGGCCCCAGATCGCGCCCGCTGCTCGCGCCGGTGCCCTCCGTAGCCAGCGCGCCGGCGCCTTTTTCTCCGCGCAAGTTCTCCGGGCTGATCGAACGCGATCGGGCGTCCGAAAGCAGGGAAAGGTTCCCCAGGTGCATGCCGAGTCCGTTGAATGTCATGGTGAAACCTCCTGAAGGCGAAACGGTCGCCGGCTCAGCGCTCGATGCGGGTGGTGACCAAACGCGTGCCGCCGGTCTCGAGCGTTTCCACCCAGGCCGGCAGGGCGTAGGCATCCGCAGCAGCGATCGACAAATGGTAGCCGCCGGTCGAGAAGCCCTGAAAAGTGACATACCCCTGGCCCTCGATCGGCTCGCGGTTGAGCTGGAGCGGTTCGGCGAACGAACGCCCGCCATCCCGGCTGAAGGTGTAGAAGATGTTGTAGCTGCAATTATCCAGCCAGCCCGCCAGGCGCGAATTTTGCCAGCTTTGAAGGTCCAGCAGGCAGTCTCCTGGTTCGCCGGCATGGGCATGGAAGGCCAGGTCGATGGTCCCATCCGGTGCGATCGCGATCCCGGGCGCCCCATCGGCGTCAAAATAAAGCGGCACGTCACCGGATGCGATCGCAGTTCCCCAACTGCGCCCGCCGTCCTGGCTGGCGGCGATCGCCACCTGCTGGAAATCCGCGCTCCCGCTGCGGTAGGCGATGGCGTAGCGGCCGCTGCCGGAAGCCACGTTGATCGGCCCCCAGGTCTCCAGAATTGGGGTCGGTTCGCCGAAAGTGCGCCCGCCGTCAACCGACCGGGCGGTCCAGACCGTGCGCGGCCAGGTCCAGGGCACCCAATCCCATACCCAGACCAGCATCACCTCGTCCCGCTCCCCAAACAGCGCGCGGATATCGACCGGGCCGGTAGCGCGCGGCGTGAAAATGTCGCCGGCCGAAACATGCTGGTCCGCCCGCAATGTGGTCGACCAGTTTACCCCGTCCGGGGATTTGATCAGGCTTGGCGTGACGTACAGCCGGTTCCCTTCCTGTGCGTCAAAGGTCAGCACCACCTCTCCGCTCTCGGGGTCGACCTGCAGCCAGGGCTGGGCGAAGACCTGGGCGCGGGTGGCCTCCTCGAAATTGGGCTGTGCGGCCTGGTAGTTCTCTTCTTCGGTCGTGCGGTTGACCGTCACGACGTTGTTGCGGATGCCCAGCATGTAGAGCACCCCGTCCGGATCAAAGGCCACCTGCCCGCCATTTATGATCTGCTGGGGAAAGCTGTACGTCGACCGCAAGTTCCAGGTCCGCCCGCCGTCGGTGGAGTCGTGATAGACAAGCTCTACCAGGCAGTTGGGCAATTCGCAGTTGAGCTTGGAAAATCGTGTCGACAGAGATGCCAGGTGATCCGGGTTGGTCGGGTTGGCCGCCACCGTCGGCGCGCTGTAAAATCCCGGCTGGCTGAGGGCGACGATCGACCCGTCCCATTCAACGCTGCCCACCTCGGAAAAAGCCTGCGGCTGCCCCAGAATGGAAGCCCCCCCGTCATCGCGTGGCTCGAAGACCACCGTCCCCGCCAGGGTGCGCACCGGCCGGTAGTGGGTCTCGATCGCCGCCAGCATCTCAGGCGTCCAGCGCTCTGCGAAAACGCCAAAAGGACCGAAATGGTGGATCAGGATGCCCCCGAAAATTCCCGAGCGGATGTCCGCCAACAGCGGTCCCTGGTCCCAGTCCCCTTGGTTGGCCAGCTGGGAAACCTCGAAGGGTTGGAGGTAAAGCGGGCGGCTGTTTTGAGTCAGCATGCCCATGTACTCGTCCGCCAGGACCGGGTCCTGCATGCCTTTCACTTCCTGTTCCAGGAGCATCAGGGCGGTGACATCGGTCGACCGCTGCGCCAGGTCAAAATCGACGTTGCTGCCCATCGAAGCCTGCATCATCATGCCCATCTGGTATGTGACCAGGAAGACGGCGGCCGCATGCCGCCAGGGATGCGGCTTGCTCCAGACAATCAGCATCCCGGCGACCAGCGCCAGGGCAGCGGCCAGCTCCAAAAAGTAGTTGACGTTGGAACCGATCTTGCCGATCGTCAGGGCGGATGCAAAGGCCCCCACCAGGAACGCAGCCAACAGGGGCCAGGGTTTCAGGTTTCTCCAGCCCAATGCCAGGAAAATGAGGCTGCTGGTCAGCGCCGGCCAGTGTGTATCCCACAGGCCGGAGAGGTGGTTCCGCAGGCGCTCCCAGCCGAACTCGTTGATATTGGCGGTCACGATGTTGTAGAAAAAACCGCCCCCGGTGAGGGCATTCAGCAGCAGGAAGAGGCCCAACCCCAGCCCGCCCACCAGCAGGGCAAGCCCGATCGCCCGCCGCCGGTCCTGTGTCCACAGCCAGACGAATCCGGCCAGCGGTGCGGCCAGCGCGTACGACTGGCGCGTGTAGGCCGCCGCGACCAGCAGCAGGCCGCCTGCAACCCAAACCCCGCGTTGCCGCGGCCAGCGGGCAAAAACGAACAGGGCGGCTGTTGCAAAAGCCAGCGCCAGCATGTCGATGCGCGCCCGACCCGACCACTTGACGATGTACGGACTGGCCAGAAAAAAGAAGAAGGCTGTCAGGGCAGCGAAGCGGTCTTCCGTCAGGGCCTGGACGGTCAGGCCGATGAACACCGCTGAGAGGATCGCCGCGGCAAACGAAACTGCCCTCGCCAGGTGAAACGGGTTATCAAGCCAGTCCAGGGTAGGCAACAGGGAAAGGACATACAGCGGCGGATAATTGGCGATTGTGAAAGGCGGCGTGCTGAGGTCCGGGCGGTATATATTTTCCCCCGTCGCCAGCCGGACTGCCTGGTCGATCAGCGGCGCCTCGCCATAGTCCAGGGAGTAGGGATGGGCGATCGACAGCAGGCCGTGAAACAAGAAGATCACTGCGACGACCGGCGGGAAGAACCACCAGGTGATGCGGACACCCTGGCTGATATAAGGCTGCAGGTTTTGAAAGGGGAGAGTTCGGTTGTCCATGGCTAGAGAAAAAAGGTCAGCATCAGGATGGCGATCTCGACTGCCAGGGTGCGAGCCAGCATCCACCAGCCTTCCGGTTTGCCCATGTTCCGGTGCTGGAACTCAAAGCCGCCGATCACGATGGCGATCACCAGCAGAGCAAGCGGCAAGGAGATCAGAATGTTGATCAGGGAGATGCCCCCCTGCCCGCTCTGGAAACGGAAGGTTTCCAACGGCAGGAAGCGCGTATAGGTGCGGATGACGGCTTCCCGGCCGCCCAGGAACACGAATACGCTCAAGATGGTGGTCAAAAACCACAGGCCGTACGCCTGGGCGACCACACGGGGGTTGTGTTTATTCTCAATATATTCCGTCATTTTGCCTCTTGGTTCTTGCAACCGCAGCGCTAAGGCAGGATCAGGTACGGCAGGATCAGCAGGAAAAGCTGGCCCAGCAAAGTCAGGCTGAACAGCTTCCAGGAACCTGCCTGACCCAAGTTCCGGAAATGGTGATCGGCTCCCCCGATCACCACGCCGATGTAAATCAGCACCGACACCATGATACTCAAAATCGTGACCGGTACCGCTTCTGCAGCTGTGCCGCCGGTGGCCAGAACGGCTGCGATGGTCAAATCCCGGATCACAATGATGTTGAGCAGGCCGATCAGGGCGGAACCGAGCCACAGGATCCCGGCGATCAGCCCCTGCAGCCACAAACGGGGCCGGATCAGGAAGGGCGGTTCAATTCCCTGGACCGAAGCGCGCAGAAAAAAAAAGACGGCCAGAGTTGGGTACGGTCCTGGCAAAGCGTCGGGACGGCCGGCCCCAGCAATGCCCTGCACGACGTCCGAAAGGCCGTAGACGGTCAGAAAAAGCCCGGCCAGCGCCAGCAATACGGGCGCTGCCTCCGCCAGGCTCTGCCAGATTGAACGCCAGATCCCCGGCGGGCGGACCCGATCGGCAATCCCGGCGAACGCCATCTGGCCGGATGGGGCAGCGCTGTTGAGCGCCGAACCGATCTCACGCCTGATCCGTTTGCGGGCATGCTCCTGCCGGTCGAGCTGGGCCCGGCACTGCGGGCAGATCGCCAGGTGCGCGTCGATGCTTTCCCGCTCTGCGTCGTCCAGGGTGCGGTACACGTATCCCAGCTGAAGCTCGCTATCCAGGTGTTCCATCTTCATCCGATTTCCTCCGGGATCAACCCGAACTCTTTCTCCGAGATGCTGCGGGCCAGCTGCTGGTGCGCAAGCCGGACCCTCGATTGGGCGGTTTTCATCGGACAGCCCGTAATTTCAGCGATCTCCTGGTAGGTATGCCCACCCCAGTGGCGCAACACGATCGCTTCGCGCAGAACCGGGCTGAGCGCCTGTACCGCCCTCCAGATGGCGCTGCGCGTTTGCTGCATTTCGACCCGGTTCTCGGGCCCGGGTTGTGGGTCTCGGGCGTGCCGGGCACGCCAGAGCCAGCCGGGCAGCGGTAGAGTTTGAGACCTTCGTTTGCGCAGCCGGTCCCGGCAGCGGCTGACCGTGATCATATACAGCCAGGTCGTGAAGCGACTGCGTTTGGGATCGAACCGCCGGATATTCCGCAGGGCGTATGCCAGTGCGTCCTGGGCGGCTTCCTCCGCATCCGGGCGATCTCCGAGCAGGCCATAGGCCAGGCGGAATGTCCGCTCGCGGTGCAGATCGTACAGCGCTTCGGCAGCACGCTGGTCTCCTCCGAGCCAGCGATCGATCAATGTCTCCAGGTCGGCCATTCGTGGCATGTCTCCTTGTGATATTATACGCAGCGGCGATCCGCTTTGCTCACTCCCTGCAGCGAAAGCGGCGGCTCCGCTGCCGGATGGGTTGGGGGACACCGAAGTGCGGATCCGGGTCATGAAAATCCCCTCAATTTAAGGAAGGAGTGTTTTATGTCGGGAATTAAAATCGGCCCGCTTGTCCGGAGCATCGCGCTGGCTCTGGTGTTCTTTGTCCTCGGGCGTTTGGTGGTTGACCAAATGGGCTCTGCAGGGATCTGGCTGGTCTTCGGTTTGCTGGCCCTGTTTTACGGCGTCTGGTGGCTGATGCGGAGATCGGGAAAAGAGCGTTGAGGTGGGGCTCGCCTGGAAAATTCTGATCTCAGCCCTGTTCTTGCTGGCTTTATCCGGATGTGGTCCGGCGCCGGGGACGGAAGATCCGGCGGAACCCGGAGTCACTGGCAGCGCCCCAGTTCCAGATCCGACCGCAACACTGACCCGTCTGGAGCAGGCGCAGGCCACCCTGGACGCCCCGGGAAAAACCCCGACCGTGCCGGAGGACAGCCTTTCCCTTCACTCGCCAGACGGGCGGCTCGAAGTGCGTTTCTGGCTCGAAAGTGGTGCACCCCGCTATGCGGTTTATCGCGATGGGGAGGGTGTGGTCTTGCCTTCCAGGCTGGGATTCCGCTTTTCCACAGATCCCCCCCTGGAGACCGGGCTGCGGATCGAAGAAGCATCCGAAAAAGCGCAAGATGAGACCTGGATCCAGCCCTGGGGGGAGGTCAAAGAGGTGCGCGACTGGCACAACGAGTTGCGAATAAGCCTGATAGAGGACGGCCCGGCGCCCAGGACACTGGTGGTCGTGTTCCGGGCCTTCAATGACGGCCTGGGGCTGCGTTACGAATTTCCCGAACAGCCGCATCTAGTCGATTTTGAAATTTTGGATGAGCTGACGGAGTTCGCCATGGCCGGGGACCCCCGCGCCTGGTGGATCGGTGCCTACCAGGAAAACCGCTACGAATACCTCTACCAGGAAACACCCCTGAGTTTCATCGCCCAGGTGGCGCGCCGCGGCGTGCACACCCCGCTGACCTTGGAAACCGGGGATGGGCTCTTTCTGAGCATCCACGAAGCAGCCCTGACCGATTACGCCTCGATGGTGCTGCAGGTCGGCGAGGATCGGGTCCTGAAGGCCGACCTGGTGCCCTGGTCGGATGGGGTCAGGGTGCGTGGAAGCGCGCCGCTGAAGACCCCCTGGCGAACGATTCAGATCGCCGAAAAACCGGGCGACCTGATCACCTCCAACCTGATCCTCAACCTGAACGAGCCTAACGCACTAGGGGACGTTTCCTGGGTCCGGCCTGGGAAATACATCGGGATCTGGTGGGGCATGCACCTCGGTAAATGGACCTGGGGCAGCGGCCCTGATCACGGCGCCACGGATGAGAACGCCCGCGACTACATCGATTTTGCCGCCGAACACGGCTTTTCCGGGGTGCTGGTGGAAGGCTGGAACCTGGGCTGGGACGGCGATTGGACCGCCAACGGCGAACAGTTCGATTTCACCACCCCTTACCCCGATTTCGACCTCGAGGGGCTGGCGGACTACGCCCAGGCGCGCGGCACCCGGCTGATCGGGCACCACGAGACCGGCGCGGCGGTCGCCAATTACGAAGCGCAGATGGAAGCCGCTTTCGCCCTCTACCAGCGGCTGGGGATCAACACGGTCAAGACCGGCTATGTCGGCTGGGGCCAGGGGATCTCCCGCTTTGACGAAGCCGGGGATCTGGTCGGAAAAGAGTGGCACCACGGGCAGTTCATGGTCGAGCACTACCGCAGGGTGGTTCAGACCGCGGCGCGGTACAGCATCATGCTGAACGTCCACGAGCCGATCAAAGACACCGGCATCCGCCGCACCTATCCCAACATGATGACCCGCGAGGGCGCCCGCGGTCAGGAGTACAACGCCTGGGACGACAACCCGCCAGACCACGTCACCGTCCTGCCTTTCACCCGCCTGCTTGCCGGCCCGATGGACTACACCCCGGGTGTGCTGGCACTGGATTTTCCCCAATTCCGTCCCAACAGGGTGGACCACACGCTGGCCAAAGAGCTCGCTCTGTATGTGGTGATCTACAGCCCGCTGCAGATGGCTGCCGACCTGATCGAGAATTACGATAACCAGCCTTCTTTTGAGTTTATCCTGGATGTGCCTGTGGATTGGCACGAGACCCGCGTGCTGCACGCCAGCATCGGGGAATACCTGACCGTGGTGCGGCGCGAACGCGATGGAGACGCATGGTTCCTGGGGTCCATCACGGATGAGCAGGGCCGCAGCCTGTCCGCACCGCTGGATTTTCTGCCCCCTGGCGAAACATACGTGGCCCAGATCTACGCCGATGGGGAGGGTGCGCACTGGCTGACGAATTCGTACTCGCTGGTGATTGAAAGCTACCTGGTCGACTCGCAGACCGTATTGGATATCGAGCTCGCTCCCGGGGGCGGTCAGGCGGTTCGCTTTTACCCGGCCGGAGAGGCGGAGATGGAGGGACTGGAGTTTTATCCGTAGGCAGGTCGGATCCTTGATCGTTGATTTAAGGTCACAGATCAAAGATTGGTTGGAGATGTTGTAAATGCTGGATTCACTCAGCCCAACCCCCCGGATCTTGCCAGCCCCGATTCTTGTCCTCAGCGGCGTGCGACGGGATCCCCGAGCCCTTCGACTGCACTCGGGGTAAACTCAGTCGAAGGCAGCCGCACTTTCCCGAAACCTGTCATGCTCGAGGCCGCAGGGCGGCCGAAGCATCTCTGTATTGTTGGATCTGGGAGGGGGTAGATGCTTCGCTCACTTCATTCGCTCGAGCATGACAAAACCGGAAGGCTGCCTCCATCTGTGCACTTTCCCGAAACCTGTCATGCTCGAGGCCGCAGGGCGGCCGAAGCATCTCGGTATTGTTGGATCTGGGAGGGGG
>JBFKII010000148.1:0-9645 GCA_041632295.1 Anaerolineales bacterium | reverse complement strand
GGGGATATCCGGCACCTGCAGCCCCAAAAACCGGGACAGTTCCTCCCAGCCATCCCCTTCTTCCCAGCAGACTTCGAACAGGTCGTGGGGCCGCTCCGAAAAATACGCCCGGACTCGTCGGAGGTGGCTTTCATAAAAACGGGTATGGTCTTCCTCATAACTGTGGGGCGTGGCGTGGCCGTAGACCTTCTCCCGATAAAGGGTGGGGCCGGTCTTTTCAGCGTGGCGGCACAGGCTGCGGAACCAGGTCGCGGCGTCCTTTCGACGTGTGAGGATGAATTTGGTGCCTGGAAATTGGCGGTCCAGCTGTGGGTAGATCAAGGCCCAGGGCCAGTCGGCCAGGCTGTCCAGGCCTTGTGCCCAGGCGAACAGCGCATCCCAATCCCCAGCCTGCCAGAGTTCGAACGCCTGGGGGTGGAAGGGCATATGGCGAAAGCCCCAGGCAGACACACAGGCGCCGAGCGTCGTGGTCCCGGTCCGATTGAATCCGCAGCCGACCACCCGGGTCATGGGTGAGAGCTACCCGGATCCGTCGGCAGCATGATGACCGAAAGGCTGAAGACCCTTTCTTCGGACCCTGGTTCGGGTTCACTTTGCCCGAAAGCCTCGATCAAATCCATCAGCTTTTCATAAAAAGCCTCGGCCTGCGACTGGCTTATGCGGGCCAGATCGCGGGAGATGTGCCCGCTGCGGCCCCCGATCCCCGGCGAGGCCTGGCGTTCCCGCAGCGACAAAGCCTGCTCTAGATCGTCGCGGGCGGCCTCATACACTCCGTCCAGCAGGGCGAAGGCTGCCTCCGTGCGTTCATCGGCGGTCAGTTCGGTTCGGAACAGATCGCGGTCGACGACGAGCTGGCGGGCCTGCACGCGATAGTGCTTTTCGATAATCCCTGATACCACGTTGGTCTCGGCCACCAGAAGGAGGCCGTGCTTTTCGAGCAAATTAATATGGTAGTAGAGCTTGTGGGGCGCGATGTCCATCTGCTCAGCGATCTGCCGGACGGTGCGCAGGTCTCCGGCCTGGTTGGCCAGCGAGACCAGGTCCAGGATCTTGACCCGCAGGGGATCGGAGATCACCTTGAGGGTTTCCAGATCGCGGATCGAAAGGGTTTTCTCAATTCCGGAAAGGCCGGATTTTACGTTCATCGATAAAATATCCTCAAGCATTAAAGAATTTTTTAATGATTGGAGATATTTTAACGAATAAGCGCAGCCTGTCAAGGGCTTAAAAACCTGCCTTGCAAATGGGTACGCCTTTTCGCAATCCTGGACTATAATTTGGTCCCCCGCCGTTCCGGGGGTAGTCAATTCCTAACAGGAGAGAGACATGAACCGTTATGAAGAACTGAAAAATTTGGTGATGAGCCTGGAAGAGGATTTCATGAAATTCTACGAGAAAGGCAACAACGCCGCAGGTACGCGCGTCCGCAAGGGGATGCAGGAGCTCAAGACCTTGGCTCAGGACATCCGCGTCCAGGTTCAGGAAATCAAGAACCGGGGTAATTAATCCCCATCCAATCGTCACCAGAGACCGCACCTTTCTATGTGCGGTCTTTTCTTTTTCGAACCATCCCCCTGGCATGTCTCTGCCTACCCTGCACACCCGAAACCTGACCCTGCGCCCGCTGAAACCGGCGCATGGTCAGGACCTGTTCGCGTTTTTCAAGGACGCTGAAAGCATGCGCTTCATGCCAACGCTGCCCCACCAACAGCCATCCGATACCGTCCGCAGCATCGCAACCGAACTGGGGCTGGGCGCGCAGTACTGGGCCCTGATCCCCCGCGGCCACGACCTGCCCACCGTCCCCGAGGCAGTGATCGGCTATGCCGGCTACCTGGGTGGGACCCGCGTGCCCGGAATGGGCTACCTCCTGCGGCGTGAGTTCTGGAACCGCGGGTTGATCACCGAGGCCCTGCATGCAGCGCTGGACTTCGGTTTCGATCAACTGAAACACGAGCGGGTCGAGCTGTGGATCAACGAGCACAACGTCGCCTCCCGCCGGGTGGCAGAGAAGCTGGGCTTCCGGCCGAAAGGCCGCATACACCAGCGCTATCCCCACGAGAGCAGCCACCACATCATGATGGTGTACGGTTTGCGGGCGGCAGAGTGGCCGTCCACGAGGGATCCGGCCAAGATGGTGCGACCCCAGGTGATCGGGCTGCAGCCCGTCCTGGCCGTGGACGATGTCGGGGAGAGCGCCCGCTATTACCGGGATATCCTTGGTTTCCATATCGACTTTTTATACGGCGACCCACCGGTCCACGCCGGCGTCGCTTTCGGCGACTGGTCGGCGGAAAGCGTCCAGATCCAGTTCACCCAGGCCCCTTCAGGGGATGGGGGCGCATTTGCGGGCTGGCTCTACATCATGGTTGAAGCGGAGATCGACGTGTTGTTCCAGCGGCTGAAGGACGGCGGTGCGCAGGTCATCCGAGCGCCGGAGACCTATCCATGGGGGATGCGGGAGTTCAGCGTGCGGGACTGCAACGGTTTCGAGCTGCGCTACGGCACCCATGCCTTCTCTTCCGGACCCGAGTAAACCTGCTGGCGCGGCCCCTTTTGTGCGCAAAGCCCCGCCGTTTGCCAATCCCCTCGTCCGCTTGCCGCTGCAGCTGCCGGTCTACCTGATCGGGGTCCCTTTCTTCCGGGCCCTGGATCTGACCGGGTTGATGCGGCCTTTTTTGCGCAAGTTCGGGACCCGGATCAATCCAAACGTGGTTTTCGGCGAGCGTTTTAACGGATACATCCCGACCGAAAGGGACGTACTGGTTTGCGTTTACACCAAGAGCGGCACCAACTGGACGATGCAGATCGCACACCAGATCGCCTGGCGCGGAGCGGGTGAATATGCGCACATCCACGATGTCATCCCCTGGCCCGATGCGATGGTGGAAAGCTTTGCGATACCCCTGGACAGTCCCGACCCGCTGACAGCCTCCCCTACCGGGCTACGGGTGATCAAAACCCACCTCGAAAGGGAATTCGTGCCGTTCAACGACCAGGCACGCTACATCACGGTCCTGCGAGACCCCAAAGACATCTTCCTCTCGAATTTCTACTTTCTCAAAGGGATCATGTGGGGACCGATGATGCCATCTCTGGATACCTGGCTGGACCATTTCCTCTCGCCGCAATTCATGCTCGGGTCCTGGGCCAGACACACCGCCGGCTACTGGCAGGTCAGGCAGCGGCCCAACATGCTGGTTCTCACCTTCAAGGAAATGAAAGCCGACCTCCCCGGCACGGTCCGCAAAGTCGCTGATTTCATGGGCGTGGCGCTCAAACAGAGCGAGTTTGAGATGGTCTGCAAAAAGAGCGGTTTTGAATACATGCGGTCGATCGACGACAGGTTCCACCCAGGTCTGGTGACCCCCTGGTCCGACCCGAGGGGCAGGATGATGCGGCGCGGCGAGCGCGGCGAGTCGCGCCGCGCCCTGTCAGCGCAGCAGCGAAGGCGCATCGATGATTACGCCAGGCAGGAACTGGCCGATCTGGGATCGGATTTTCCTTTTGATGCGTATGTTGGCGAAGGCGAATGAAATCAGGCCGACTGCGGGCATCGACAAAAACGCACGCACGTATCCACGCTTTTCCCTTTGCCGGCTATTTTCAACACGGCCGCCTGGATGGCCTTCGTCTGGAAAAACACGGCACCGGCAAAGACCTGGTCATCGACCTTGGGGAGCTACGGTTTTCCACACCGCCAGTTCTCATCGAACATCAGGGGCGGCCGGCAGAACGGCTTCAGGCGGAATACCACCCAAAACGCCTGCGCTTCTCCAACCTTTCCTGGATCCGGCAGGAAGGCCTGTATGAACGGCTGGAAACGGTGCCGGTAAACCACCCCTGTCGAAGTCTGCAGGGGATGCTGGTATGGTCACCCGCTGCGAAGGAGCCCCTGTTCCTGATGGCCAAACGCGCTTACGACGAAGCCCGGTTGATGTTCTCCACGTACACATTCGCCGAAGAACAGCGTCAGGGCCCGGTGAAACCGGTAGAGTTGACCCGAGATTGGTCCCCACCGCCTCCAATGCGTCCCGGGATAGTAATGGACCCGCCCGTTCTCCGGCGCCGGTATGGAGGGGATCCGGTCCGCATCCAAATTGGGCGGCGGGTTTTCAAGAGGCGGCTGTTCATCGGCAGCCTCCTGGAGCAAGGCAACCACCGGCCCAGCGTCGATGCGGTCCTCAACCTGGGGGAGGAACCGAGTCGCTGGGTGCCGCCCGGAAATCAGGTCTCACGCCCTGGCGATCGCTGGGCCGAGAAGGGAGAAGGCAAATCCGGCATGGACTTCCATGAAATTCAAACCGAAGCCACCTGGGTGCTGGATCGCCTGCGGGATGGCCACTCAGTCCTGGTCCACTGCGTCGCAGGATTTAACCGCTCGGTAACGGTCGCCATCGCGGCCCTCATCCTCCAGGAAGGGCTTTCCGCCGAAGCCGCTTTCGACCGCCTCAGCGAGCGCCATCCCTGGGCGCGGCCTGATCCTGGCCACTGGTTGCAGTTAAAATGGCTGTCAAAAATATCCGGCGTTTCGGCCGATCCTGGGAGAGTCCGATGAACGTTCACGGTACGCACAATGCAATGCACGATCCCCGCAATGAAAATGTTTTGATCTTCATCAACGGCGAGCTGTACCCGCGAAACGAAGCCAAAATATCGGTTTTCGACAGCGGCTACCTGGTCGGGGACGGGGTGTGGGAGGCGCTGCGGCTCCACGAAGGGGTGCTGGTTTTTCTGGATGAGCATCTGGACCGGCTGTGGCAGGGCGCCGCCACCATCGGGATGGACATCGGCATGAGCCGGAAAGAGTTGACCGAGAAGGTCTGGCACACGCTGCGCGCCAACGACATGCAAGACAAAGTCCACGTACGCTTCATGCTGACGCGCGGAATCAAGAAAACCCCCTCGCAGGACCCGCGCCTGACGATCTCGGGCCCAAACCTGGTGATCATTGCCGAACACAAGCTGGCCAGCGAAGAGAGCCGGCGGAGCGGGGTCCGCCTCTTCACCAGCACTATCCGCCGCGGTTCGCCCGATTATCTCGATCCGAGGCTGAACTGCCACAGCAAATTGCACGAGGTGATGGCGCTTGTGCAGGCCCTCGAAGCCGGCGCCGACGAAGCCCTGATGCTCGATATCCACGGCTTCGTTTCAACCTGCAACGCCACGAATTTCTTCATGGTCAACAAAGGGGAGGTCTGGACTTCGACCGGACAGTACTGCATGAACGGCATCACCCGTGCCAAGGTGATCGAGATCTGTGCCGCGCAGGGCATTCCCTGCCGGCAGAAGAATTTCTCCCTGTTCGACGTCTATGGTGCCGACGAAGCTTTTGTAACCGGCACCTTTGGCGGGCTGACCCCGGTTCGGGAGGTCGATGGGCGAAAAATCGGCGGCGCTGCCCTGCCAGGGCCGATGACCGAACGGTTGCACGCGGCCTACCAGGCGCTGATCCGCGGCACGGTGCAGCGCGAGAAGGGCCGCGCCGCATGACTGCCACACGCATCTGCCTGTGGAGCGGCCCTCGCAACATCTCGACCGCCCTGATGTACGCTTTCGCCCAGCGCAAGGATACGACGGTCTACGACGAACCGCTTTACGCGCATTACCTCTCCCGGACTCCGGCCAGGGATTACCACCCAGGCGCTGACGAAGTCATCGCCACCATGGAGAACGACGGCGAGAAGGTGGTGCGCGACCTGATCCTCGGCCCGCAGCCGACCCCGGTATCTTTTTTTAAGCACATGACGCACCAACTGATCGAACTCGACCGGGGATTCCTGGATCAGACCGCTAATGTTCTGCTGACCCGGGACCCGCGGGAAATGCTGCCCAGTTATGCCCGCGTGGTGCACCAACCGACTCTCGAAGATGTTGGCTATGCGCAACATATCGAGCTGCTCGAATTCCTGCGCGCCCGCGACCGCGAACCGGTGGTCCTGGATGCCCGCCAGGTGCTGCTCGATCCCCAAAAAGTGCTCTCCAAGCTTTGCCACCGGATCGGGATCGGGTTTGACCCCGCCATGCTGCACTGGCCCCCCGGCCCGCGTCCCGAAGACGGAAGCTGGGCGCCCTACTGGTACGCCAGCGTGCACCGATCCGCCGGCTTCGCTCCTTACCGCCCCAAATCCGACCCCTTTCCGGCACATCTTGAACCGCTGCTGGAGGCCTGTCTCCCGCTGTACGATCGGCTCAGCGCGCTGGCCATTCAGGCTGCCTGAGGCTGTTGGGCACGGATAATACAACCCGATACGCACCTCGCCCGGCGATTCGAGTACAATTTCTGGCATCCCAGTCAAAGCGCACTTCTGGAAAACCGGGAGGCACTATGTCCAAACATCTGCATCCAGACACCCGTCTCGGATATGTCCACCTGACCGTCTCCGATCTGGACCGCTCCACATCCTTTTATCAGAACTCAATGGGGCTCCAGCTGCACCGCCGGGAAAACGGCCGCGCCTTCATGGGAGCAGGCCGCGAGGATCTGCTCGTGCTGACCGAAAAGCCGGGCGCGGTCAAATACCCAAGGACCTCCGGGCTTTACCATTTCGCAATCCTGACCCCGTCTCGCCGCGAGCTGGCCCACGCCCTCCATAATTTCGCCCGCACGGAAACCCGAATCAGCGGCGTATCCGACCACCTGGTCAGCGAAGCGATCTACCTGGACGACCCCGACGGCAACGGTATCGAGATCTACCGCGACCGCCCTCGCAGCGAATGGCCACGGCAGCCGGACGGCAGCCTGCGGATGGCCTCCGACCCGCTGGACCTGGAGGGCATCATGGGCGAACTGACACAGGATGAACCCGAATGGCACGGCCTGCATTCAGACACGGTCCTGGGCCACATGCACCTGCACGTCTCCCACCTGCCCGAAAGTGTCGCATTTTACGAAAACGTGGTTGGCTTCGAAACCCAGACCATCTGGCACAACGCCGCCGGTTTTTTGAGCGCCGGCGGCTACCACCACCACCTGGGGATCAACATCTGGAACGGCATCGGCGTCCCGCCACCGCCTCCTGACTCGGTGGGCCTTCGCTACTTCACTGTACACCTGGCAGGCGAGACGGAACGCCAGGCGCTCCTATCCCGGCTGGAAGCCGCCGGTCACCCCTACGAGGATGGGCCTGACGGCATCCTGGTCAGGGACCCTGCGGAAAACTCTATACTTTTCAAGGCGGGATGATTGTCCCGGGCCTGAGGTATCTCGATGACCAACCCACTGCCCAACGTGCTGCTCGTTCTGCAGACTTCCCCCACCCGTTGGGGCACTCTATTGCAGCGTTTTCCCCCTGAGCTGTCCACAGCCCGGCCGGCGCCAGGGGAATGGTCGGCGGCCGAATGCCTGCTCCACGTCCTGGATACCGAGAGGGTTTTTCAAGAGCGCCTGCGCGCCTTTCTCGCCGGGCGCGACCTGGCCGCCTTCGACCCCGACTCCGAAGGCAGCAACCTGGAGCCGGACTCCAATCCGGGGGACCTGGTGAACCGGCTCATCCAGCTGCGCGCGGGCAGCCTGCTCATGCTGGAGGACCTCGATCCCGCCGATCTCGACAAAAAAGTCCGGCATGAGGAGCTGGGTCCGGTCCAGCTTCGCGAGATGGTCTACGAATGGGCCGCCCATGACCTGGCCCACCTGATCCAGGCCGAAGAGGCCGTGATGCAGCCTTTCATCGCCGGCTGCGGCCCCTGGCAGAAATTCTTTTTGAGCTACCGGAAGGGCTGAAGACTTCTAGAAACCAAGGACGCCGTTCGCGGACGGCTGGCCGCACAAAGAACTGTTGCTCGCCAGGCGGATCTGAGCCTCAACCTGCCTGCAGCCGCGAGGGATATTGAAGAGAAAGCGCTTCCCGGACGGCGGCAGCGTGTTCCCGGTCATGGGACGGCCATTCCAGGAAAAAGTCGTACAGCCGCTGGCGACCGCCCCAGGGCGGTGCGATCTCCCCGGCCAGGTCTTTTTCGGATAGCTCGTGCAGGGCGGCCACCAATCCATGCCGGGTGCGAGCGAAATCTGCAGCTGCCTGCGCTTTCCCTCGGCGGGCAACCAGGTGTTCGGCGTTCCAGGCGTCGATCGATGCCTGGCTCATCGGTCCCACCTCCTCCGCAGGTGTTCCCGCCATCCAGGCGCGCAGCGCATCCAGCCCGAGCTGTTCCCAGTCCGCCAGGTGCCCGAAAACGTCCTCCAAGGTCCAATCTCCGGTGACCCGGGCGCCGGGCGGCACGATCTCCCCGAGGGACAGCATCTCCCCCAGAGAGGACACCAGGATGGCGCCAAGAACCGCTTTCGACCCGACCCGATCGCCCACTTCCGCATCCCTGCGAAACTGCCCAAGCGCTTCTCCATGCATGGCATCGTGGCGGTGGCGCCAGTGCACGTAGGAAGAGAGGACAAGGCGTTCACCGCCCGGCAGTTCGTACTCGCGGAACAGGCGCTGGTCCGGAACGGATTTGAAAGCCGTGATGAACTCCCTTCGGGCGGCCATCGTGTTCCGCACGACCGTCTCCACCGGCAGGCCGCTGTGCGCCCGGTGCAGGCGCTCGTTTTCCCGCTCGTAATACGACTCCCCACCGGTATCGATCAGGTTCCCCCAATTTTCGGCGGCGATCGCCAACAGCCGTTTGGTGTGCTGCAGGTCCCATTCTCCGATGTGGGCCAGCAGGTCTTTTGCACTCCAATCCTCGAAAACAGGCGTTTCCCCAAGGTCGGACTCTGTGAGGCCGCGCAGCTGCCATAGGAACCAGGACCGTTCCGCGGAAAGCCTCGCCAGAAAGTGCCGCCGCCAGTCGGCCAGGACATCCCGGGCCTGAGCGGTGTGCTCTCGCTCGTGCTCCAGCAGTCTGCGTAGGGCCTTGCGTGCGTTCCAGTGCTCACCCGGGTTCTCAGTAAATTGAGGCGGAAATCGGGGCTCGCCGCTGCGCTGGGTCTCAGTTAGTTCGCGCAGTTGGCTGAAAACTGTGCGTCGCTCCATCTCCAGGAAATCGAAAATCGGCATTCCGGCGTCATGTTCCCATTCGGCAGGCAGTTGATCTGGATCGACCAGGCGCGAGACGTACCACTCCTCCGAATTTCCGATATGGCGCAGGATGCGCCGGATGCTGAAGGTCTCCGGGGACGCCTGCCAATCCAAAATGTTTTCCGGCAGTTCGCGCACCAGCGCCAGCAGTCGGTCCCGGTTTCCGTCCGCAAAACGCAGGAAATCTTCCACTTCAGCCGGGGAAACCGGTTTTTTTTCGGCCTCGAAAAGTGCGGCGGTGTCCCCTGGGTTGAACGGTCCGCCCTGATCGTAAATCACCTCGATGACGCGGAATCGCGGTGACTCTGGAGGCGTTTCCCCGTTCGTCTCAAAGTACTCCTGGATAACGGCAGGAATCCGGGCCAGCATCTCCTCGAATTGGCCCCCACGAGCAAAGCAGCCCGGCAAATCGAGCAGGTGGGCATGCACGCCTTTGGATCCGACGCTGAAATAAGCCTGGTATTCAGCCATCCCCGCCCTCCTGTGGCCGGCTTTCCCCCTCACCAACCGTCGGCGGTACGATCCGCTGGGCAACCAGCAGGATGAATGTCGAGATAACCCCCAGACCGATAAAAATAAAGAAAATGGTGAACAGCTTGGTCGCTGGCGTGGTTGGGGAAAGGTCGCCGTAGCC
>JBFKII010000147.1:0-9648 GCA_041632295.1 Anaerolineales bacterium | reverse complement strand
CGGTGGTGGTCATCCGCCCGCAAGACGTGCATCGCTGGCTGGGTATCGACCTGCCGGCGGAGCAGATCACCGGCATCCTGACCGACTTGGGTTTTGTCTGCAGCCCGGAGGAGAGTCCCGAGGGGGCCATACGGGCGGTCACGCCCGACCACCGCCTCGATATCGGCACGGGTGTGGTCGGAGTGGCGGACCTGGTGGAAGAGATCGCCCGCATCTACGGCTACGACAACATCCCCGAAACCCGCATGGCGGACGAACTGCCTCCTCAGTTGGGCAACCTCGCCCTGGATCTGGAGGAGCGGGTGCGGGACCTGCTGGTCCGGTTGGGCCTGCAGGAGGTGATCACTTATCGCATGACCACCCCCGAAATGGAAGCCCGGCGCCTGGCGCCCGGAACGCCGCCGGTCGACCGGCCGCATCTCCGGCTGGCCAATCCCATCAACCAGGAACGGGTGGTCATGCGCCAGAGCCTGATGGCCAGTGTGCTGGAGATCGTCGAGCGCAACGCCCGCCTGCAGGAGCGCGTCGCCCTGTTCGAGATCGGCGAGGTGTTCCTGGCTTCGGAAGGAGGCAGCCTTCCGGACGAGCACTCGCGGCTGGTCATCGCCCTGGCCGGGCAGCGGGCCCACCAGGGCTGGCAGGAAGACGGCAACGGGCACCTGGATTTTTACGACCTGAAAGGAGTGGTCGAGACGTTGCTCTCGGCGTTGCATGTCGATGCGCGCTACGAGACAGGGGGCCATCCCAGTTTTCACCCCGGAAAATGTGCCAACGTGCTGCTGGGTGAGCGGCGCCTGGGTACATTTGGAGAGCTGCACCCCCGGGTGGCCGCCCAATACGATCTCAGCGGCGCCCTGGACGAAAGGGCGCCCGTCCTGGCGGGGACCTTCAGCATGGAGGTGTTGCGGGAGGCGGTCCCCGACCGGTATGAAAGCGAGCCGGTCCCGGTCTACCCACCGGTGTTCGAGGACTTGGCCCTGGTGGTGGCGGACGATGTGCCCGCCGACCGGGTCTCCTTCCTGATCCGGCAGACCGGTGGCGCGCTGGTCTCCCAGGTGCGCCTGTTCGACGTGTATCATGGTGACCAGCTGGACCCCGGGCAAAAAAGCCTTGCTTACCGCATCACTTACCAGGCGCCCGACCGGACTCTGAGCGATGGCGAAGTCGCACGCCTGCGCAACAAGATTGTCGGGCGGCTTGAACGCGAACTGGGCGCCCAGCTGCGCCGTTGAAACTGGAGATTACGAAGATGACGAACACCGTGTTGCTCAAGCCTTACGGGGAGTGGAAGTCGCCGATCACACCCGCTTACATCACGGCCAGCACGATCGGCCTGGGCAGCATCCAGCTGGACGGCCAGGACATCTACTGGTTGGAGGGCCGGCCGGAGGAGAAGGGCCGCTCGGTCCTGGTGCGCCGCGGCCCCGACGGGGTTTTGAGCGACGTCACGGCTCCCCCGTTCAATGTGCGCTCGCGCGTCCACGAATACGGGGGCGGAGCGTACACTGTACGGCAGGGGGGCGTTTATTTCGTCAATTTTTCGGACCAGCGTATATACCGGGTGGCACACGGGGAGGAGCCGGCGCCGGTCACCCCGGAGAGCGCATTGCGCTACGCCGACCTGCAGGTGACCCCCGACGGGGCCGGGCTGGTTCTGGTAGTCGAGGACCACGGGGTGGAGGGCCGCGAGCCTGCCAACCGGATCGCCTACCTGGACCCGGCAAACGGAGAGCTGCGCACCCTGGCTTCCGGCCACGATTTCTACGCCGCGCCGCGCCTGAGCCCCGATGGCCGCTCCCTGGCATGGTTGGCCTGGAGCCATCCGAATATGCCCTGGGACGAGACCGAATTGTGGCTCGGGGACCTCGGGCCGGACGGGACTCTGACCGGCGCGAAAAAATTGGCCGGCGGGCCGGAGGAATCCCTGATGCAGCCTGAGTGGTCCCCGGAGGGAGTGCTGTATTTCCTCTCCGACCGCACGGACTGGTGGAATCTTTACCGCTGGGATGGGGACCGCGCACGGGCTGTCGGCGCGCTGCAGGCGGAGATCGGATACCCCCAATGGGTCTTCGACCAATCGGCCTACGCCTTTCTTTCTGAAGAACGGGTGATCGCCGAAGCCACCAGCGCGGGCCTGAGCCAGCTGCTTTCCCTCGACCTGCGCTCCGGAAAATGGCGTTCCTTGGAGACCCCCTTTCAGGTGTTCGGATCTTTGCAGGCTGAGGAGGGGCGGCTGGTTTTCGTGGCTGGGCGGCCGGACGCACCGGGGGAGATCGCCGCGCTGGACCCGGACTCGATGGCCCTCACGACCCTCAAACGCGCTTCGGACGACTCCGTCGACCCTGGCTACATCTCCACCCCGCGCTCGATCACCTTCCCGACCGGGAACGGCCTGGAGGCCCACGCCATTTATTACCCTCCGGCTAATAAAGATTTCAACGCGCCGGCCGGCGAGAAACCTCCGCTGCTTGTGTTCAGCCATGGCGGCCCGACCGCGTCGGCCTCTCTTGCCTTTCAACCGAAGGTCCAGTTCTGGACCAGCCGCGGCTTTGCGGTGGTCGATGTCAACTACGGCGGCAGCGCCGGGTATGGGCGGGCCTACCGCCAGCGGCTGTACGGTAAGTGGGGAATCGTCGACGTGGACGACTGCACCAACGCGGCGCGCGACCTGGTGCAGAAAGGCGAGGTGGACGGCCAGCGGCTGGCGATCCGCGGCGGCAGCGCCGGGGGCTACACCACCCTGGCCGCCCTGACGTTTCGGGACGTGTTCAAGGCGGGGGCCAGCTATTACGGGATCAGCGACCTGACCCTGCTGGCGGGGGAGACACACAAGTTCGAATCCCGCTACCTGGATCAGATGGTCGGGCCTTATCCAGAGCGAAAGGACCGCTACGAAGCCCGTTCCCCGATCCACCATGCCGACAGGCTGTCCACGCCGGTCATTTTCCTGCACGGGCTGGAGGACGAAGTTGTCCCGCCGAACCAGGCCGAAATTTTTGTGGATGTGCTCAAGGTGAAGGGGGTGCCGGTCGCCTACCTGGGATTCGAAGGCGAAGGGCATGGTTTCCGCCAGTCGGAGACCATCCAGCGCGCTCTGGAAGCCGAACTGTATTTTTACAGCAAGGTGTTTGGCTTCCAGCCGGCCGACGAAATCGAACCGGTCAAGATCTGGAATATTTGACAGCAGCCGGGAGGTCTCTCGCGAATCGGAACTGGCATCGCCGCTGCCGTTGGAGTGGGACTCCGATTGAGCCGGGCGCGAGCGAAACGAGGCCCTGGTGAGTGGAGGATCCTGGTCACGATCCCCCCGGTAATCCTGTCGCAGATTTCTCCATTTCGGGGTCGCTCGCGACGCCTCCATTGAAATGACAGGCGACAAGGGCGGGTTTGGGGGTTTGTCCAGAGAGGGAATTACCTCCTCGTGTCATTCTGGCTGAGCCAGGCACGAGCGAGGCGAGGGTCCGGTGTAAGGAAGAATCTATTCCTGGTTCCCCCCATTCCTCAAGGTTAATTTTCCCCCTCAAACCCAGGCAGCATGACCACCAATCGGGGGACCCGAATGGAAGGGGTAAGCCGCACTCAGCGGGTTTATATCCCAGAAATCTCTTCGATAATCTCCGCTGCGATGTCGTAGCGGCTGAACGGCGGCATCAGGTAGACGCCTGCTGCCCAGGGGCGGATCTGATCGATCAGCTCCAGGGCGATGCGGATGCCCTCCCGGCGCTGATCGGAAGCGCTGCTCATGCGTTCGACATATTCCGGTGGAATATCCACGCCGGGCAGCTCGTTTTGCAGGAAGGCGGCGTGGCGCTCGTTGTAGAGCGGCAGCACTCCGGCGATCAGCGGCAGGTGGAGGTCCCCATAACGTTGGCGGTAGTGTGCGACAAATTCATCCGCCCGCTCCGGCTCGAAAACCGGCTGCGTCAGGGCGAAGCCGGCCCCGTTGCGGATCTTGCGTTGCAGGACGCGCGCCTCGCGCTGCAGATCGCGCGGCGCCATGTCGAGGGCGCAGCCGGCGAAGAAGGAGGTCGGCTGGCCGATGTCCGCACCGGCGTAATCGGAGCCGGTGTTGAAATGCTCCGTCACGATCTTCAGCAGCCCCGAGGGGACGATATCATAATCGTCCATGGCGTCGGGATAGTCGCCGATCGAGGTCGGATCCCCCATAATGATGAAAATATTGCGAACGTCCAGGGCGTGGGCGGCCAGCAGGTCCCCCTGGACCCGCAGCAGGCTGCGGCCGCGGGTCGGGAAATGCAGCACGGTCTCAAGCTGCAGCCGCTCCTGGACCAGGCTGGCCACCGCCCAGGGGCTCATACGCATGCGGGCCATCGGGCTGTCGGCGATGTTGACGCAGTCGGCGCCGGCTTCCTGCAACATGCCGGCTGCCGCCAGGGTCCGTTCGATATGCGTCCCGCGCGGCGGCGCCATCTCCACGGTGGCGATGAATTCGCCCTTCCCCAATTTTTTCGCCAATGGGGTGGCCTGGTGTGCCGCGGACCGGCCGGCGGCCTCTCCTGGCTTTGCGGAGGGCGAGCTTTTCGGCTCCGCCGGGGAAAACGGCAGATCCAGGGCGGCGCGCATGGCGGCGATGTGCGCTGGAGTTGTGCCGCAGCAGCCGCCGACCAGGGCGGCGCCGGCCTGCCGGAAGTCCTGGGCGTATTCGCCGAAATATGCCGGCCCGGCGGGGTACATAATGCGCCCGCCGACCTGTTCCGGCAGGCCGGCATTCGGCTTGACCATGTAGCGCGCCTGCGGTTCCGCACGGCGCATCTCCTCCAGGATCCGCAGGATCTGGGACGGGCCTCCGGAGCAGTTGATCCCGATCGCCTCGGCGCCGGCGCCGTGGAGCGCCTGCGCCACTTCGCGCGGGCTGTTACCCAGCGGGGTGCGGTCGTCGCGCGTGAAAGTCATCAGGGCGATCACCGGCAGCCTGCAGACCTGGCGGGCGGCCCGCAGCGCCTGCAGGATCTCTGCCAGGTCGCTGAACGTTTCCAGGGCGATCAGGTCTATCCCGGCGCCTGCCAGCGCTTCGATCTGTTCGGCGAAAGCCGCCCGGGCCTGCTCCGGCTGGACGCGCCCAAAAGGCGCCAGGCGCACGCCAAGCGGCCCGACATCTCCGGCGATCAGCACCTCGCGAAAGGAGGCCAGCACCACGCGCCGCGCCAGGGCGACGCCCGCACGGTTAATCTCCGCCACCCGTTCCCCGAGGCCGTGCCGGGCCAGGCGGAAGCGGTTGGCGCTGAACGTGTTGGTCAGCAGCGCTTCGGCGCCGGCGTCCAGGTAGGCGCGGTGCACCTCGGCCACCAGCGCCGGATTTTCCAGGTTCAAGCGGTCGAAGCTGTCTTCAAAGGCCACGCCGCGCTGGTGCAGCATCGTCCCCATGGCGCCGTCGAACAGCAGCGGGGCGGCGGGGGTCGCGGCGGTCAGCCGGGCGAGCGCGCCGGTTTTTTGGGTGGGGGGATCAGCCGGATTCATGGCCTGCCATAAAGGTCCGCAGCGCCGCGGCGGTCTCGGCGCGGCCCATCTGCGTATAGGCATCCGCTTCGTAGGCCAGGGGTAGCAGCGGCACCCGGTGCCCTTCCCAGCAGACGAACTCGATCAGCCGGAGGAGTTCCGGCGGCTCGCTCCAACGACCGTCCGGACGGCGTTTCTGGACATCGCCCATGATTTCAACCCGCACCCCTTCGATTTCAAAAGCCCCCAGATGCGAGCGCATGTGCACAGACTCAACCAATCGAATCGGGATCGCCGCTTTTTGCGGCAAGTGGCGCGCCAAATTGTAGGCCCCGGCGGCATCGGTTTGCAGGTCGATATCTCGCGGCTGCACGGCGAGGCCGCGCAGGGCGAAGGCGGTGCTGCCTGTCAGCGCCCAGGGATCCGGGCATTCCGCGATCCGGGGCAGCAGCGCGAGCAAAGCTTTTTTAGTTGTGGGGGGAAGCATGCCGGTTTTGGCGTATACCGGTCGGAATCAACCCGGGCGGCGCACGCGCCGAGCGCGACTGTGTTTGCGCTCGCGCTTGGCCTTGGGCTCCTTACGGCCGTTCGGTGCCACCACGGCTGCCCGGATGGTCGGGTTCTCGGCCAGTGCCTGGGCCATGGCGCGCACATGCTCGACCGTATTGCCGCAGCAGCCGCCGATGATGGTCGCACCCAGGTTGCGCACGTGTACGGCGTGGTCCGCCATGGTCTCAGGGTTGGCGTTGTAATGCGGGTGGCCGTCCACCAATTCCGGGATGCCGGCGTTCGATTTGGCGACCAGGGGAACGTCGAGGCCCAGGGAAGCCATGGCGCGGATCACCCCTTCAATCTCTCCTGGCCCGTTGCCGCAGTTGCCGCCGATGGCCAGCGGTTCGTATTCCCGGATGGCTTCCAGCGCCTGGACCGGGCTGACCCCCATCATGGTGTAGCCGTTGGTGTCGAAGGTCATCGTGATGACCAGGGGCGTGTCCCCGGCCAGGCGAGCGCCCTCCGCAGCGGCCCGCACTTCCTTCAGGTCGCTCATCGTCTCGATCCACAGCACATCGACGCCGCCCTCGATCAGGGCTTCAGCCTGCTCGGTAAATCCTTCCCTGGCTTGCTCGAAGGTCAGATCTCCTAGGGGCTCCAGGATCTCCCCGCTTGGCCCGATCGATCCGCCCACGGCCACCGGGATCGGCGCCCTGTCGGCGGCCTGCCTGGCCAGCCGTGCGGCGGCGAGATTGAGCTCCCGGACCCGGCCCTGCAGGTTGTGCAGTTTGAGCCGGAATCGCGTCCCGCCGAACGAGTTGGTCAGGATCACCCGGGAGCCGGCTTCAATGAACTCGCGGTGAATCCGGCTGACCCGCTCCGGATGCAGCGTATTCCAGGATTCCGGGGGGTCCCCCTGAGTCAGTCCGAGGGCCATCATGTTCGTCCCGACCGCCCCATCGGCCATCAGGTAGGGTTCGGTTTTCAGCAGGTGCTTGAAAATATTCATCGAAGTCTTCTCCCGGTGCGCCTGATTCGTTCCGCAATAAAAAAACACCTCTCAAGATGAGAGGCGTTTGTCGGCGCATGTGCGTACTCTCATCTTCCAGTTTGCCGCCTCGTGGGCAGCTCCTGCCGGAATTGGCACCGCTTCAGGCTGCCTGCCAGCCGGAAATGGCAGCATCCCTGAATGGTTGCCGAGGCTTCAAAGGGCCGGTCCCTCAGCCTCTCTGGATGAGTCCAGTGTGCAATTGTTGGCCGTGAGTTTACCACACCTTCAGAGGAGGGTCAAATCCGGCCGGTCAGAACCAGGCCTCCAGCCGCTGGCTTTCAAAATCCCATTTGTCCTGGACATAGCCCGGGCTGGCCGGGGTCAGCGAGACCTGCGGCCGGCCTTCGGCCAGGAAATGGCCCTCGACCATAACCGCCTTGCCGTTCCCGACTTCCAGGAAGCAGCCGCCGCGGCCGTCGTATTCGGCCTGGGTTTCGGTTCCGAGGATCCGGGCGGCGATCCGCTCGGCCACCACCATGCCTTCACCCTGGGCGAACACCCCCGCTTTGGGCAGCGGGTTGCCGTTGGCCATCGGAATGGCATTGACATCACCGATTGCGAACACGCCGGGGAAGTCCGTTTCCAGGGTCAGCCGGTTTACTTTGACCCAGGCCCCTGCGGCGGTCAGCCCGCTGCGCCGCACCACTTCCGGTGACTGGTGCGGGGGAATGCCCAGCAGCAGATCGAAAGGCATGCGGCTGCCGTCTTCGAAGAGCACCTCGCCAGGCTCGACCGCACGGGCTATCCGGTTGGGGTGAAAGGCGATGCGCTTGCGCGCCAGATAGCCGTCCAGGCTTGCGCAGCCCTCATCGCCCAGGATGGGCAGTGTGGCCGGCAGCGGCGTGAACACCGCGATCTGGGCCTCCACCTGGCGCGCATCCAGCTTCTCCTTCAGCAGGATGGCCAGCTCATAAGGCGCGGGCGGGCACTTGTAGGGCTTGCCGAAAACGCCGACCAGCACGCGGCCGCCTGGGAAGGCGCGGATCTTCGCGGCGTCCTGCTCTACCCCGTCGGGATCGTAGGCGTTGATGGCGTGCTCGCTGAACCCGGGAATGCGCTCCGGGGCGAGCGCAGCACCCAGCGCGACCACCATGGCATCTGCCTGCAAGCGCTGCCCGCCGGCGGTCACGGCGACCTCGGCGGGATGGATCGCCTCGATATCTGCCTGCAGGTAGCGAATGCCGTATTTTTCGAGGGCGGCCAGTTTGCGCTGGCCCTCCGCCAGCGGCGCTTCGCCAAGCAGGCTCCAGGTCTTGCGGAAACCGACCATGAACGTGTCGCGCCGGTCGACCAGGGTGATCTCGTGTTCCGCCGGCAGCAGCTCGCGCAGCCTGCGGGCGGTCGGAACACCCCCGAACCCCCCTCCAAGGATCAGGACATGGGCCATTTTTGCTCTCCTCTCTGCGCGGCGCAGGCCCAAAGCGGGCCAACGCTCGCGGTCAGTTAATTTTCTTTGCGGCGATCAGGAAGCGGTGCTGGATGGTTTCGATATAGCCGAATTCGTCGATTTTCTCCTGGATGGCAGCCAGCACGGAAAAAAAGCGCTCGACGGAAAAATCGGGAATTTCCCAGGGAAGGGCCTTGAAATAATATACCACTGCCCCGGCGTCGAAGATGCGGGTGACGGTCAGGCATTCCCGCCGGGTGGTCAGGGCCAGGCCGGCCGCCGCCAGTTCCGGTGCAGCGGTCTCAAGGTTGAAGGCCTCGTCCCGCACCACACCAAACAGGGCCAGCAGGTCGCTGTCGTTCTGGTCACCGACCTGTTGGGTGATGAACTCGCCGCCTGGCGCCAGTATGCGGGCGACCTCGGCGGGATCGTAGTACTCGTGGCGGTTGATGACCAGCTCAAACTGACTGTCTGCAAAGGGCAGGGGGTCCCCTTCGATGATGGGGAAGACCTGGGCACCCAGGGGGACCAGCCGGCGGCTGGCCAGTGGAAAGTTGGGCGGGTAAGCCTCGGTGGCACAGGTGAACGGCGGGAAGGGCGCCAGCCGTGAGAAAAACTCGCCGCCGCCGGTGCCCATATCCAGGAGCGATTGGGGCGGGGGTTGGGTGCGCAGCCGGATCAGGACCAGGCTGGGATAGCTCCAATCCAGCGGTGCTTCCACGATGCGTTCGTCCACATACGAAAAATCCCAGCCAGAAAAGGGTTTTTCCGCCTCCTCCTCGAGAAAGCGGCGCAGATCCTGAGGCTTCATCCGCCCGATTTTCTCCAGAACTGCCACCAGCGCCTGCCGGCGCCGAGGCGGGACAGCGAGGCCGATTCTTCAAACAGGCCTTTTAGGAGAGGGTCCTGGCGTGCGTTTTCTTCCCAGGAAGGGCTACGCTGCAAAGCGCCGGCCAGGTAGTCAGCGGCTTTTTTGCGATCCCCGTTCAGGACGTACAGCATGGCCCCGTAGTAAGCGGCCTGCCCGTTGCGCGGGTTGGCCTCGAGCGCCCGGTTGAAAGTTTCGAGCGCCGCTTCGTGCTGCTCCAGCACCAACTGGCATTGGCCCAGGCCGGCCAGCGCCTGGTCGTGATCGGGCATGTGTTCCAGCGTGGCCTGGTAGGCTTCCGCCGCCTCTTCGTAGCGCTGCTGCTCGAGCAGCATGTCACCCAACACCAGGTTGAGCGATCCGTATGCCGGGACCAGGTGAAGCGCCTCCCGG
>JBFKII010000146.1:0-9726 GCA_041632295.1 Anaerolineales bacterium | reverse complement strand
CGGCCCGCGCTGGCCGCGATGGACATTTTCGTGCACCCGGGAGATCCGGAGCCTTTCGGCCTGGTCAATATCGAAGCCATGGCGATGGAAAAACCGGTGGTGGCTTTCGCCCACGGCGCGCTTCCCGAAATCGTGGTCAACGGGGAAACCGGCCTGCTCCTGCCCCCCGGTGATGAGGAAGGTATGGCCAGGTCCATCTTTTTTTTACTGAACAACCCAAATGAAATCCGGACCATGGGCCAGAAGGGGCGTGCGCGGGTGATCGAGTTGTTCACAATCCAGCAAACCGTCGCCAATCTGGCTGCCATCCTGTCACAGCTGGTTGGAAAATAAAGTGGCAAAAGAGATCTTCACCCTCGACGCCCGCACCGCCACGGGCCATTTTCCCGGTATCGGGCGCTACGTCAGCAGCCTGGCGGCCGAATTGGTCCCGCGTTTGCGGCCGGACGAGCTGCTCGCAATCCTGACCGACGCCGGGGCGCGCTCGAACTGGGCACTGCCCGAGCCGGGCGCCGGCGTGCGCAGGCTGCCCGTTCCAAACTCGCCTTTCAGCCTGTCCCAGCAGTGGCGCCTGGCGCCCATGATTCGAGGCAGCCGGGTCTACCACAGCCCCTACTTTCTGATGCCTTACCTGGCACCGGCACCGACCGTGCTGACGGTCTACGACCTGATCCCCCTTTTTTTCCAGGAGGCCGTATCCCCCAGGACCCGGCTGGTCTTCCGTATCGGCATGGGCCTGGCGCTGCGCAAGGCCCGGCAGGTGATCGCCATCTCAGAGTCCACCCGCCGGGACTTCAGCCGCCATTTCGGCATCGACCCGGCTGCGATCCGCACCATCCCCCTGGCCGCAGCCCCGGCTTTCCAACCCGTCCCCCGGGAGCGAGTGCGGCAGGTGCGGGAGGCTTTCGGGCTGTCCAAGGACTTCCTCCTGTACGTCGGCAGCAACAAGCCGCACAAAAATCTTTCGGCGCTCGTGCAGGCCTGCGCCGCCCTGCCCGCAGATTTGCCCCTGGTGATCGCCGGGGCCTGGGACTCGCGCTACCCGCAGGCGCGGATCGCGGCCGAAACCCTGGGGCTTGCCGAACGGGTCCGCTTCCTGGGGCCGCTCTCCGACGAGGACCTGGCCGGGCTGTACGCCTCCTGCCGGCTTTTCGTTTTCCCAAGCCTGTACGAGGGCTTCGGATTGCCGCTGGTGGAGGCGATGGCCTGCGGGGCGCCGGTCGCCAGCTCGGAAGCCGGCAGCCTCCCCGAAGCGGGTGGGCAGGCAGCGGAATATTTCGATCCCCGCGATCCGGCCGCCATCGCAGGGACCATCCGGGAGCTGCTCGATTCCCCTGCCCGGCTGCAGGAGATGTCCACCGCCTCGCTGGCCCAGGCGGGTCGCTTTTCCTGGGGCCGCACAGCGGACGCCACCATAGAAATCTACCGATCGATAACCTATAATTAGCCGCATGCAGACCAAACTGTCGCGTTTTAGTGAAGGGCTGATGGAGGCCGTCTGGCTGGCAGCCCTGATCATCGTGCCGGTATTTTTTAACGTCTACTCCAGCAGAATTTTCGAGCCCGATAAGATCGCCATCATGCGCAGCCTGGCGCTGGTTGGCCTGGGCGCCTGGCTCGTCAAGGCCGTGGAGGAAGGCGGCGTCCACTGGGAAAACTTCCGCCGGGAGGGGGAAAGCAGTTTCCGGGCATTCCTGCGCACGCCCTTGCTTCCATACGTCGCTGCGCTGGCGCTGGTTTACGTTATCGCCACGTTATTTTCCGTCACCCCGCGAGTCAGCTTTTGGGGCTCCTACCAGCGCCTGCAGGGCACCTACACCATGCTTTCCTATATGGTGATCTTCTCCATGGTCGCTGCCACGCTGCGGCGCAAAGCGCAGATCGAGCGGCTGGTCTCGGTGGTCATCCTGGCAAGCCTGCCGATCGGCCTGTACGGCATCCTCCAGCGCTTCGAGATCGACCCGATCCCCTGGGGAGGGGACACCAGCAGGCGCGTGGCGGCCAATATGGGCAACGCCATCTTTGTGGCCGCCTACCTGATCATGGCCTTCCCGCTCACCCTGGGGCGTATCGTCGACTCCTTCGCCCACATCCTGCGGGAGGACGACGAAGCCCTGGTGCCGCAGACCGCTCGCGGCACGGTCTACGTGTTCACCGCAGCCATCCAGTTGATCACGATCTATTTCAGCCTCAGCCGCGGGCCGATCCTGGGCTTGCTGGCGGGCACGTTTTTCATCTTCGTGCTGCTGTCCCTGTACTGGGGGAAACGCTGGATGACGCTGACCACCATCGGGACCGCGGGTGCACTGGGCCTGTTCCTGGTCCTGCTGAGCATCCCCAACGGGCCGCTCGAAACCCTGCGCTCGAATGAGAACATCGGCCGTCTGGGGCGCGTCTTCGAGACCGATTCGGGCACTGGCCGGGTGCGCGTGCTGATCTGGGAAGGCGCTTCCGAGCTGGTCTGGTTCCACGAGCCGATCCGCTTTCCGGACGGCAGCGAGGATCGAGTCAATCTCTTGCGCCCGTTGATCGGCTACGGCCCGGAAAGCATGTACGTCGCCTACAACCCCTTTTACCCTTCCGAACTGGCCAACATCGAGGCCCGCAACGCCTCCCCGGACCGCTCGCATAACGAAACCTGGGATTCCCTGGTGATCACGGGCATATTCGGGCTGTTGGCCGAGCAGGCGCTGTTTGTGGCGGTTTTTTATTACGGGCTCCAGTGGCTCGGATTGGTGAGCGGTCGGCGGCAGCGCGCCCTGTTCTTCGGACTGATCGCCGGCGGCGGCCTGGCCAGCGCGGTCGTGTTCATCACCCTGGCGGGGATCGGTTTTCTGGGGGTCGGGCTGCCATTTGGGATGCTGATCGGCCTGCTGGTGTACCTATCCCTGATTTCGATCTACGGTCGCTACCAGCCTCCGGTGTCCGGCGGGGAGCGTACCCGCTGGCTTTACCTGGTGGTTTTTCTGGGGGCGATCATCACCCATTATGTCGAAATCCATTTCGGCATCGCCATCGTCGCCACCCGCACCTATTTCTTCATCTATACCGGCGCCTTGATGGCGATCGGCTACTCGATGACCCTGCAGGGCGTATTTGGCAAGCGAGCCCGGGCAAAACTCGTCGGCCTGTCCGATAACGCCGGGGAAACGGTCACCTCCTCCCCGGCCGAACCGGCCAAAGCCGGGGGCAAGGGCCCGCGTAAAGCCCGCCGCGGCCGAAAAATCGCCGCCGCACCGTCACCCGCATGGATCGGCGCTCTGCTTCTGGGCATCCTGATGGTCACGCTGAGCTTCAACTACATCACCAATCCAGATCGGCAGACCAGCGTGACTGCCATCATCTGGGACTCGCTGACCGTGCTTTCCAACCGCAACGGACTGGTGTCCTACGGCATCCTGGCCATCTTTTTCACCGCCTTCCTGGCCACGGTCGTGGTGTTTGCGGCGGAATGGGCCCAGGATCACCCTGAGGCAGGCTCCCGCACCCTGCTGATCGTCGGCCTGGGGGGTCTGGGCATCTGGATTGCGTATGCGTTCTTCCACGCCGTCGGGCTGCTGCGAATTATCCTTGCGGCCGTGTCTGCCGCGGGCCAGAACCCGGTCTTCGCCCAGGCGAACCAGCTGGAAGGTCTGCTGACCCAGTTCTATTTCATCGTCTTTTTGCTGCTGCTCTGGCTGGCCTGGAACCTGGCGCGCACGATCCCGGCCGCAAGGCGGGAAAGCGGGGCCGGTGGCCGGGGGCTGCTTGCAGGGGTGGGCGCGCTGGCGGTCGTCCTGCTGCTGGTCCTTCAGTTCAACCTGCGGATCATCCATGCCGACATGGCTTTCAAGATGGCCGACCCCTTTGGGCGTGGGGACAGCGCAGACAGCTGGCGGACCGCCATCTCCCTGTACCAGCGGGCCAACGCCTACGCCCCCTCGGAGGACCATTATTACCTTTTCCTCGGCCGCGGTTACCTGGAGCTCAGCCGCTTGCTTCAAAACTCCAACCTGGCGGAAATGCAGCAGCTGCTCTCGGATGCCGAACGGGACCTGGAGCGCGCCCAGGAGATCAACCCGCTCAACACCGACCACACCGCCAACCTGGCCCGCCTGCACCGCTTTTGGGCCAGCGTGGTGCCCGACCCCGCGGCCCGAAACCAGCTGATCGAGGAATCCAGCGACTACTACGCCAGCGCGGTGTTGCTCAGCCCGCAAAACGCCGTCATCTGGAACGAATGGGCCACGCTCCATCTCGGCCAGCTTCAGGATCCGGTAGGCGGCCTGGCGCTGCTTGAGCGCTCCCTTTCCGTCGATCCGTTCTTTCACGGCACCTACGGTATCCTGGGCGATTATTACGGCAGCCTGGCACGCAGCGCGGCCACGGAGGCGGAACGGCAGGAAACCCTGGCACAGGCAACGGACTATTTCGAAGCCGCCATCGAGAACACCCGCCCGGGCGATCGTGGACAGCGCTATACCTACCTGATCGCCATCGGCGGGTTGTACGCCCAGTTTGACGATTTGCGCCGGGCGGTGGAGATTTACCAGGAAGCCCTGGAACAGGCCAACGACCGCCAGCGCTGGGCCGTGCAGGACACACTGGCGAAGATCTACGCCCAGCTGGGCAATTACGATCTGGCGCTGGCCTACGCTGTGCAGTCGTTTGAGAACGCCTCCGAAGAACAGAAGCCCCAGCAGCAGCAGTTGATCGATTTCCTCCGCAGCCAGCAGCAGCCGGAACCCTAGCTGATTTGATGGCAGCCTGTCCCTTCCCTGCCGCGATGCGCCGGGCCCGACCCTCCCATGCCGCTTGATACGCTGATCATCGCAAGTGCTACCAGCTTGATTCTTACCCCGCTGGCCCGGGCCCTCGGCCTGCGCTGGGGCCTGGTATCCCGCCCGCGGGCCGACCGCTGGCACCGCTCCGTGGTTCCATACCTGGGCGGTGTCGGTGCTTTCACAGGATTTTTTCTCGCTCTGGGGCTGACCCATCCCGAAATCCTGCCCCAAAACTGGGGGCTGCTTTCAGGCGCCGCCCTGATCTTTCTTGTCGGCCTGTACGACGATATCCGCGAGCTCTCCCCGCCCGCCAAGCTGACCGCCCAGATCATGGCCGCTACGCTGGTCATTTTCAATGGCTACCGCACCGGTTTCTTCGCCAGCGAACTTCCCAATATCCTGGTGACCGTGGTCTGGCTGGTGGGGATCACCAACGCCATCAATTTGCTGGACAACATGGACGGGCTTGCCGGCGGCATCTCGCTGATCGCCGCGGGTTTTCTGGGTTTCTTTTTCTGGCGCGGCGGCCAGGACCTGCCCCTGCTGATCATCGCCGCCGCCCTTTTCGGCGGAATTCTCGGTTTCCTGGTCTTCAACTTTCCGCCGGCAAAAATATTTATGGGAGACAACGGCAGCCTGTTTATCGGCTTCACGCTGGCCGCCCTGGCGATCGCCCGCAAACCGCAGGCTTCCAACGTCTTTGCGGTGATGAGCGTCCCGGCGCTGCTGTTTCTCCTGCCGATCATGGACACCGCATTCGTCACGTTCACCCGGCTGCTGCGCGGGCAGTCCCCGGCGCATGGTGGCCGCGATCACACCTCCCACCGCCTGGTTGCCTTCGGCCTCTCGGTTCGCCAGACCGTGCTGCTGCTTTACGGCGCTGCGATCGTGTCCGGAGTCGCCGGAGCGGCCATTGAGGCGGTCGATTACACCCTCAGCCTGGTGCTGATCCCTATTCTGGTGGTCAGCTTCGCCGTGCTGGCAGCTTATCTCAGCCGGCTCAAAGTGGTGGACAGTCCCGGGCAGGCCAGCCCGATCGCCCATTTCCTGAGCGAGATGACCTATCGCCGCCGGGCCCTGGAGATCGCCCTAGATTTTTTCCTGATCAGCATCGCCTTCTACTCCGCTTCCTGGCTGCGGGGGGGGTTGGCCCTGGATCCGGCCGGGATCGAGGCCCTGGTGCGTGGGCTGCCCTTCGCCCTGGGGGGCGCCTACGCGTCGTATTTCCTGTTCGGGGTGTACCGCAGCGTCTGGGGGTACACGGGGATGACCGACCTGCTGCTGTTCGCCCGCGCCGCATTGGGGGCCGGCGCCCTGACCGGCATGTCGGTCTGGCTGGTGTTTCCCGCACAGCCGCCCTCCTGGGGCTTGCTGGTCCTGTTTGCGCTGCTCACTTTCCTGGCGCTGGCCGCTTCGCGCTCCTCGTTCCGCATCATGGACCTGTTTTACCGCCGCCAGTTGGGCCCACAGCCCGACGAAACGACCAACGTGCTGGTCTATGGCACCGGGGACGGCGGGGATCTGGTGCAACGCTGGGTGGAAAACAACCCTGATCTGGGGTTCCGGCTGGCCGGTTTCCTGGACGACGATGCCTTCAAATGGGGGCGGAAGATCCACGGTGTGTTGGTGCTTGGCAGCCCTGAGGCGCTGCCCGGGATCCTGGAAGGAAACCGGGTGGCGGGGGTGATCGTGGCACCTGAAAATGACGGTTCTCCCGGTTTCGAAACCCTCCTGGAAGCCTGCCGGTCGCACGGCGTGTGGGTACGGATCGCCCAGATGCACCTGGTGGAGGCCTGACCTCCAACAGAGTCGAGCCACCGGTCGCCACAAAATTTGACATCCATCTGAAAAAACCCTATAATCAGCCTGTTCCATCTCATTAAACGCAGTCCCATAATACGCAACTAACAGCCATGTTCGGCAGCAATCCCCCGATCCAATCCCTTCAGCGTGCAATTTCGATCCTGCGCAGTTTCACCGAGCAGGAGCCCGAACTTGGGGTCAACGAGCTGTCGCGCCGCCTCGGCCTGCACAAGAGCACGGTATCGCGCATGATCGCCACACTTCAATTCGAAGGACTGGTCAGCCAGAACCCAAAAACCGGAAAATACCGCCTGGGGCTCGGTCTGGTCAGCCTGGCCGGGGTCGCCCTGGGCCGGCTGGACGTGCGCGGGGCTGCCCAGCCTTACATGGGCGACCTGGTCGAGCTTTCCCAGGAGACGGTCAACGTCACTGTGCTGGACGGGGGCGAATGCGTCAACATCGCCCGCACCGCCAGTCCCAAGCCGATCCGTTACGTCGGCTGGATCGGCCGGCGAACCCCGCTTCACTGCACCGCCAGTGGCAAGATCATCCTGGCTTACATGGATCCCGAACGCAGGAAGCAGGTACTCCAGCCCCCGCTCAAAGCGTACACCCCCGCCACGGTGGTCGACCTGCAACAACTCGAGACTTCCCTGGTGGAGATCTGCCACCAGGGCTACGCCATCGTCCACGAAGAGTTCGAAGAGGGCTTCAGCGCCATGGCCGCCCCGATTTTCGACCACAGCGGAGGCCTTGCCGGGACGCTGTCCCTCTCCGGGCCCACATTCCGACTGGGTTCCGGCTCCATCGAGCGCTATTTGTCTCCCCTGCTGGAGACTACGTTTCAAATCTCCCGCGACCTGGGATTCACCGGGAGGGGAATCTAGCCGCAGGAGGCGTATTCGGTCCGAATAATCCGGACCTGGGAGGGTGTTTTACCTGTGCAGGTTGTATCGATTTCTCCAACAGAGGTCCTTGCAGACCGCCCGTTCACGCATCCCGGCCACACACAGTCGGACGGTGCTGTCCTGGCCCACATGCTCGAGAAGCTGTGTCGCTTTCTTGAGGCCCGCAACGGGCAGGCGCGTCTGCCCGGTTCAGAGGTCATTCCGGAGCCGGATGGGCGCTTCCACCGCTTCCAGGTGCCCCACCCACCGGCCCTCGCCACAGCCGCGGGGATCTTCGTGGTCGGATTTTTCGGCCAGCGAAGGCCCGATGCGTCCTCCGAGCACTTTGGCGATCTCGGCGAGCGGCTGATCGACGAGATCCCCGGGCACGATGGGATCCTGAGTTACAACACGATGGAACTGGAAAACGGAAATTTCGCCAACCTTGTGTTGCTGGCCGAAGAAGCCGTCAGTGACCCCTGGCGGCGGGGCGATACCCATGAAAAGGCCGTGGGGCGCTCTCCAGGGTATTACCTGTCGATTCGCATTTACAACGGCGAGCTGACCCGCATTTCGCCGCCGGCCGCCATCCGCCTTCGCAAGGTCAAATATTGGGATTACAGCAGCGACCCGGCATGGCGCGGCATCAGGAGCCTGGTGTGAGGAAAAAACGAGCCGGGCGGCGCGAACGACGCGGCGCGTCCTTCAACGACCGCCCGTTTGGATCCCTGCAAAACCCCTTCCCCTCCGTTGCCGTCCTGGCTCCGGAACAGGAAGACCAGGTGCACGCCGCCTCCATGCGCATCCTGGAGGAGATCGGGCTGGAATTCATGGATGACGAAGCCCTGGATCTCTGGGCCAAGGCCGGCGCCCGCGTAGACCGTGCGACCCAGCGCGTCCGCATGGACCGCGGCCTGGTCCTGGAAACAATCGGGCGAGCTCCAGCCAGCTTCACCCTGCAGGCCCGCAACCCGGCGCACAACATCACCATCGGTGGCCGACACATCAATTTCGCCACCATGGCCGGAATGCCCTATTACTCCGATCTGGACAGCGGGCGCCAGCCGGCCACGCTGGCCCATTACCGGCGGATGCTAAAACTCGGCCAGATGTGCAGCCCGATCCATGTCATCGAGGGCGTGCTCGTCGAACCGCAGGATGTGCCCATCCCGCGACGCCATCTGGAAAAGGGGTTCAACCAACTCGTGCTGACCGACAAGGTCTACCACCAGGCTGCTCACGGCCGGGAGATCACGCGCGATTACCTCGAAATGGCGGCGATCGTCTTCGGGGGGCATGATGCCATCCTGCAGTCGCCGGTCTTCGCGTCCGTGGTCAACGCCAATAGCCCGCTCAAGTACGACGACCGCATGCTGGGCGGCCTGATCACCTACGCCCGGGCGGGCCAGTGCACGATCATCACCCCTTTCATCCTGGCGGGGGCCATGAGCCCGATCACCCTGGCGGGCGCACTGGCCCAGCAAAACGCCGAAGCCCTGGCCGGCGTCGCACTGGCCCAGCTGGTCAACCCGGGCTGCCCGGTGGTCTACGGAGGCTTCACCACCAGCATCGATATGCAGACCGGCAGCCCATCCTTCGGAAACCCCGAGGGCGCGCTGGCGCTGCTGGCCGGCGCCCAGCTGGCCCGCCGCTACCGGCTTCCTTACCGCGGCAGCGGCAGCCTGAACACCTCCAAGGCCCCAGACGCCCAGGCGGCGATCGAATCACAGTGGACCCTGTGGCCGGCGGTCATGGGCCACGCCAACCTGATCGTCCATGCGGCCGGCTGGCTGGAGGGCGGCCTGGTCTGCTCGCTGGAGAAGTTCATCCTGGACATGGAAGGCCTGGCGATGATGCACCGCTTTCTGGCCGGCATCGAGGTGACGGATGAGACCCTGGCGCTCGACTCGATCGCCGAGATCGGCCCCGGGGGACACCACTTCGGCACCGCCCACACCCTGGCCCGCTACCAGGACGCTTTTTACATGCCGGTGGTCGGCGACCGGCAAAATTACGAGAACTGGCAGCAGAACGGCGCCCAGGATGCCGCCCAGCGCGCCAACCGGATCGCCAAGGAATTGCTGGCGGCATACGAACCCCCACCGATGGACGAAGCCGTGCGGGAGGAATTGACCGCTTTTGTTGAAAAAAGGAAGGTCGAATCGACCGTTTCTTATTTTTGAATTGGAACGCGCATCGCCCAATAAAAACATTCGGATTGAAAGGAGCTATCCATGTCCAACATGCCCAATTCCGCCAAATATATCGTTGTT
>JBFKII010000145.1:0-9754 GCA_041632295.1 Anaerolineales bacterium | reverse complement strand
TACCAGTATGATCCTGGAAAGAGCGTGTCAGTTCCACATCAGGACCGCCAAAATTTTCCGGCTGTGATGATTTATCGTAATTTTTCCTGTTTTTCGCTCCTGTAGCTAATTTACGTGTGAGCCCGCGATCAAGGGGGGCAGGTCAGGGTGAAAGTGATGATGGTGTCCGTTACGGAGGCGCGCAGCGGGATGGTCACCCCGCCCAAAAACGGCATGGAAAGGGAAAAGCCCGCATGGGTCACCCGCACCGTAATCTCCTGGTCGACGAAATCTCGGAATACCTCAACTAAGATATTTCCCGTATCCAGCAGGTTGATCGGCAGGTTCGATGAGGTGCGCACCCGGGTTTCTACCCCGGCGGTGTCGTCCGGGCAGATCGAAGCGTAGGATGCGCCTTCCTGCGCGGCGTCCCGCAGCGAAACGAATGTAAAAAAAACTCGACCCAGGTCCACGATCGCGGCCAGCAGGATCAGGATAAATACCATCGATATCGCCATTTCCGTGAACGATTGGCCTGATTCCTGCGAGCTCCTGGGTACTAATCCTCTAGCGTTCATTCGATAATTCCTGTCATAATCCTGTTTGGCATTCGCCTATTTTTTCCCTTCCACCTTAATCGCGATTCAACAGCGGTAGATAATTCGGGAAAACCAGCTGAGAGGCTGCATTGCCGCCCCCATTTTTGCTGGTCGAAACGATGAAACTGGTCCCGGTAGTCGATCGGATCGCCATGGGCGCCGTTACCACATCCCCGGACCCGTCCAGAAGTGAATAATAAATGAATTGGGTGGCGAGCGCATCCATCCAAGTTACCACCCCATATCCGCTATCGGTAGCCGCCAGGGAAACGTATTCTGCCATTCGCCCTGCCGGAGTGGTCAGTTCTGCAGGGGGACCCGTCAGGTTGTAGCTGGAATTCAAGACAGCGTAATTCAACTGCATACTGCCGGTCGCCACCCAGGCAACCAGGATGTTCCCGGAACCCATTTCCACAGCGTCCAACCCGATCCCCACTGCACCGGTCAGATCGGTGGCACTCTTGACCACGCCTCCGCTGGCGTTATATACCGCATATTCGATCCCGGTCTCCCCACCGGCGCTATCCGTCACTACATAAGCCAGCAGCGCCCGGCTGCTGCTCAGCCCTGTCAGGACCGGGTTGCGGTACATGGTCCCGCCGGGCTGGCTGTCGGCCACCCGGCTCGGGCCCAGGACCAACCCGCCTGTGGCGTTACGGATCGCCAGGAAAACATCGTTTTCATCCTGCAGCCCGGCCTGGAGCCGGTTGTCTATCCAAGTGATAACGAAATTGTTGCCCGCAGCGGCAATTCGAGGGGTCTCAAAAAGCGGGATGTCGAGCTCATTGACCCCGCGCCACTCCGTATTCTGCGTCAGGTTGATCGGCCCGGCAACCGTTGCTCCGAAATCGTCAACCACGTGGAGAAATACATTGGAGTTAATTTCCACCGATCCCTGGGTGTCATCCACTCGATTTCTGACGTATACCACACCGATCTGGCCGCTGTCGTTTTCAGCCGCCGCCGGATTCTCATCGCTGACCGGCATCGGCTGGCCGTTGTTATTGGTCAGATCGCTGGCCCCTACCAGGATCCCACCCACATTGCTGATCACGCTGTATTTAATGTCCGTGACCCCTTTCCCCGCGCTGTTGACGTAGGAATACTCCCAAAGGGAAACGTAATTGCCGTTGTTCGCCCGGGCCATAGAATGTTCGCTGGAAGATCCATTGAATATTTTGGGTGTGATCAGCGTGGAAAAAGAAGAGTACAACTGGAGCCGGTAACCGTTTTGGCTGTCCTGGTACAGCTGGGCAAAAGACGGCGGCACTGCCGCCTGGATGGTGGTTTCTGTGCTGACCGACCCATTCAACTGGGAAGTGGCATCAATGGTCAGCTGTGAGGAATCTCCCGGTATGGCCCCCGGAGGAGCGGTGACCCGGACGACGATATCCACCGATCCGCTCTGCGGGACGGGGCCCGTGTCTGCGGATCCGCTCGCGTCGGTATCCGGCAATTCCAGCAATGTGCCAGCATTGACGAATTGGATTGTCCATCCTGGGCTGGAAGAAATGGCGTTCAAGTCATAGGTGTCAGTTCCCAGGCCGCCTGTATTATGCACGGTGATCTTGAAATCTTTGAGGCTGTCGGAAACAAAACCACCCGCGTATTCCGGGGTGATCTTAACGCGCGCGGTCGCGCCGGGATGAACGAAACAGAAATGGGTCGACGCGGCCACCCCACCAGAGTTATCCACACCATCCACCCCATGGAAATCTTCGATGCCGGTGGTGAAGTTCGCCGGAACGGCTGTGAGCGTCTGGTATTGGAAGCAGATATCGCCGTTCTCGTGCAGGATGACCTGGAAATCAAGCGGGCTGCCGGGCGTGTTCACGTGGGTGACGTCTTCCCAGGAGACCACAAACTGGCGATTGGGAGCGCTGCCAAGGGTGTCGTAGCGCACTTTTCCGGGGTTAATCCCCCCAACGTCCAGATCTGTCCACAGTGGGGCGATGAAATTGTTCGGAGGAGCGGATAGCGGGATGACCTGGTTGATCGGGGTCAGCATCACCTGGCCAAAGCTGAGCGTGCCGTTGGTGGAAAGAAACAGCTGGGTGTAGCTGTTTTCAAAAAAAGGGAAGC
This sequence comes from Anaerolineales bacterium, assembly GCA_041632295.1. Lineage (GTDB taxonomy): Bacteria > Chloroflexota > Anaerolineae > Anaerolineales > JABWBV01 > DATDOR01. The sequence goes on along the minus strand of JBFKII010000145.1, from coordinate 7,094 downwards.
TGAACCCGATCGGGGCGGGCCCGGCGAAGGAATTGTCCGAGGAGGGAAAATTGACGACCGTTCCGGTGATGGGCACCCAACTGTAGGCCTGGGCCTGAACGGCATAGCCGAAATCGTCGGGGCCCCTTGATATTGCAGCCGCATCCGAGCCGGCCGAAGCAATGGCGGCAAGGACAACCAGGATCAGGATGCGCTTGGAGACAGCTTGCATCACGGATCAGGGCCTGGTCTGGGAGACCACGCAACCATTGTCAAATGTTACGTCCACCGAGAAAAGGCCGGATGAGATCTTGTCGCTGAATGCGAACTGGAATGTGCGTGTCTGGCCATTGTTGAAGTCCCGGTCGCTGTCCGGGCCGCTCCAGCCGCTGTTGATGGATACCGGCGGTGTGGACTCGTTGCCCGACCAGATCTCGGTGCCGTCCAGGAAGATAAATTCGAGGTCCTGGGTGAGGGTGTCCGGCCAGTTGATCAGGATCGAAGCGACCTGCACCGTGAATCCGCTGTTGTTGGTGACGTTCCAAAACGCATCGTCGTCGAAAATATTGATCGCCCCAACGTTGTAGACACAAACCGGGGTGGGCTCTGGCGTGACTGTGGCCGTATTGGTCGGGGTGGGCAGCGTGCCGGTCGGGGAAGGCGTGATGGTCGGTGTGTTGGTGGCGGTCGGCGTGATGGTCGGAGACGGCGTGATGGATGGGGTCGGCGTGACGGATGGCGTCAGGCTGGGCGTAAAAGTTGGAGTGATGGTCGGCGTGGGGGCGATGCTGTCACAGGTCTCCACATCCAGGGCGGAGTTCCACCAGTGCGAACCGGAAGACATATTCACCACACATATCTGGAAAAAATTCCAGCCGGCGTTATTGGCGTTCTTGGAGGACTCGACCACTATCTGACCGGCGCCGTTCGTGGTGCCGCTAACCAGGTCGGTCTGATCGCCGGAGAAAATGCCGGTCACGTTCACCCCGGATACGGGGTTTGCGGTCACGGCTTCCCGAACCGTGATGGTCGCCCGGGCAAACCAGCGATTCCCCTGTTTGACAGGCACGATGAGGATATCTGCTACGTACATCTGGGGCAAGGTGGGAGTGTTCGAAGGTGTAGAGGTAGGCAGGGCGATCGAAGTGCCCACTGGGATAGCTTCCAGGATAGTGCGCGAAGTGACGGAGTTGATCGGAAAAGGTGGCACAGGCACAAGCGGGACCAGCGGAGAATACTGGGCGTTGACCCGGACGACAATGCGGTCGCCCAGCTCCACATCCGGGCCGCTCCCTCCCACCGGGCAGGTGGCATACGGTGCAGGCGTGGCGGCCATGCTGTTTGCCCCGGTGTCATACCCAATCAGGATGTTCCCATCGTTGATCCCGACAAGATTGCCGAGATTGGTGGCCGCATCCCGGATGCCCCCGCAGTCTGCATAGTAGGGGTCCCCACTGGGAGCAAGCCCAACGGCGGCACCATAGCGGGCGGCTTCGCGGCTGGAGGTGGTCACGGCGACAAAAATGAAAAGCAGCCGCCCCATCTCAATCACCCCAAAAACGAGCAGCAGCAGGATCGGAAGCACCAGGGAAAATTCTACGAAACCCTGGCCCTCATCTGAAGACTTTCGAATATTGAATAAATTCATAAAAAACCTTCAACATAAATGAAAAATTTGACCGACATTATATCATTTGTGACTATCCGAAACCCGTCATCCGATCGTACTAAGCATTTTAGAATGAAAACGGAAACCCCGCCGGGGTATTACATAGGAGAATAGAGGGAAAGAGGGGGTGATGGAATGAGGGGGTGAGGGTGTGCTAGAATCGGGGCTATGGCAGTAAAAGTGATCGCCCGAAACCGCAGGGCGCGACATGATTACCACATATCGGACACGTACGAGGCGGGAATCGTATTGAGGGGCAGCGAGATCAAATCGATCCGCGCCGGGCAAATCAGCATCCAGGAGGCGTTTGTCCGCATCGATGCCAACAGACTGGAGGCCTGGCTGGAAAACGCCCATATTGCGCCCTATGACCCGGCCAGCCGGCTGAACCACGACCCCCTGCGGCCGCGCAAACTCGTGCTGCACCGCCGGGAGATCGGAAAACTGTGGGACAGCGTCCGCAAAAAAAGCATGACCATCATCCCGCTTCAGGTTTACCTGAAAGGCGGGCGGGCCAAGGTGGAGATCGCCCTGGCGCGCGGGAAGCGGCAGTATGATAAACGTTCGGCGATCAAGGCGAGAGAAACGGAGCGAGAGATCCAGCGTCAGCTGCGCAAGGATTGGTAGTCGGCCGCGATGTTCGGGATCAGCCACATCCACAAATCGTACGGCAGCGAGACCGTGCTGCAAGATATCACATTCGCCGTAAACCGGGGGGAGCGCTGGGGGCTGGTCGGGCCGAACGGATGCGGAAAAAGCACTTTGCTCCGCATCATCGCCGGAGAAGAGCAGGCGGACCGCGGCGAGATCACCACTACCCCCGGGACTCGGATCGGATTTTTACACCAGGGCCTTCCTCTGGAGGATAACCTATCCGTAAAGGACACCCTTCGCCGTGCCATGCCAGACTGGGAAACAGCCCGGCTCGAAATCAACAAATACAGCGCCCTGGTCGCGGATGATGCCTGGTTGGACCACCGCGAGCAGCACCTGGCCGCTTACGGACGGGCGTTAAACCGTTTCGAGGCCCTTGGGGGTTTTGCGATCGAATCCCGTTTCGAATCCGTCCTGGCCGGGCTCGGTTTTCCCCCTGAGCGGGCGAACGCTCCGATCGCCAAACTTTCCGGGGGCGAGCAGACCCGCGTGGGTCTTGCCAGTGTGCTGGTCCTCGAGCCCGATCTCCTGCTTCTTGATGAGCCCACCAATCACCTGGACATCGAAGCCCTGGAATGGCTGGAATCCTTTCTCGTTGCCTACACCGGAGCGGTCCTGCTCGTGTCCCATGACCGGGTGTTCCTGGATAACACCGTCAGCCGAATCGCCGCCATCGACGGCGAAACTCGCCAGGCCGGTCTGTATCCGGGCGGCTACAGCGATTATGCGCAACTGGCAGCCCAGGAGCTCGCACGTGACTGGGAGGCATGGAACCTGCAGGAGCAGGAGATCCAACGCATGCGGCAGGACATCCACCAGACGAAAATGCAGGCCCGCAGCGTCGAGCTGACCACGACTTCTCGCCAGCCGAACGTGCGCCGCTACGCCAAAAAGGTGGCCAGGAAAGCCAAAAGCCGGGAAAAAAAACTCGACCGTTTTCTCCAATCGGACGAACGGGTAAAAAAGCCCAGGAAAGGCTGGCAGCTGGATGTGAATCTCGATCCGGCCACTCGATCCGGGGATCTGGTGCTGGCGCTCAATACAATCGGCCACGGTTACGCAGGCGGGCCGCAGCTGTTCGGCGATTTGTCGCTTGAAATCCAATACGCGGACCGTATCGCACTGCTGGGTCCAAACGGGAGCGGAAAATCGACATTAATCAAAATCATCACCGGCGATCTGCCACCCGCTGCCGGATCGGTCCGGCGCGGCGCAGGCGTGCGCCTGGGCTACATGCCGCAGGAGCAGGAAACCCTGGAACCGAATGCGACCCCGGTCTCCATAATCCAGCGGGCCGCGGGTATAAACGAGACCGAAGCCCGAAATTTTCTGCACCATTTCCTGTTCAGCGGGGATGGGGCGCTGTTACCGGTTGAAAAATTGAGTTACGGGGAACGCGCTCGCCTGATTATGGCACGCCTGGTAGTCTCAGGAGCCAATTTCCTGGTGCTGGATGAGCCCCTCAACCATCTGGATATCCAGTCCCGGCAGCGGTTCGAGTCCGCCTTGGACGCTTTTTCGGGCACGGTCCTGGCGGTATCCCACGATCGGGCTTTCATCAATAATTTTGCCAGGAAAGTCTGGCGGCTGAACGCCGGCAGGCTACAGGTGGAGTTGCTGGCCTGATTCTTATATCCAGGTATTTTGTTCCGGATCCGGAATCCCACCCTTTTGTCCAGGGGCAAATCATGTGGATCATGTTAGCCTTTAACCCAGATCCGGTGTTCGGCCGCTCCCCTGAGGATCGGCGAGACAGACGGAATGCGGATAAAGTGGTGATGCCCGGATTCCGCAGGCGTTCGAACGGCAGGACACCGGGTCCTTGCAGGCGGTTTGGTCCATAATCAACCCTCGCCCTGGTCTTGAGGGCGGGCGGAACACAAAGGCGGCTTTATGTTTCACGGCGGCGGCTGGTGGCGGTACATCTCATACGACGACTCAAAAGAGCGGCCCAGGGTGGACCGCACACTCCTGAAGCGGGTCCTGGCCTACGGCAAGCCATATTCTGGCCTGGTGGCCGTGGTCCTGGCGACGATCGTCGTCAGCGCTTTGATCGAATTGATCCCGCCCTTGCTGTTTCGAGAATTGATCGATAATGTGCTCCCAAATGGGGACACCGCCCGGCTGAATTTGCTGGCCCTGGCGATGATCAGTATCCCGATCCTCAGCAATCTGATAGGCGTGCTCAACCGCTGGGCGGGCGCAAAGGCAGGCGAAGGCATCATTTTCGACATGCGGCAGGAACTTTACGAGCACATCCAGCGCATGTCCATCCGATTTTTCACCCATACAAAGACCGGGGATATCATCTCCAGGTTGAACAACGATGTGGTCGGTGCCCAAAGCGCCATTACCGGCACGCTGCCGAACGTAGTCACCAACAGCTTCACCCTGATATCCACGCTGGTCATCATGCTTTCGATCGAGTGGCGGCTGACCCTGCTTTCGATCATCGTGCTGCCGCTGTTCCTGCTGCCTGCAAAACGGGTGGCCCGGATTTTTAGGGACATCCGCCGTGAGGCGATGGAATACAACGCCGAAATGAGCAGCCACATCGGCGAGACGCTCAGCATCAACGGCGCTCTGCTGGTCAAGATATTCGGCCGCCAAAAAAAGGAGTTGGCCCGCTACCGGAAAAACAACGCCAGCGTGCGCGATATCGGCGTGCGCCGCGCCCTGGTCGGCAGGTGGTTTTTCATGGGGCTGGGACTTTCCGCCGCCCTCGGGACGGCGCTGCTGTATTGGGCCGGCGGGCATTTTGTGCTCGATGGCGCTATCACGGTCGGCACGATCGTCGCCTTTGCCGCATACCTCGGCCGCCTGTACGGTCCGATCTCCGCCCTGACCAACGTTCAGGTGGAGTTTGCCACCTCGATGGTCAGCTTTGAGCGCGTGTTTGAATACCTCGACCTGCCGATCGAAATCTCGGACCGAGAGGCAGCACTCGAACTGACCAGAGTGGAAGGCCAGATCGTTTTCGAGGACGTATCCTTCAGCTACCTGAGCGAAGAGGATTGGCAGCGCCAGGCAGAAAACATCACGGAGGCGCACAGCCTTCCGGAAGGAGGTAGCGCCACCGAGCCAAACGGCAAACCTGCCAAGGAGTCGGATGAGCAGGCTTTCCAGCCCATCCAGCAGATCTCCACGCGGCGCTGGGCACTCAGGCACCTGGATTTCACCATCGAGCCGGGCCAGCTGGTGGCCCTGGTCGGGCCCTCCGGGGCAGGGAAAACAACAGTCACTTATCTTTTGCCCCGCCTGTACGATCCGACAGAAGGCGCCATCCGCATTGACAACCATGACCTGCGGGATGTCACGCTGGAATCGCTTGCCCACCAGATCGGCATGGTGACCCAGGAGACGTACCTTTTTCACGACACTGTACGCACCAACCTGCTTTATGCCCGCCCGGATGCCAGCGAAGCGGAGATGATCGCTGCAAGCCGCGCAGCCAACATCCACGATTTCATCACCAAGCTGCCCGCTGGCTACGACACCATCGTCGGCGAGCGCGGCTACCGCTTCAGCGGCGGCGAAAAACAGCGCATCGCCATCGCCCGGGTGATCCTGAAGGACCCGCGCATTCTGATCCTGGACGAAGCCACCTCCCACCTGGACAGCCAGAGCGAAGCGTTGATTCAGGACGCCCTGGCGCCGCTTTTCCGGGGCCGAACCAGCCTGGTGATCGCCCACCGCCTGTCCACCATCCTGGCGGCGGATAAAATTCTGGTGCTCGAGGACGGTCGGGTGGTGGAAGAAGGGACCCACGATTCCCTGCTGGCACGCGGCGGCCTGTACGCCGATCTGTACCAGAAACAGTTTCGCCAGGAAACTCCGGTCTAGGGTGCGTTGTTGGAAAGTTTCCTGCGAAAAGCCAGGCGTGCATTAGGGTTCATCGGCTGGAAAACAGCCCTGCAAGCCCTGATCTATCCCATTTACCGTGACTTAATTGCAGGCGGGCCGGCTAGTGAGAGCACCAAAACAAGTTCCCCAGGCAAATTGACGAATTTCGAGATCCAGGACGAGAAAGGGGGGATTCTTCAATTCGAAAACGGCTTCCGGCTTGAAGTCCGTTTTCTTGCGCCGGACCTGGTGCGCACGACCTGGATCCCGGGATCGCTGCCCCTGCCATACAGCATCCGGGAGGGCTACGCTGCCGAACACGTTCCGCTTGAAATTCGGGAGCAGTCGGGAGAGATTGTTTTTTTGACCGAGCAGCTTTCCCTCGTTGTAGACGCACGCGGCGGCCTGGATTATGCCGACCCATCCGGCAACCGTCTCCATCGCCAGCACCCTCCCGAACGAATAGGAGACGAATGGCGCGCCAGGATCGAGCTGCGGCCGGAGGAGCATGTTTATGGCCTGGGATCCCGCGCCGCGCCGCTCAATTTGCGTCCCGGCAGCTATCGATTCTGGAATACCTCTCCGGGAGGGAATTACGGCCCTGGGGCTGATCCGCTCTACCTGTGCATTCCGGTCTCCCTGCACATGAATCGCGAGGGCAGCTTTTTGCTTTTTTTCGAGAATTCCCACGATGGGACCTTCACCCTGCCGGACTTCCCTTCTCCAGAAAATCCTGAGAGAAATTGCAAGGCCGGAATTTCGTTCGCCCGGGGCGCATTGCGCACGTATTTCACTTCAGGCAGCCCCGGCAAGGTTCTCGAAACCTTTTCCAACTTGACCGGTCGCTCGGAATTACCGCCCCACTGGGCGCTGGGGTTCCACCAATCGCGCTGGGGATACCTAAATGAGGCCCAAATTCGGTCGGTCGTGGCCGGCTTCGAGGAAAACG
>JBFKII010000144.1:0-9773 GCA_041632295.1 Anaerolineales bacterium | reverse complement strand
GCTATTCCGGGTTGAATTGGCGGAATTGCAGTTGATCCCCTTCACTTTTCAGGGGTTTGAAACGGCTATTTTGTGGATCGGGGTTCAGGAGAGACTCAGGCTGCGCGCCCTGCATGATCGACTCAACCGCGAGCTTGAAGGTTTGTTTGGGAACACACAGGCCGATCACGATGGGCCCGCCTTTCATTTTCACATGACCGTGGCTATGGGAGGCCAGCCGGTCGAGGTATACGAGTGGCTTTTCCGTTCCCTCCCCGAGTGGCGGGTCGATCGCAGCTTTCCGGTCAGGGAAGTGGCCATATTCGTGCACGAAGAGCCCCCCGGTCCGCAGGGGAGTTTCTGGTCTACCAGGTCTGTTCCCTGGGGTGAAACCGGTGGCGGGTGGAAAACGGTATTTTCGTCCTTGAGAATCCGGGGCAGTTGTCACTAATTTTGCGTAAATTTTGCCCATAAGATACAAAATAGAAGAGGGAGCCGTCGTTTGGGCAGCTGGCGCTCCCACAAGACGGGACAATATAAGGGCGTTGCCCTGGGGGATGCGATATTTCGGGGGCGAGCAGTTTTGGAGCTTGGATATGGACGTGGAAAGAATTTTGCGGATCGCCGAACGCCTGCTGCATGGCCATGTCCGTGGCATCCGGCGCCTGGGGCCCTGCCGTTTGGGCGCTGACGTCGACGCCTGCGCCCTGCTTACCGCCACCCGGATGCTGGTAAACACCGAATGGGGCTACCTGGCGGCCATCACCGGCCGGACAAAGGGCCCCGGCGGTGACGAACTGGAAATCAACTACCATTTCAGTGCAGGGGAAACGGTTGTCACCCTGCGGCTTTGCGCGTCTGGGCTCGATTCTCTCCTGCCGAGTGTCAGCGGGATCGTTCCGTTTGCCGGTTACTTCGAGGATGAACTGAGCGAAGCACTCGGCATTGTATTCGAGCGCCCCCCCGTGCCCCCTGCGCTGCTTACTTCAGAGAGGGGCTGGGGCGGGATTTCGCCGCTGCGGGGTGCGCCCAAGCCATAAAGCGGTTTGGCCTGGTCCATTGCCCCGGCAATCCCAACAGCAGCCGGCCCGCCCGCGAATTTCAAAGGATGTGAGCCGTTTGATAGCGGAGATCGTTCATAAAGGAGTTCCCGAGGTGTATCGATGCAGATCAAGAAAGACAAGCTGATCCAGGAAGCGCGCCACGACACCTACCGTTTGCGGGGAAAACTGCCCGATCCAACCCTGTGCTCCGTGTGTCGGGCCTGCTACATGAAGGGGCGCTGGACCTGGGAGACGCCCCCGGCAGGCGCACAGGAGACCGTTTGCCCAGCCTGCCGGCGCATTTCCGAAAATTTCCCCGCCGGCTTTGTGGAGGTGGCGGGAGAATTTTACAAAACCCACCGGGAGGAGATCCACAATCTGATCGAGAATATCCAAAAACGGGTCATGGAGCGGCGACCGCTGGAACGCATCATCGCAAAAAAAGAGACCCTCCGTGGGCTTGTGGTGACCACCACTGGCGTTCGAATCGCCAGGCTCATCGGCGAATCGCTGGGACGCGCATACCAGGGGGAACTCCAGTTCAAATATGGGCAGGGTGCGAAACAAATTCGGGTGATCTGGGAACGCTGACGTTTGAACAAGTTCTACAGGAGGTCTGAGATGACGGGGCGATCGATCGCAAAAATCACCCACTATTTCAATAAAATCAACGTGGCCGTGCTGGGGCTCACCAGCGAAATCAAAGTCGGAGACCGCATCCACATCCTGGGGCACACCACGGATTTCCAGCAGGGGGTGGGTTCGCTGCAGATCGATCACACCCCGGTGGTGCAGGCATCGCCGGGGGACGACGTGGCGCTCAAAGTTGCTGGCCGCGTGCGGCCAGGGGATGTTGTCTATAAAATGATGGTTGGTGGATGATCTTTCTTGACGGTTTCCACCGTGCCTGTCCTGTTGGAGCACGGAATCCGGTTTGGCCCGGCGACCCCGTTGTATCTGCGGCTCAGGCCCGGAGGCAGCTAAGAAAGGAAGGCGGAAATGAAAAAAGAAGGCGCGTTTACAAACATTCTGGCGGTGGGGGGAACACTGCTGGTAGGGTTCCCGCTGCTGGCCCCGGTTTTCCTCTCCCTGGCAGTCATTTTCAGCGAGAGGGAGTTCCGTTTCGATTACCTGATGCCGGCTGAGCTGTTCCCCTTTGCTTTGCTGGGCATGATGATGCTCATGTGGGCAGCCCTGCGGGCTCAGTCACGGCGGAGGTGGATCGGCTGGGGGCTGGTGGTGGGACTGGTAATGCTTTTTGGGGGTCAGCTGCTCGCCCAGGTCACCGGACTGGCCAGCGGCGCGGTGGGCCCGGAAAGCGGATGGTATTCGCTCGTGATCTCCACCTTCATCGTCTATTCGCTGGCGCTGGCGGGGGTGGCGGTCGGCGGAGGGCTGCTGCTGGCAGATCTGGCCGGCCGCCGGACTGCAAGGCCGGGCAGCCCTTAACCCCGCCCGGTTCAGGCGAACAATCGCCAGACCTGGGCTACGACGAACGTCACCAGGAAGCCCATGCCCAGGGGCAGGAGCGCTGCCACGGCGGTCCATTTGCGGCTTTTGGTCTCCTGGTAGATGGTGTAAATAGTGGTCGAGCACGGATTGTGGATCAGGCTGAAGAGCATCAGGTTGACGCCGGTCAGCAGCGTCCAACCGCCGGCGTGGAGCAGGCCCAGCAGGTCAGCCTGGTTTTCCATCTCGAACATCACTCCGGCCCCGGCCCCGGCGGCGCCGGTGATCAGCACGGTGTACATCAACACCGTCGGGATGACGATCTCGTTGGCCGGTATGGCGACCACGTACGCCAGCAGAATCACGCCGTTGAGGCCGATCAGCAGGCCGAACGGATTCATGGCGCCGATCAGGTGCTCAGCCAGGCTGGCGCCGGCAAACTGCAGGTTGGCGCTCAGCCAGATCACGCCCCCGGCCGGCGCGGCGAAAACCACCGCCCGCCACAGCACGATCAGCGTGCGGTCGATTATTGAAGTGTAGATCGTGCGCAGGATGTCGGGCGGCCGGTAGGGGGGCAGCTCGAGGCTGAACGTGGAGACTTCGCCCTGCAGCATGGTGCGCGAAAGCGCCCAGGAGGTGGCGAAGGTCAGGAAAACGCCAAGTAGGGCGATCGCCATGACGGCCAGCGCCGATATCAGCCCGGCCAGATGTGCAGGGACCAGCACCCCGATGAACAGGGTGGCGATCAGGATCTGGGTGGGCCAGCGCCCGTTGCACAGGGCAAAATTATTGGTCAGGATGGCGATCAAACGCTCGCGCGGGCTATCGATGACGCGCGCCGCGACCACGCCGGCAGCGTTGCAGCCGAAGCCCATCGACATCGACAGCGCCTGTTTGCCGTGCGCGCCCACCCGCCGGAAGGCGGAATCCAGGTTGAAGGCCACGCGCGGCAGGTAGCCGAGATCCTCGAGCAGGGTGAACAGGGGGAAAAAGATGGCCATCGGCGGCAGCATCACGCTGACAACCCAGGCCGTGGCCAGGTAAACGCCGTCGATCAGGAAACCGCCCAGCCACCAGGGCAGGCCGATAGCGGCCGATGCGGCCTGCAGCCAGGGGTGAGCGGTGTCGATCAGCAGGTAGGACAGGAACCGGGAGGGGTAGTTCGCACCGATGATCGTGATCCAGAATACAACCGCCAACAGCACGATCATGATCCCGAAACCCCATATGCGGCTCGTCAGAACCCGGTCGAGCGTGCGCTCCCAGTCGCGGCCCTGGCGATGACCGGCGCGGGTCACGGCGCGGTCGGCGATGCGGGCCGCCTCCGTGTAGATCGTTTCCACCAGGCCTTCGTGGAAGTTCATGCCCACCTCCCAGCGCAGGTCGCGGGCGGACTGGAGGATGTCTTCGGAGGAGAAGGTTTCTTGGGCCATGGGTCCGTTCAGGGCTCGAGCCCCCATTCGCGCCGGCGGACGGCTTCAGCGATGCGCTCGTCTCCGTCCAGGAGGCGCAGGGCCACCCAGCGGGCGTTGGGGAGCCGGGGAAATACGCTTTCAAGCTGGCCGGTCAGCCTGCGGACGGCGCGTTCGAGTGCAGGCGGATAGTTTTTGAAGCGGCGCGGCCGCGGGTTGAGCCGCCCGCCGGCGACATCGTCGATGGTCTGCAGCAGCTCGGGCAGGCCTTCGCCTCGCCGTGCGGCGGTCGGTACCACCGGCACGCCCAGGTCCCGGGCCAGGCGCCGCTCGTCGACCTGCAGGCCAAGCCTGCGGCTTTCATCCATCAGGTTCAGGCAGAGCACCACGCGGTCGGTGATCTCCATCACCTGGAGGGCCAGGTTCAGGTTGCGCTCCAGCCGGGTGGCATCCACCACCACGACCACCACGTCTGGGCGGCCGAACAGGATGAAATTACGGGCGATCTCCTCGTCCGGGCTGGTGGAGAGCAGCGAATAGGTCCCGGGCAGATCCACCAGCTTGTAGCGCCGCTCACCGTATGCGAAACCGCCCTCGGCCCGGGCGACGGTCTTGCCCGGCCAGTTGCCGGTGTGCTGGCGCAGCCCGGTCAGCTGGTTGAAAACCGTGCTCTTGCCGGTGTTGGGATTCCCGGCCAGGGCGACGACAAAATCGAAATCGGCCATTTCCAGGCCGAGTTTGTGCAGGGCTGCAGCGTTGTGGACCGGGCAGGTCTGACAGGCCGGGCCTTGAGTGGGGTTAACGTCCATGGGTGGCAGGCTCCGGCGCAGTCACGCGGATCAGGCTGGCCTGATCGGCACGCAGAGCGATCAGGGCCCCCCGGACCTGGTAGGCGGTCGGGTCGCCGCCGGGGCTGCGCAATTCGGCGGAGATGGCCGTGCCGGGCAGGATTCCGAGGTCCAGCAAACGGCGCCGTTCGACGCCGCGGATGCGGGGGGAGATCCCCAGGACTCGGGCGGTCTCGCCGGGCTGGAGGGCGGTGAGCGGCCGGGCGGAGGGGGGCTCTTCGGCGGGTTCGGCCACGGGGATCACCGTCACGTTGCGGGCCAGCAGCGGAGCCAGCCTGTGTTCGTCCCCGTTGGCGCGGAAGCGAACGCTGTGAGAGTCGCTTGCCAACAAAAGGATCTCCATGCCGGCGAAAAGGCCTTTCGCGAGCAGGCGGGTGTAGATGCTTTCGGGTTCATCCTCCAGGTGAATGATCACGGCGCGCTGGCCGGAGGGCATTTCGGCAAGCGGCCGGCCGCGGGGGAGAGCCATTTCCCCCATGGCGTTGGGGATCGGATCGCCGTGCGGGTCGTGAATGGGGTGGCCCAGCTGTGCGGCAAGCGCATCGATCTCCTGGGGCGAAAGGCGGTGTTCTTGCTCTTCAGCAAGCGTGTGCCAGGATTCGGCCTCAAACCCGGTCTCGTCCGCCAGGTAGCGCTCCCACAGGCGGTGGGCGCGGATCACGCGCAGCGCATACTCGCGTCCGTTGGAAGTCAGGGCGTAGCCGCCTTCCTCGTCCCGGACCAGGCCGCGTGTTGCCAGCCGGGCCAGGGTTTCGGCGGCGCGATCGGTCGTGATCTGCAGCGCCCCGGCCATGGAATGCAGGGTGGGCTTGCGGTTTTCGGATTCGCAGTGCTGGATGTGCTTGAGTGCGTCCTCGGCCAGGACGCGCTGGGTCATGCGCCGCTGCCGCTGCCAGCGCTGAAGCAGGCCGCGGCGGGGCAGGAACAGGGCCAGCGCGGCCGCGGCGAGCAGAAAAAAGGTGAAGAGCGCGAGAGCGGGGTCGGGCATCGGCGGAGGCGGGGAGGGAGTGACTGTCACCCTTGTGCTGAACGTAGTGAAGGATCGGGTGACAGTCACTCCCCATTTTCCACCCATTAAATGCCCCTCTCGCCCCTGGCAGTAGGGTCAAATGTCCCAAAAAGCTGGGGGCAATTGACCCAAGCTAAAACCAAAATTAGGCTAGGCTAAATACGGTCCTGAGGTGGGCAGCGGTGTGCCAGTTGCAGGGCTCTGGCGGCGGTCCTCCTCCTGCTCCATACGTTCCCCGCAGTCGCAGGCGCGCGATTCGCTGCAATCCCGGCAGCAATAAGCCCGCCCGCCGGCCATGAAAGGCCCCCAGGAGATCTCCACGCCACAGCCGCGGCACCAATGTGTATCCTCTGGCGGCATCATCTTCGCCTCCTTGCCGGTTGTACCTTGTGCACCCCGTTTGCCATCGGGGTGCGCAGGCTCCGGCGCGCTACCCGAACGCCGGGCGTCGTTTTCGCCGCCCTTTTTCTCCCAGCAGCTCATGGGTGGTCGCCCAGAGCAGGGCGGTCATCAGGATGGCGGACGCCAGGCACCAGGCGCAAGTGGCCCCAATGACAAATGGTTCCAGAAATGTCAGGTAAATTGAAAAGACCGTCCCGCCCAGGGCCAGCCACCAGCGCGTCCGGGTGGCATTTGTATCGACGCCCGCAGCGCGGTAGGTCTGGCGGGCCCAGATGGCCAGCACGGCTGCATAGCCCCCGAATCCCAGCACACCGATAGGCAAGATCCCCAGGAAACGGGCATACGGGCTTTGCTGGACCAGGTTGCAGTCCCCGATCGGGCCGCAGACCGCTTCTGTATGGGTGATCTCGATGAAAGACAGGTACGCAGCCACCCCCATGCCGGCCAGCGAAAGCGCCGGGACGACCCATTTTGGGATCGTCCGGCCGGTTCGCCGCCTGGCATCGCCGGCCAGCTGCCAGAGATAGACCACGCTGGCGATCATACCCACCAGCACGACCGTCGCCAGGCTGTTGCCGGCGGGGTCCTGCGCAAAGCGCTGCCAGATGGTCGCGGCGGGTGCGGGGCTCTGCCCGGCGACCATGAGCGAGAACTGTCCGGATTCGAGCAGGCTGTCCAGGCCGGGAATGCCCGGCCATCCGATCCCTCCCGCTGCCAGCCCATCTTCCACCATGCCCGGGAGATAGGTCGGGATTTCGATGCTGCCCACCAGCACGGTGCTGCCGACGGTCAGGTTGGGGACCCCGAGCCTGTTCGAAGGGATCTGGAGGGTCTGCACGGCGGCCTGGTACAGCCGCTGGCCTGCCGGGCGGGAAACATCGACCGCCAGGATTTGAAGCTGGTCGCCGTATTGTTCCAGGAGCGGCGGCAGGTGGATCTCCATGACCTCATGGCAGTGCGGGCAGGTGGGGGTGTAGAAAAGCACCCCGCGCACCACCGGGGACTGGGCGCGCACGACGATTGGCGTGATCAGCAAACCGGCGATGATGAGGATGAGGGTCCTGAACTTGAACATAGGGAATTTCTCCTCCTTGAAGGTCGATTTAATTATGGAAGGGCGGGGAGGAGATGCCATGGGGCGAATGTCATCGATAAATCAGGATAGTTGACCCGCTTTTGCCTGCCTTCGTGCCGCCGAGCCCGGTCCCAGGGCGCTAAGCGAGGATATCTGTACCCAAAAAGAGGGGACGATTGTCCCCTCTATCCGCATGTCCGCTCGCTAGAATCAGATCGGAGCACCCTGCCGGAAGGCAGGTTTCGAACGCGACTCCGCAGGCGCAGGGGGAACCGGCCTGGCCTATAGGCTCCGAAAGGCACACGCCTTTTTTCGGCACCGGATATCCACATTCGAGGTGATCGCGGTGATGACCCGGCAGCGCACAATTTACTGGCTGCCTCGCGCGCTCGGTATGGTTTACCTGGGGGCGATCAGCCTGTTTGCGCTGGACATAATTTCAGCGCCAATCACCCCTGCAGAAACACTGCTTGCGCGGGCCGTGCAACTCCTCCCGGTATTATTGTTTTTGGTGATTCTGGGGATCGCCTGGCAGCGCGAATGGCCCGGCGGTTTTCTGTTCTTCGCCCTGGGCATCGCGACCTGCATTTTCTTCGGCGCTGAGCAACCCCAGACCTCTCATTTGCTGCTCAACAGCCCGCTCTTCCTGATCGGTGCGCTTTTCTGGCTCTGTGCGCTCTGCCGCCGGAGCCCGGCACCGGACGGCCGGGGGGAGGTTGATGGATCTGGAGGCCTACTATGAGCGAAACCAGCCGCTACCGACCACTGCGCGAGACCTTCAATTTCCAGCGCCAGTGCAACCAGACCCTCGAGGAAGGGGTCTCGTCCGGTCTGGACGAACCGTTGGGATGGATGCAGCCTGCCGTTGACCTGCGCGAGACCGGCGAAGCCTTTTTCCTGGAGATGGCCATCCCCGGCTTCGATCCGGAGGATATCCATCTCTCGATTACGGAAAACCAGCTCTCGGTATGCGGGGAAGTGCTGGACGAGGCACGGTCTGAGGAGAGCTCCACATACCACCTGCGCGAACGGAAGCAGCGCTCGTTCATACGCACCATCCAGTTGCCCGCGCGGATCGCCATTGACCGGGCCGAAGCGATATTCCAGAACGGGGAGCTCCGGCTGCGGCTGCCGAAAATACGCGCCCCAGCCGCCCACACGATCGAGATCAAAGCCGAATAGACGCGCTTACGGCTTTGCGGCTGGATGCCGTGCTCAGGGGTGCCAATGAGGCGCGCCTGGTGACCTTTCCGGCATGAATCCGCCCACCCTGATTGCAAAGTACCCGCTGTATTCAGGTCAAATGTCCCGTGACGCAGCAGGCCAGACGTCCAATACTGGAAATGCGAAGGGGTCCGCCTCACCTGGCCAGGATCGAGGGGGGCTGCGTGACCAGCGTGAAAATCGGGGCCGACCGTCCGAGGTTTGCCTGAGGGGGGAAGTGAGCGGTAAAATGCCCGCAAAAAAGCGAAAAGACGTTCCTGGGGTCCCTGCCCTGGCGCCTGTGGCGCTGCGCAGGGCCTGCGATCCGGCCACCCTGTCCTTCGAAACGACCGACGAGTTGCCGCGCCTGGGGGCCGTCATCGGCCAGCCGCGCGCCAATCGGGCCTTCGAATTGGGCAGCGATCTCCACGGCGGCGGTTTCAACATTTTCGTTCTGGGCCTGCCGGCATCCGGACGGACGTCGTTGAGCCGCGAGTACCTGGAAAACAAAGCCGGCAGGCTGCCCGCCCCGGATGACTGGTGTTACGTCAACAACTTCGACGACCCCCACCGGCCCAAGGCGCTCCGGCTTCAAGCCGGCCGTGCGGGCCAGCTGCGGCAGGATATGGCGCAGCTGGTGGAAAGCGCGGGGCGCGAAATCAAGCGGGCGTTCAAGAGCGAGGAGTACCAGCGGGAGCACAAACGCCTGGCAGACAGCCTGCAGAAACGCCGCGAGGACGCGCTCTCCAGGCTGCAGGCCTACGCCGCGGCTTACAATTTCCTGATCGTGCGCACGCCGTTCGGTTTTGTGCTCGCCCCCGCTTTGGAAGGGCGGCCGTTCAAGCCGGAGGAGCTTGAGAAGCTGGCCCCGGACAAGCTCGAAAAGCTCAAAAAACTCGAAGTCAAGGTCAGCGCTGAGGTCGACACGACCCTCGAAAAGGTTCGGGAAATGGAGCGCCGCACCCAGGAGGCGATCCGGGAGCTGGATGAACGCACCACGCTTTTTGTGGTCGAGCATCTGGTCGACGAAGTGCAGGCCCGGTACGCCAGGCAAGACCAAGTGATCGCATTTCTGGACGATGTCCAGGACGACATGGTCGCCAATGTGGACGATTTTCGCGCCGAGGAGAGCGCCTCCGAATCGTTGCTGCCCTCCCGGCGATCAAGCTGGGAGGTGCGTTACCAGGTCAATGTGATCGTGGACAACAGCGTCCGCCAGAGCGCACCGGTGATCGTCGAAAACCAGCCTTCTTACCACAACCTGATCGGCCGCATCGAACACCAGGTCCTGATGGGCGCATCCTATACCGACTTCACGCAGATCCGCCCTGGCGCACTGCACCGCGCAAACGG
>JBFKII010000143.1:0-9825 GCA_041632295.1 Anaerolineales bacterium | reverse complement strand
CTGCTGGTGTGTCCAGGTTCCGCAGGACCGAGTCAACCCGAACTGCAACCAGGTCATCATCAAAATAGCCCCGGCTACCGGCAGCGCGCTGGGCTGCGTCAAAGGACTCAAACGAACGCTTGCGCCATAGCCTGCCATGCAAGAATCTGGAGAAAAATTTTGGCAGCATCGGATTCAAAAGGAATACCTCCGGCCGATTTTCAACGGAAAGCCCGCGGCGGGCAGCAGCCGGCTAGGGGCGGTTACAGGCCACTCCTGACATGAGCCCTGGACCCCATCGCGAAATCCAAAACCAGGCCGCATGAGGATTGCGTCACACCTGAAAGCTGAGGCACACAGGAAACAGTCCGCGATCAGACAAAACCCTCATCGAAGAATCCCTGCAACCTGGATACCACCCGGTTGAGCATCAGGTTTTTGAAACGCCGCAGTTGCCACCGCCAACCGGGTCGGATGCCGAAAACCTCCAGGTCCCCTTCGAAAGGGAACAAAGGATTGGCCGGGTCTCCCTGCCGGTACCCGCGGGTGTGCCGCTCGTAAAAGCGCTTTAACTCGGCGATATTGTGCCGGTTGTACGGCCTGTGAGCTTCTTCAAGCCAGCTGGTATCGTTGCCGAGATGAAAGGTCAGGTGGTTGCCGCGGAACAGGTGAAACGGGCGGGCGTGGAGCAGCATGTTCCACAACAGCAGGCGTCCGATTCCGATCGCCCCGATGCAGACCTGCCCCAGCCAGAACGCAGGGAAATCCTCCCGGCGGAACACAAAACAGTCGAATCCTTCGTGCTGCATACCGGTTTCGGCATACATGACCGGGATCTGCTCCACCCCGGTGTAGGTATCCGATATCGTGCGGCGGTTGATCACAAAGGAGCGCAGCCCTTCCCGGATGAATCGGGCAACAGCGGTGTAAAAAAAGGGCATCAGTGCGATGTCACTGTTGGTGTAGACCAGGTAGTCCGCATCGGACTCGTGGAACAGGCGGCTCAGGATGTCGGAGATCAGAGGCAGCCTTCGCTCCCCATCCAGGCCGGACACGTCCCCGACGGAGCGTTCGAGAAACCCGGCACGGATAAACCCCTCCGGCAGCGCCGCGGCGTCCTCCGGATAGAGCGCCGCCCAAAGCTCGACCTGCAGTACATTCCTTGAAAAGTCCGCCGCGGTGCGCATGGTTTCGTAGGTGACCGCCTGGACAAAAGCCGCTCTCGAATCCGTTTGGACGCGGTAAGGGTTGACGACGTGGGCGATCTTCACGCTACCGCTCCTTTCCGGCTGAACCTCCGGCGCATCCGAAGCGGCAGGGCGGCTGCCAGCAGCAGCCCGCGCACGGCTCTGGGGTGGGCCGGAGGGTAGCCGCGTTCGGCCAGCCAGTCCCCGGCAGCATGCTCGGTCAGTGCGATCTCGACCGGGGAAAGCTCCCAGCGCCAGGCACCTGCGCGCCCGCCGCTGAAATGATCTGTGTGCAGGTTGCTATGGGGATCAAAGCGGGCGCCGGCATAGCCCTCCTTGAGCAAGCCCTCCCGGCGGGCGGCTTCAATGCGCTGCCGCTGTTTTTCGAGGCGAAACTCCGTCGCGACGGCCTCGGGCTGGCCCGGCGCCAGGTCAATCCCCAGGAAAGCGGCGATGCGGGCCACCTCACCGGGCAGGTCTGCGATCACACGCTCATAGCGCGAGACCAGCATTCCCTCGTGGGCGGTCCACTGGCGGTCGGTCTCGATCAGCGCCTCGACCAGGTACTGGCCGTACAACTCGCGAAAGGCCAGCCGGTCCTTGCGCATTTTTGAGGCCAGCACCGCACGCAGATCCCGGTAGATATAGATGCCTTTGGCCTCTCCGGTTGCGATCAGCGCCCCTTTTTCAAGGCTGTACTGGTGGCTCTTGAAAACCTTCCAGCCCGGCTGCTGCCGGTACTGCAACACCAGGCGGCTGAAATCTTCTTGCGGCACCCAGGGGACCCGCTGCCCGAGGCCGGCGCCTTCAACCAGGTGGGCGGCGATTTGAAACTGCAGGGTCGAGCCAGAGCGCTGCATGCCGCAGCACAGGATCCACACGGCTCAGCCCAGTTCGTCCAAAGCGCCCAGCAGGTCATCCAGCTCCTCCTGGGAAAGATCCGCTTCCGGAAAATCCGAGGCAGCCAGCGTTGCTTCACCGGCGGATAAGCAGTGGGCGATCAGCGCCTGCAGGCGATTCATGTAGCTGCGGGCCAACCTTTCGACGGTCTCCGCGCGGTGGTGGCGGGTGTTGTATGTCCACTCGACTTCCAGCCGGCCGCCTGAAACGAGCGCCACGACCTCCAGCAGGTGACGCCTGGGCGTGGAAGGGCTGAATTCCGGGCCGCGATCTTCTTCGGCAAATGAAAACATGCGGTCCCCGGGCAGCAGCGAGTCGAACTTGCCAAGATAGTTGAAATTGATCTCGCTCTGCGGCAGATCGGCCAGCTGCTGCCGAACGGATTCGTCCCCCCGCAGGTAGCGTAGCATCCCATATCCGATGCCCCGGTTGGGAAGCCGGCGCAGCTGTTCTTTGATCGCACCCAACGCCATCCCCGGATCGCCCTGCACCCCCTCCAGCACTACCGGCGCCAGGGTGGTGAACCAGCCGACCGTGCGGGACAGGTCGATCTCGGCAGAAAGGTCCTCCCGGCCGTGGCCTTCCAGGTCGAGCAGCACCAAGGGTTCACCGGTCCATTCCCCGATCGCCCCCACCAGCGGCGTCAGCAGTACCTCGTTGATCTGGGTCCGGTAGGCGCGCGGCACTTCCTGGAGCAGGTCGCGGGTCTCGGAGACACCCAGCCGCAGTGTCACCGACTTCGTGTCCCTGATCGTGTTTTCAGAGCGGTCGGCAGGGTGATCGAGCGGCAGGGGCCGGACCTGCCGGCGGCTCTCTGCCAGCCAGTAATCCTGCTCTCCTGCCATGCGGTCGGAGCGGGCGTAGTCCTGCTGCTGCTCAGCCCAATATCGGAAGGAAGTGGTCTTCAGGGCCAGCGAAACCTCCCCTCCGCGGCTGAGCTCCTGGATGGCGGTATGCAGGTCATCGAGCAGAATCTGCAGGGAGACAACGTCGGTGGCCAGGTGGTGAAAAACAAGCAGCAGGCGTCCGTGCTCATCGGGTCCATAATCGAAATAAGCCACCTGGACGGTCGGGCCGGCGCTGATATCGAGTCCAGCCTGCAGCGCGGCGGAATGCTCGGCCAGGGCGCGGGCCTTCTCCGCGCCGGGGAGGTTCGCCAGATCGAACCAGTGCACCGGCACGGGGGCATCCACGTTGGCGTGGGTCTGCTGCCATCCAGCCGGGCCACGCGTAAAGCGCAGCCGCAACGCGTCGTGATGATCGACCACGATCTGCACCGCCCGGGACAGGCGCTGGCGGTCCAGTTGGAGCCCGGTTCTCAGGAGCAGGGACATGTTGGCATGGCCGGGTTCCGGGGGCTCGCTTTCGAAGAACCACTGCTGGATGGGCGTCAGGGGCACCTCGCCGCGGATCGGGCCCTGTTCGGCGTGGACCTGGCGGGCCTCTCCGACCACAGCGGCCAGTTCGGCGATCGTCTGGTGCTGAAATATCTGCATCGGGTTGAGCGACATCCCCGCCTGGTTGGCGCGGGCGACGATGCGGATGCTGACGATCGAATCCCCACCCAGTTCGAAAAAATTGTCGTGGATCCCGATCGCCTCCAGGTTGAGCACCTCGCGGAACACGCGGGCGAGCGCGGCCTCCTTGTCGTTTCGCGGCGCCACGATCGCGCCTTCCCGGGCTTCCCCCGGCTGCTGGGGGGCCGGCAGGGCATCCAGGTCGACCTTGCCGTTGGGGGTGCGCGGAAACGCTTCCAGCGCGATGTACTGCTGGGGCACCATAGTATCCGGCAGCCTGGTTTTGAGGTGATCCGCCAGTCGCTTTCCGGGGTGATCGGTATGGCGAGTGGTGGGGACGAAATACGCGACCAGTTGGAGACGCCCCTGAAGCTCATGGGCGACCAGCGCCGCCTCCCTGATCTCGGGATGTGCGCTGAGCATGCTCTCGATCTCTCCCAGCTCCACCCGGTGGCCGCGTATCTTCACCTGCCGGTCCAGGCGGCCCAGGAAATCGATCGACCCGTCGGGCCGCCAGCGGGCCAGGTCGCCCGTGCGGTACAGCCGTCCGTCTCCAAAGGGATTGGGGACGAACTTCTCCCCGGTCAACTCCGGCTGGCCGAGATAGCCTGGGGCGATCCCTGGACCGCCGATCAGCAGTTCGCCGGGCACCCCGACCGGGAGAAGTTCCAGGTCTGGGCCGGTGATGTACACCCGGGCGCTGGGGATCGGCCGGCCGATCGGGACCAGGCCCTCGGTCACCGGCGCATCCAGATGCGCCACCGTCGCCCAGACCGTGCCCTCGGTTGGGCCGTACTCGTTGTAGAGGGCGGTGTCCGGCAGGCGGGCATGGTGACTGCGGGTCAGGCCGGGCGGGCAGGTTTCCCCGGCCACGATGGCCGCTTTCAACCCGGCCAGTTGACCGGCCGGGGCGAGATCGATCAAGGCGTTGTACAGGGAAGGCAGGGCCAGCAGATGCGAGACCCGGTGATCGGCGATCAGCCCTGCCAGGCGCAGCACATCGCGCTCTTCACCGGCCCGCGGCAGCACCAGCACCGCCCCTTCCATCAGACTCCAGAAAATTCCAGCGACCGAGCTGTCGAAGGCGAACGAAGAGAGCAGCAGAAAGCGGGTGGGCGGCTGTGGATAATATTGGCGGCGGGCGAAGGTGGCATGCAGCAGGTTGCCGTGGCTGACCACCACCCCCTTGGGCTCCCCGGTCGACCCGGAGGTGTAAATGATGTAAGCGGGATCTTCGAGGCCGGCTTCGACAACCGGGGAATCCCCCGGATCGGCTTGCGACTCCTCCCCGTCCAGAAATACGAACTGCGCGCTGGATACGGTGCGGCCGGCGATCATTTCCCGGTACGCCGTCACGGTCACCACCAGCCGCGCGGCCGAGTCTCGCAGCATAAATTCGATCCGCTCGTCGGGATAGGCCGGGTCGATCGGTAGGTAGGCGGTTCCGGCCATCAGCGTACCCAGGATGGCGACCACCATTTCAGGCGAGCGCTCCATGCACAGGGCCACCGGATCACCCGGGGCTGCACCGAGTCCGCGCAGCCTGGTGGCCAGCTCACCGGCTTGCTGCCAGAGTTCGGCGTAGGTCAGTGTGCGCCGGTCGTACACCAGCGCGGCTGCCTGCGGGTTGGCCTGGACAGCGCTTTCGATCAGATCCAGGATGGTCTCCGCCTGGGGGGCATCGGCGGTGGTGCCGCTAAAATCCTCCAGGAGCAGGCTGCGCTCGGCGGCTCCGAGCAGATCGTAAGACTCCAGGGGGCGGCGGGGGTCTGCCAGGGCGTCTTCCAGCAGCACCAGGAAGGAGTCCAGGAGTCGTTCGAGACTCGGCTGCCGGTAACGCCCTTGCTGGTGGGAGAGCACAGCCTCCAACCCATCGCCGCCTGCCAGCACCGACAGGCGCAGGTGAAATGGCTGGCTGCAAGCCTCGAGGTCCACCGGCGTCAGCTCGAATCCCGGGCCGGAAAAGCCCTCCGGGAACGTTGCGTATTCGAAAAGGAAAGGGAAGTGCGGCAGCCCATCCAGGCTTTCTGGGTCGTAAAATACCTGCCAGTCGGCGGCCTCCCCAGCGTCACGGCTGAGGCGGGCGGCCAGGTCGGCGAATGTGACGCCTTCCAATCCGGCCTGAAGCGGCAAATATCTTTCGAAAAGCCCGATCGCCCCCGTCAGCTCTTCGTACGGGCGGCCGTCGAAATGCACCCCCAGCGTGACGGCAGGCTGGGCGGTCATGCGGCCGAGCAGAGCCAGCCAGGCCGCCATCAAAATGTGCTCCTCCGGGATGTCCAGGCTGGCAGCGCCTTCCCGGAGCGCGTTTTGCAGCGGAGCCGACAGTTCGCGGCGCAGCACGCCGTAGGAGAAATCCTTCGCATGGTTCCGACGCTCGAACGGCAGCGCCTGCCGCCCGATTTCCGCAGGGATGAAACCGCGTTCCTGCCAGTAAGCAAGCCCCTCGCGGCTCTCTTCGTCCTCCAGGACCTGGTTGAACCATTCGGCGACATCGGCATACTGCATGATTTCCCCTTCCCCGGGCTGGCCGGCCAGGATACGGCAGAGCTCGGAGAGCAGGTTGGCCAGGCCCTGCCGGTCCGCCGCCAGGGACGAGAGCTCCAGGCACAGTTCGCGCCCATCCGGGGAAAACGCATACCCCACCACCGCACCGCCGGTCAGGTCCGGCGCCGGAAAGCGGGCGTCCCACTCCCGTTGCAAAACGCCTCCATCGGGGTTGACCACCTGGACCGGTATGGCGACGCCCGGCACTCGCTGGTATGCGGTACGCAGGATCTCGTGCCTCGCCTCCAGCTCCTGCAGGGCGGCCTGAAAACGACCTTGCGGGAGGTCCCCTTCAACCGCAAGGCGGATGCGGGCGAGGAAAGCCTCGGGGGTCCCGGCAAGCCAGAGTTTTTTTTGTTGGGGGGAAAGACGAAATCCTTCGATGGTCATGGCAGGTGGACAATCTTCCTTCGGTTCGGATGGTCGGGCTGGATCAGTTCAGTTCGATGCCTTCCCAGGTGGTTGCTTCGGCAAAACCGGCCACGATCTTGCGCGGCGGCTTGTAGGGATGGCGCCCATGGACGGTCAGCATGTTGTCGATCATCATCACATCGCCGATTTTCCAGGGGGCGGCCACCATCTGGCTGGTGTAGATCTCGCGCAGCATCTCGACGATCTCTTCTTCGATCGGGCTGCCATCGCCGAAGTAGGTATTGGTCGGCAGGTCCTCCTCCGCAAACGTCGCCAGCACCCCCTCGCGCAGCTCGGGCGAAAGCGTGGTGACGTGGAAAAACGTGGCGTGGTTGAACCAGACCCGCTCCCCGGTGCGGGGGTGGCGCACCACCGCCGGGCCGACCTGGCGAGTCCGCAGCCGGTCGCCATCCTTCCATTCGAAATCGATCCCGTGCTCACGGCAGAATGACTCAACATAGTTCCGGTCCTCACTCTGGAAAACGACCTGCCAGGGAAGGCCAAAACCATCGTTGTAATTGCGGACGTACAGTACGCCTTTTTCCCGGAAGCGTTCGGCGATCTCGGGGGGTATGCGCTTGTAGATCTGGCGGCAATCTCCCAGAGGGGTCTCCCCGCCGCCGCCCGGTTCGGTCACGCAATAGAAAAACAGGCGCATCGGGAAAACGGGGGAAAACGAATGCTCGTTGTGAGGAAAGATGCTCTGGTCGGGCGGGTAGTCGGTAGAGGTGTAAATGTTCTCGCCGACCGCATGCCGCGGGCTGGCGCGGTACTTGTATTCCAGCGCCCCGCCGCCGACCACATCGATCAGCCGCTCGAAATCCGGGATACTTTCCACGTTGAAGCCCCGAAACATCAGTGCGCCGTGTTCGAGGACTTTTTTCTCGATGCCCTCACGGTTGTTGGCCACCCAATCGAACAGGTCGATGCCGTCCATGGCCGGCTCGATCAGCAAGGGTAGCGATTTGTCGGGAAAATAAGGCCGCATCCGGACCAGGGCATCTTCTGAGACGCTGACCGTTTTTCTCCGGACCGCCGGCATTTTCCCCAGGCTGGGTTTCTTGGGATTGTTCATGGCAAAAAAATACTCCTGTTTGGGATCACTCCGTGGCGCGAGCCAACTCGGACTGCGCGGCTCTGACCTCAATCGCGGCCGCCTACCGACCCCGACCTGCGCTTCAAGGTGTCGAATTTCGCCCGCATGGCCGTATGTGCCTGCGCTTTCTTTTCCTCATCCAGGCGGCTTTGAAACGCCTGCAGCTGCCCGGCTGCTTCAGATATCCGGACATCCGGCCGGGCAATAACCAATTGTAAGATGTTTTGATAGTGATCGATCCATTTCTCAATCGTTTGAGGCAAAAACAGGTCCCGGCAGTATTCGACGGTTCCGGTCAGGCCCTGGGGCATATCCCAGAGGAAAACGGCCAGGTCGAAGCGCGCTACGCCGGACTCCATCTCAAGCGGGGAGATGGTCAGATCCGGCAGTTCGATGGTTTCGTCCACGCCCGAAATTCCGCCATCATATATTCCGGGGTTGACGTCCGGAGTGAGCAGAGTGAACTCCACCTGGAAAAAAGGGTTCCTGCCCGGGTCTCGCGGCGGCTGCAGCTCGCGCGCCAGCAAGGAAAGCGGAACCTGGTACTCGCTGGCTTCCAGGGTGGCCCGCCGCACTTCGACCAGCAGGCTGCGGAAGGTCGGGTCCCCTTCGGGGCGGATGCGCAGCGGTAGGATGCGCACGAAATAGCCGATCAGCCTTTCCAGGTCGCTGTGGCCCCGGTTGGCGATCCCGGCCCCGATCACCAGGTCCGCCTGTCCGGAAAGCAATGCCAGCTGGGTGTAAAACCCCGCCAGCAGGAGCATGTACAGGCTGACCCCTTCTCTTGCAGCGAAGGCCCGCAGGGCATCCGAAAGGGCCGCTCCCAGGCGCAGCCGCCGGTGTGCGCCGCGGTAGGAAAGGCGGGCCGGCCGGGGCAGATCCGCCGGCAGGCTGATCGAATGGGGAGCCCCGGCCAGTTGTTGGGCCCAGTAAGCCAGGTTCGTTTCCCGAGTGGCCAGCTCGGCGCGTTCCCAGCGGGCGTAATCAGCAAACTGGAAGGGCAACTCCGATAGTGGGGAAGCTTCCCCTTGGGCGAATGCGCCGTACAGCTGACCCATTTCGTCCCGAAATATCCCCAGCGACCAGCCGTCGCTGACGATGTGGTGCATATTGAACACCAGGACGTGCTCACGTTCCGAACCGCGCAGCAGGGAGGCCCGGAAAAGCGGGCCGCTTTCCAGGTCAAATGGAGTGCGGGCCTCGGCCGCGGCCCAGCGGCTGGCCTCCTCCAAGAAATGGTTTCCGCTGGCGGTCAGGTCGACCAGCGGCAGTTCGAAACGCCCGGGCGCGTGGATAACCTGTTCCGGCGCTCCGGATGGGCCCGCCCGAAACGTGGTTCGCAGGACCTCATGCCGGTGGACGATGCACTCCAGCGTGCGCCGCAAGGCTTCCCGATCCAGGCGCCCCTCCAGGCGCACGATACCGGGAATATTGTAGTTCGGCTGCCCTGGTTCCAGGCGGTCGATAAACCACAGCCCCTCCTGATTCAGCGAAAGAGGCAGCGGCCCTTCCGGGGGTCGAGGCGGGATGCGGGCCGCCAGCGGGACCTGACGGTCCACACGGTGCTCCTGCAGGCGCCGCTTGAGCAGGGCCATCTTTGCCGCAGAAATTGCGTCGATCTTTTTCATTCTTCTTCCTGCCGGACAACGCGGACTGAGCTTTCGATCCGCCCCCCGCCGGTCCTGCGCAGCCAGCCACCCAGGCGCATACCGTAGCGCCCACTCAGGGACTTGAGCAGCGGGGGCAGAATCATTCGGGCGGAAACGGGGGATTGGAGCAGAGAGGGCTTGCGGGCGGCTGAGCGAAAAAAATGAACCCCGGCGCGCCATCCGGCCGCCTCCCAATAGTATTTCAGGCCCAAATTATACTCGCTGCGCGCCGCCAGGATGCGCCGGGCTACGGCCTGCTCGGTTTCAGGCAGCGTCTGCAGGGCCTCTCGCCGCACACGATCCATCCGCTCGTCCAGGTCGGCGGGCCGCCACTGGCCGGGATGGGCACGATAATGCAGCACCAGGTCGGGCAGCACCGCCACCGGTCCCCGGCGGCTGAGCGCCAGCAGGAGCACGTGGTCTTCGATCGGGATATGTGCCCCGTCCCAGCCGCCCAGGGCGCGCAGATCGCCGGTGCGGAAAAGCCACTGGCCGCAGACCGGCACCCATCCGAAAAGCACCTGCTCCCAGACGTGCAG
>JBFKII010000142.1:0-9896 GCA_041632295.1 Anaerolineales bacterium | reverse complement strand
GGGCGGTAGAGGCAGAACTGGTCCCGCCCGGCGTATTGTGCATCCCGGAGGCCGCAACGGACGAGGCGTTGCTGCTCGCCCATACACCGGAGTACCTTGCCAGGCTGGTGGAAGGGCGCCTGAGCGAGCGGGAAGTGCGCCGGATCGGGCTGCCCTGGTCAGCGGAGCTGGTTGAACGCTCGCGGCGTTCGGTGGGCGCCACCCTGGCCGCCAGCCGGTCCGCGCTGCAGGAGCAGATCGCCGTTTCCCTGTCGGGCGGCACCCACCATGCCTGCGCCGACCACGGGCAGGGTTTTTGCGTATTCAATGACGCCGCCGTGACGCTGCTGGCTTTGAAAGCGGATGGCCGGATTCAGCGGGCGGCGGTGCTGGACTGCGATGTGCACCAGGGCAATGGGACTGCGGAGATTTTGGAGTCCGACCCGGCGCTGTTTACATTTTCCATCCACGCGCGCAACAATTTCCCGTTCCGGAAGATCCCGGGAGATTTGGACCTGGCGCTTCCGGATGGTCTGGAGGACGAGGCCTATCTCGAAATCCTGGAGGAGGGCGTGCGGCGGGCGCTGTCCCTGGCCAACCCGGACCTGGTCATCTATCTGGCCGGCGCCGATCCGTTTGAGGGCGACAGGCTGGGCCGCCTGGGCCTTTCGATGGAAGGTTTGTTCAGGCGCGATCGGCTGGTGCTCGAAATGTGCCGGGAGGGTCATATTCCGGTCGCGGTGGTCATGTCTGGAGGCTACGGGCGCCAGATCTCGGATACGGTTGCCATTCACCTGCAGACCGTTCGAACCGCACTGGATGTATGGAAAAAAGAGCAGGCAATCATGGAAACTTGATCGTAAATTCCAATTTTTATTATGAAACAGGCCTTAATTCATGTTGCACTGGTGGTGCGCGAATACGACGAAGCGATCGCTTTCTTCTGCGAAAAACTCAATTTCAGAGTGCTGGAGGACACTTTTCAGCCCGAACAAAACAAGCGCTGGGTTGTCGTGGCGCCACCAGGTTCAAACTCCCCTTCCTTATTGCTTGCCCGTGCCGCCAACCCAGAACAGGCTGCCTTCATCGGAAACCAGACAGGGGGGCGAGTATTTTTATTTTTACAAACGGATAATTTCTGGCGAGATTACGAAGCAATGATTGCGGCCGGAATCCTTTTTATCCGCCCTCCGAAGGTAGAACCTTATGGCACGGTCGCGGTTTTTGAAGACTTGTATGGGAATTTGTGGGATTTAATTGAGCTCCCTTGATACATGTCTGGCACTGCTCCCGCCAGGCCCGGTTACTAACCTCACCGGCCAAACCACTCGATCTCGATCACCTGTCCGGTGACGTAGCAAGACTCGTCGGAGGCCAGGAAGATCGCCACCCCCACGCAGTCCTCCGATTTGAGCATCTTGTCCTTGTCTTCGGCGATCGCTTTTCTCATTTCGGTGTCCACCTTGCCGGGCGCGATAGCGTTGACCCGGATCCCGTCCGGCTTGCCTTCCTCGGCGGTCGCCTTGGTAAACCCGATCTGGCCCCACTTGCTGGCCGAATAGGCGGCGTACATCGGATACGCGCGCGTGCCGGAGGTGGAGGAGATGTTGATGATACTCGCGCCGCCCTGTTTTCGCATTGAACGCCAGGCGTGCTTGGTGCACAGGAAGGTGGACTTGGCGTTTTCATCCATCATTTTTTCCCAGGTGGATAACGGGGTTCCGTATGCCGGTCGGAATGCCCCCGCCCCGGCGTTGTTGACCAGGATATCTATCCGCCCGAAGTGTTCTCGGACGGACTGCATCATGTCTTTAACTTGCTCTTCGATGGTGACATCACAGCATAAAGCAAAACCGCGGCCGCCTCCGGCCTCAATTTCCTTGCACACCGCCTCGATTTCCCCCGACGTGCGGGCCGCGACAGCCACTTTTGCCCCTTCCCTGGAGAATCCGAGCGCAATTGCTCTTCCTATCCCCCGTCCGCCCCCTGTGATTAGCGCGACTTTTCCATTCAGCCGCATGGGCTATCCGGACGACGAGCTGGATGCCTCTTCTGTGCCCGAGTCTTCCTCGTCCTCTTCTTCGCCATCTCCGGAAAGTCCCTTCCGGAACGCACGGATGCCGCTGCCCATCTCTCCTGCGATTTTGCTGATCCGGCCGACACCGAAGACCAGCAAAATGATCACCAGGACGATGATCAGTTCGGGTGCACCTGGTAAACGCATATTTCACCTCAATTTATAAACAAACTACCGCGAAGGGGTTTGGAAATCCTCTTCATGCGGGAAAGCCTGAGTATTCTACCTCACGTTCCCAGGGCTGGGGATTCGTCATTAATTCATTTGTTATCTTTGAAATCAGCCTGCGGGGCGGAAAACAGGTATGATTTGGGCCAGAATTGGCAAGGTAAAAATCGAAATGGAAACTGTGATCGTTGTTGGCGGAGGGCTGGCGGGCAGCGAGGCCGCCTGGCAGGCAGCCAGCAGAGGGCTGCACGTGGCGCTGTACGAAATGCGCCCGAACCTGGAGACCGGCGCTCACGTCAGCGGAGAGCTGGCGGAGTTGGTCTGCTCCAATTCGCTTGGGTCCAACCTGGTGGACCGCGCTTCAGGACTGCTGAAAGAGGAAATGCGCCGCATGGGCTCCCTGTTAATGCGCAGTGCGGAAGCGACCGCCGTGCCGGCTGGCGGTGCGCTGGCCGTGGACCGGAATGCTTTCTCCGCCTCCGTGACCGAAGCGATCGCAGCCCATCCCAACATCACGATCGTGCGCGAGGAAATGCCGCACATCCCTGCCGGGCCGACGATCATCGCATCCGGCCCGCTGACTTCCGCGGCCCTGTCGGCAGCCATCATGCAGGACGCCGGGACCGAGCACCTGTATTTCTACGATGCTATCTCTCCCATCGTCGCCGTGGACAGCATCGATTTCGAGGTCGCTTACCGTGCGAGCCGCTACGGCCGTGGGGAACATGCGGAAGGCGATTATATCAACTGCCCTTTCACAAAAGACGAATACGAAGCCTTCGTCGACGCCCTTCTGGCGGCCGAGCGCATCGAGTTGAAATCTTTCGAGCAGGACCTCGAAACCGGGGTGCGCGCCGGGATGCATCATTTTTTTGAGGGCTGCCTGCCGATCGAGATCTTGGCCCAGCGCGGACGGGATGCGCTTGCCTACGGACCTATGCGCCCGGTCGGGCTGACCGACCCGCGCACCGGTAGGCGGCCCCATGCCGTCCTGCAGCTGCGCCAGGACAACCTGGCGGGGTCCCTGTACAACCTGGTCGGCTTTCAGACCAACTTGAAATTTTCAGAACAGCGTCGGGTCTTTCGCACCATTCCAGGGTTGGAGAACGCCCGCTTCGAGCGCTACGGGCAGATGCACCGCAACACCTTTATTTACTCCCCTGCGCTGCTGCGCCCGACCCTGCAGTCCAGGCGCCGGCCGGACCTGTTCTTCGCTGGCCAGATCACCGGCGTGGAAGGCTACGCCGGGAACATCGCCACCGGCCTGCTGGCGGGCGCCAACCTGGCCCGATTGCATAGGGGCGTGGAACCGTTGACGATGCCCAGGACCACTATGCTGGGTGCGTTGTGCCACTACGTGACGCACGCTTCAGCGGCGGATTTTCAGCCGATGAAAGCCAACTTCGGCATTCTTC
Organism: Anaerolineales bacterium; assembly: GCA_041632295.1. Classification (GTDB taxonomy): domain Bacteria; phylum Chloroflexota; class Anaerolineae; order Anaerolineales; family JABWBV01; genus DATDOR01. Next base: position 6,257 of record JBFKII010000142.1, on the reverse strand, counting down.
CCGGGTTGGATGATGGGAAAAGGCGCGGAAAGCGGGAGCGGGCGGCGGCATATGCCGCCCGGGCGCTGGCGGATCTGGAGGAATTTCTCCGCCTGCGGGGTGAACTCCCCGAACCTGCCTGATGGGCGTGCGGCGTCGCTGGCCGGCGCTTTTCGGGCTTGCGATCGTCCTGGCGGCTTTCGGGTGGGCCACATTTGCGTTGATCCGAGCGCGCCAACCGGATCAACCCGCAATCACGGCTGCTGTTTCGACTCCGAGCCCCACATCCACATCTCCCTCCGCAACAGACATTCCGGAATTTGACGGCCTGCGAGCGCTCGAGCTGGTGGAAGCGCAGCTTGCCTTTGGCCCGCGCACACCGGGAAGCCGGGGCCATGCGGCCATGCAGGCCTGGGCCCGGGATGAACTGGACCGCGCCGGCTGGCAGGTGGAGGTCCAGGAAGGGGTGCAGGGCGGGCAGGCTTTCCAAAACCTGGTGGCCCGGCGGTCGACTTTGACTGAAGAGACGCCCTGGGTGATCCTGGGCGCCCACTACGACACCCGCTTCGAATCCGACCGGGACCCAGAGCCGGAGAAACGGGGCACGCCCGTCCCCGGCGCCAACGACGGCGCTTCCGGGGTTGCGGTGCTGATGGAGCTGGCCCGGGCGCTGCCGGCCGAATCCCCCATGGACATCTGGATCGTCTTGTTTGACAGTGAAGACAATGGCGGATTCGAGGGCTGGGATTGGATCCTCGGGTCGCGAGGCTTTGTTCAGGCGCTTCCGCAGCTGGCTCCCGACAGAAAACCGGATGCGGTCGTGGTCATCGACATGGTCGGCGATGCGGACCTGAATATTTTCCTGGAGCGCAACTCCGACCCTGCCCTGTCCGGCCAGATCTGGGACACGGCTGCGTCTTTAGGATATGGGGAGCAGTTTATCCGGCAGCCGAAGTATGCGATGATCGATGATCACCGGCCATTTTTACAGGCCGGGATCCCGGCGGTCCTCCTGATCGATTTCGATTACCCCCACTGGCACACCACCGGGGACACGCTGGACAAAGTCTCCGCCGAAAGCCTACAGGCGGTCGGGGAAACGCTGCTGGCCTGGCTCTTGTCGGGCCGGATCGAAGGGAGCAGCCCCTAATATGCGCGCCAGGGGGTGCGGACCGGTGCCGGGGGCATCGGCGTTGGCAAAAGGGTGAACCTATCGTAAACTATGATCACCATGAGCCCGCTTGACCTGCTGGATCAGATCCGCCAAGGTTGGAAATCGCGCGTCTCCCAACAGCTTGCCAGGGGTGCGGGGGTGCGTGAAAGCTTCCTCGACCAGGTCCAGCAGTTTTTCGATGGAATGCGCCAGGCGGTGGAGACCGGCGACCCGACCTGGATCGAGCCGATTCTTGAGACCTGGACCCTGGCGATGACGGAAAGCGAGCTGGATACGCCGGGGGCCAATCTATCGGCGGTGCTCTCCGAAATGCTGCTGGTCACCCAGGGATACGTGGTGGAAAACCTGCCCCCGGCAAGCAGCCTGGAGCTGTTCTCCGCCCTGCTGCCGGTTTTCACCCACGCCTTCGAATATGCCTCCCGCCAGGAAAGCCAGGCCCGGATGGAGCATGTCCACAGGGACCTGGAGGCAGCCCAGCAGCGGCTCGAGCTTCTGGACAAGTCCAAGTCGGACTTCATTTCTGTGGCTGCCCACGAGTTGAAAACTCCGCTGACCTTGATCGAAGGCTACGCGGCGATGATCCGGGAGATGTACCCGCCGGGGGAAGAGAATGCCAACATCATGCTGCTGTTGAAAGGGATTGACAACGGCACGCACCGCCTGCGCGAAATTGTGGACGACATGATCGACGTGTCCATGATCGACAACAATCTGCTCTCGCTGAATTTCCAACCCTTGTGGGTCAACCGGATTTTGAGCAACCTGGCTGAAGAGTTGCGCGGGTCGGTGGAGTCTCGCAGGCAGAACCTGGACATCAGGCCCTTTTCAGGCAGCGAGGAGATGACCTTCGGAGATCCGGAAAGGCTGTTTCAGGCTTTCCGCAATCTGCTCGTTAACGCCATCAAGTACACCCCGGATGGCGGGAAAATAACGGTGGACGGCCGCAAGTTGCCGGGTTTCATGGAAATTACGATTGCCGACACAGGTATTGGAATCAATCCCGAATACCATATGTTGATTTTCGAGAAATTTGGCCAGCTGGGCAATGTCTCGCTGCATTCCAGCGGCAAGACCAAGTTCATGGGGGGCGGTCCGGGCCTGGGCCTGCCCATCACCAAAGGGTTGATCGAGGCCCACGGCGGCACGATCTGGGTGGAATCCGAGCGAATGGACGAAGAGACCTGCCCCGGATCGGTGTTTCACGTCATGCTGCCCATCCGCAAGGAACCCCCTGATGACCGTTCCGCCCGGCTGTACCAACCATTGATGGACGGACTGGTAAATCCATGAATTTCCCCCCTGCAGATCGAATTGCAAACTTAAAATCTTATTTTTTTGCCGACCTCGGAAAGCGGATCCAGACCCTGCGTGCTGAGGGGATGGATGTCATCCGCATGGACATCGGCTCTCCGGACATGCCGCCCGACCCGTATATCGTGGAGGCCCTGATCGAGCGTGTGAACCAGGAGGGGGTCCACGGCTACACGACTTTTGGCGGCACGCCGGCCTACCGGGAAGCGGTGGCGACGTTTTACGGCCGCCGCTTTGGGGTCGAACTAGATCCGGCCACCCAGGTTGTCGGCCTGATCGGTTCCAAGGAAGGCGTTTTCACGCTGAACCAGGTGCTGCTCAACTCCGGCGACCTGGCTCTGGTGCCGGATCCAGGCTATGGGACCTACCGCATCAGCGCCCGCATAGCCGGCGCGGAGACCTACCCGATGCCGCTCTTGGAAGAAAACGGTTTTCTGCCCGACCTGGACAAGATCCCTGCGGATGTGGCCGCCCGGGCGAAGGTGATGTGGCTGAACTACCCGAACAACCCGACCGGGGCGGTGGCTCCGCTGGCGTTTTTCCAGCAGGCGGTGGATTTTGCACTGCGCTACGGGATCCTGATCGCCCACGACACCCCGTACAGCGATGTGTGTTTCGGCGGCTACCGTGCCCCGAGCATCCTGGAGGTGCCTGAAGCGATGGACTGCGCCGTGGAGATGAACTCGCTGTCGAAAGTCTATAACATGGCCGGCTGGCGCCTGGGTATGGCGGTCGGCAACCCCGAGGTGCTGGAGTACATTGAGCGCTACAAGAGCCAGAAGGACACAGCCCATTTCGAGCCGGTTCTGTATGCCGGGATCCGTGCCATGCTGGGAGACCAGGACTGGGCGCTGCAGCGAAACAAAATTTACGAACGGCGGCTAGCCGTGATCCTGGATGGCCTGCGGGAAATGGGGTTTGAACCGATCGAGCCCCAGGCGGCCATGTACACCTGGACCAGGACCCTTCCAGGAATGGACGATCGGGAGTTTTGCGAGCGCCTGCTGAACGAAGCCGGGGTCAGCATCACGCCTGGTTCGGTCTTCGGGCAGTATGGGAAGAACTATTTCCGCATGTCGATCTGCACGCCGGAAGACCGCACGCGTCAGGCGATGGCTCGCATGGCAGAGTGGGTCAGGCAGCACGCCTGAGCACAGAATTCCGAATCTACTCCTAAGGATGCAAACAAGCGCATTGATGCCCACTCTGGATCGAAGGTGCGCTTGGATCTGAAATTATTCCTATGCCATCCTGTCGCTGTCTTTCGGCTGAGGGATCTTCCCGTGCCGGAACAAAATTTGCCAATGCTGGCCGACAACCGGCCTAAATCCGTGGAACAAACCGCCTGAAAGCCTCCCCCAGATCGCCGGGATGTGATAAAACTCACCCACATGGCCAACAAAGAGCCGGTCCGCACCCGGCAAAGAAAGGAAAAAGCCCTCCTGGTGGGGGTCTCTCTGCACGACGACGGCAGCCTGCTGAATCTGGAAGACTCGCTGGCCGAGTTGACCCTTCTGGTGGACACTGCCGGCCTGGAAGTGGTTGGCGAGTCGACACAGAACCGCACCTCGCCCGACCCCAAAACGTTTGTCGGCTCCGGCAAGCTGGACGAGATCAAAGCCCTGGTGCGCGAGACGGGTTCCAGCGTGCTGCTTTTTGACGAAGAGCTGGCCCCGCGCCACCAACGCGAGTTGGAGAAATTCTTCGGGGACGATTTCCGCGTGCTCGATCGCACGGCACTGATCCTTGATATCTTTGCCCAGCACGCCAGTACGCGCGAAGGCGCCTTGCAGGTTGAATTAGCCCAATACGAATACCGGCTGCCGCGCCTGACGCGCGCCTGGACCCACCTGGCCCGCCAGGCCGGGGGGCGCGGGTCTTCCGGGGGGTTCGGGCTGCGCGGCCCCGGCGAGACCCAGTTGGAGGTAGACCGGCGGGAGTTCTCGCGCCGGATCGACCAACTCAAGAGCGAGCTGGAGAAAGTGCGCGCCCACCGCGAGCGCTACCGCAAGCGGCGCCGCCAGAACCGGCTGCCGGTGGTGGCCGTGGTGGGCTACACCAATGCCGGCAAATCGACGCTGCTCAACCGCCTCTCTGAGTCGGATGTCTATGTGGCCGACCAGCTTTTCGCCACGCTGGACCCCACCACACGCCGGGTGGAACTTCCTGCAGGCAATACCGCCCTGTTCACCGATACGGTTGGATTCATCCAAAAGCTCCCGACACAACTGGTTGCGGCCTTCCGTGCCACCCTGGAGGAAATCGCCGAAGCCGACCTGCTGCTGCACGTGCTCGATGTCACGCATCCCAACGTCCATGCGCAGGCGGAAGCGGTCCTCCTGACACTGGAGGAAATCGGCGCCGATCACATCCCAATTCTGACAGTGCTGAACAAGATCGACCGCCTGCCTGACCCGCAGGCTGCGCTGGGTGCGCTGGTGGAGGGCGGCGATGCGGTTGCGATCTCGGCGCTCAGGGGATTGGGGATTGAAAACATGCTGGATGCGGTCAACCGCAAGCTGTACGAATCCTACGAGCAGATCGATGTCGTGCTGCCGCACAGCGAAGGCGGCCTGCTGGCGCTGTTCCATGACATGGGGAAAGTGGAAGAAGTGGACTACCGCAAAGAGGGCGTGTATGTCACCGGTCGCTTGCCGGGACGCCTGCTGGCCCGTTTCACTCCCTTCCTCGCGGGAGTCGTGGATGCGGAGGCCGGGTCCGCTTGAGGGCTGGGGCATGCGAGGATGAAGGTTTTCAACCGCCTGCTGGACCAACTGTCGACATTCATCGCCGCCCGCAAAGGGTTGCTGCCTATGCTGGGGGTGCTCCTGGTGCTCCTCAACTTTGTCGTGCAGTTCCTGCCGCTGGGCTGGCTGGCCACCAGCGACCTGCTTCTGCACCTGGGAGTAGTGCTGGCGGTGCTGGGCTTCCTGCTGGCCTGGGCGCTGTAATGGGGGGAAAGCGCTGTTGGGCAAGTCGATAAAAGCCCATTCAGTTGATAGTTTCAATCGTAGCTGAAGATATTAGTTCGCTAAAAGCTTAGATAACCTGATCTGCAGGTTATTCATTTATTCACCGATTTCAAGCTTTCTGAGCGGATTGAAAGCTGCTTTTTCGCTTTCACGCAGTCAAAGAATGCAGTACGAACTGATATTTCCCGCTCCTTCGACTGCAAACGGCTAAAAAACCAGCCGTTTTCCGCTCAGGACGCTTGGTTTGCTGAAACTTGTACCTTGGGTTAGCTAATTGGAGATTTTCCCGTGGGTACCAACTGGTTTTGTAGATCTTGTGCCTGAGAGACCGGCCGTTCGCAGACAAACCCACGGCAGACGTAGGCGGTCGTCTTGCCATCCAGCAAGGGCCGTTCGTGCAGCAACTCCGGAGATTGGGGGTCCGGTGGGAAGGCGGAAATTGCTGCGACCATGCGCGGCCGGTAAGCCTCCCAGAGCACCGCTTCCAGGGGTCCAGTATCCTCCCCAAGAATAGCCACCTCGTCCACCGGCCCGAGGGCGAAATCGTAGGCGCACAGCCAGTTGGCGAAAGCGGTCGGGTACTGGACGAGCAGGCGGTTCATCGGCGAGAGGGCGTTTTCAGCCGCCTGCCGGTAAGCGCCGTCCCCGGTGTAAGCCGCCAGGGCCAGCAGGGCGCGCACGGCCAGGCTCGAGCCGCTGGGCGTGGCGTTGTCCTGCAGGTCGCGCGGCCGGACGAGCAGCTCCTCGTGGTCCTCCCCGGTGTCGTAGAAGCCGCCATCCGGATCGCTGAACAATCCCAGCAGGCTATCGACCAGCCGGCG
>JBFKII010000141.1:0-9916 GCA_041632295.1 Anaerolineales bacterium | reverse complement strand
TTGTTTATCAGCGAGAACACGGTCAAGTTTCACGTTTCTTCGATCTGCGGAAAATTGGGGGCGGCCAATCGCACGGAGGCAGTCCGCCTGGGGCTTCGCCGGGGCCTGATTTCCCTATAACTCGAGATATATTGCATTCCTGCAATGAAACTGCAATCAAATCGCACGGAAATTGGCCGGGCGGAAGCAGGCGGGGTTAATATTTAATATATGAAAATCGCTTGACAAGCCATGCTATAATAATTACCGTTAACAGTTTTGAAAAACTCCCCGCATTAATACCCTGACGTACAGGGATTTTCGCCCGCCCCGGAGCATACTCCGGGGTGTCTTTCGGGGAAATGCCCCTCAACCGGGGGCCCAATGCAATTATTTCGCCTGCATGAAGTTCCAGCGCAAGCGTTGTAGTTATTAAGATTATTCGTTTTTTGACCGGGAAAATTCCCGGTTAAACAGGATACCGGCCCCGATTTCTGGGTAATTTTATGCCGGGTGCTGTTTTATGCGAATATTTTTGGAGGCTTTGACCGCTATATGACCAGTGTTCTGCAAAAACAATTGTTGGACGAGGAAAACGAGTCCAATAAACCATTTATCGCCATCCAGCAGCTCGTTTCCCTGGGCCGCCAGAAGGGCTATGTCACCCTGGACGATCTGCTACAGCACTTTCCGGAAGCCGAAGAGGATATCAGCCAGCTGGACGAGGTGTTCGCTGCGCTGATGAGCGCGGGCATCCCATACGAGGAAGAGGGGGAAGAAGGCGCCGCGCCAAGCCCGGCCGAAGAAAACGACGACGAAAAAGGGCAGACCCCCGCGGATAGGGTGATTTCCAAGGACGAAAACCCCCTGGCCAATATCGACCCGCGCGACATGGTTGGTCTGTACCTCAAACAGGCTGCTGAGGTGCCTCTCCTGACTCCGCAAGAAGAGGTAGACCTGGCCATGACGATCGAACGCGGCCGGGAAGCGCGCGACGAGTTGGCAAACTCCAAAGTCCCTTTGGAGCGGAGAGAGGAACTGCTTCAGTACGTCCAGGAGGGCTGGCGGGCGCGCGAGCGCCTGATCATTTCCAACTCCAGGCTGGTCATTTCGGTTGCCAAAAAATACATCGGTCGCGGCGTTCCCTTTTTGGACCTGATCCAGGAAGGGAATATCGGCCTGATGCGGGCGGCCAAGAAATTTGATTACAAACGCGGCTTCAAGTTCAGCACCTATGCCACCTGGTGGATCCGGCAGGCCGTGACGCGCGCCATCGCAGACCAGGGCCGCACCATCCGGGTCCCCGTCCATATGGGCGACCAGATCAGCAAGCTACGCCGTGTCCAGAACCAGTTGAAACAGAAATTCGCTCGCGAGCCAACATTGAAAGAATTGGCGGAAACGATGGATCTTCCACTGCGCAAGGTGGAGGACATGCTCAAAGTTTCCCGCCGGCCGCTTTCGCTGGAGATGCCGATCGACGACGAAGGGGAGTCGATGCTCGGGGATTTCATCGAGGATCAGGACTCCCCGGCGCCGGATGAGACCGCTTCCCACAACCTGCTCAAAGAGCACCTCGGCTCCGTCCTGGACACGCTGCCGCCGCGCGAAGTGCGCGTGCTGCAGCTGCGCTACGGCTTGATCGACGGAAAGACCTGCACGCTCGAGGAAGTCGGGCGCAAAATGGGCGTGACCCGCGAGCGGGTGCGCCAGATCGAAGCGCAGGCGTTGCGCCGCTTGCGGCACCCGGGCATTTCCATCGCACTGCGGGAATATCTGGGCTGAAATCGCAATCACAAAACCAAATCGAAAAGAGCCGCCGTTGTTGATTGGCGGCTCTTTTTTTTCACTTTTCAAAGATCGGGGTAGACTCTTCGACTCCCTTTCAGCCTTCATATCCCTGTCATTCCGATGGGGCCCGCCCGAAGGTCATCGCGAGTGAAAGAAGCTGATTCCTGGATTGACCCATTTCCCAAACCCAAATCGGTATCAGGGTCTGTAGATCAGCACGCGCCCCTGGTTGTCGATCCCACCGGCATCATCGGAGCCGCCGATGATGTAGATCGATCCATCCGCCGTTGCGCCGGGCACCCCATGTAGCGCAAAGGGCATGGGGGGAAGCGGCTGCCAGTTTCCGGTTGCCGGGTCGTACACCTCGACGCTGTCCAGCGTGAGGTTCCGGCCGCTGAGGACCTCCCCGCCGAAGACGTAAATCCGGCCTTCAAAAACAACCGCGGCGAACCCCGCCCTGGCCGTCGCCATAGGGGCCCCGGGCAGCCAGGCGTTGAGCTGCGGGTCATAGACCTCAACCGAGGCCAGTTCCCCTTGCTGCCCCCAGCGCCCCCCTAGAGCGAAAATTTTCCCGTCCAAGGTGACGGCCGCGTTGTGCTCGCGCGGCTGGGCCAAGGCCGGCAGATTTTCCCAGCGGTCCTGCGCCGGCAAGTAGCGCATGGTGTCCTGGTCGCTTCCATTGCCACCGACGATGTAGATCGCCTCTCCCAGGACGACCGATGCGCCGGACATGCGGGTGGAAGGCATCCCCCGGATGGACCGCCATCCATTTTCGGACGGGTCGAAGGCCCAGGCCTCCGAGGAAGGCTGCCAGTTGATCAGGCTGGGCGCGCCGCCAAAAATGTAGACTGCTCCATCCAGCGCAGCGGACATCAGGTGGTGCCGGGGTTGGGGCAGGGCGGGCAGGACAGTCCAGCGGTTGGCCGCCGGATCGTAGGCGGCAAAATCCGTTTCACCTCCAAATCCGCCGGGCACGTAAATACGGCCATCCAGAACGGCGGCCGGCATTTCGGAGCGATCGCTGGGCATGCCGGTCCCTTGAGACCAGGCTGCGGGCATGGTGGCAGTGGATTCCCCGCCACAGCCGGCTGCGAATAGGGCCAACCAGATCCAGAACGCCAACCGCTTCATTTCACTTCATCTTCCAGTTCTGAGACCACGCGCTCCAACTCCCGGGCAAGCCAGCCCGGCTGGTAGTTGTTGAAAAAATCCGCCATGGTGCGGTAGTACCACAGGGTTCCCATTTTGCCGCCGTTGAACTGCCGCCAGACCGTATCCCCCCCGCGCCGGTATTCCCGCAGCAGGCTCTCCGCGTTGTAATATTTGTCCGCCAGGGAGATCAGGAGCGAGTCAGGGTGATGCTCGGGCAGCCGGGAGATGTAGCCCAGTTTGCGCTGTTTCCAGGGTGCTTTGGGCTTTTCGAAGGAATCGCTCAGGTCTTCCACCAGGCGGGCAATATACTCCCCGAATTCATCCCGGATGGTTTCCAGGGTCGCCCAACCGCCCTGGTCCTCCACGCTGTCGTGCAGCAGGGCGGCGACGGCCTGGTCCTCTGTGCCGCCATTTTCAAGGACCAGCGAAGCGACCCCCAGGAGATGGGCCACAAAAGGCACGCCTGTCGACTTGCGGGTCTGGTTGCGATGCAGGGAGACCGCAAGTTGCAGGGCCTGGTCGAAACGATTGCTCAGCGGGTTCATCGCAGTCCGCGTACCAGGACAAAAATTCCACCGATGATCAACGCGGCCGGGACGACCAGGTTAAGCAGGTCGAAAGCGCTGGCGCCAGCGAAAAAAGCCGCGATCAGGAGTCCGGTGGCCGGCCAGATCGCCCAGCGGGCGCGCCCGCACGCTGCGGGCAGGATTGCCAGCAGCAGGAAAGTCAACGCCAGGCCGCCAAATAATGCCAGGGAAATGCGCGATGCGTCAGGTTCCCGGTCGGGGCCTGTGAGCAAGATGATTGCGCTGATTGTGTACAGGGCTCCTGCGGGGATGACTGGCCACCAGTGCTCCCGCAGTCGCAAGTAGACAACAAAAAAGCCAGAGGCCAGCATCGCCAGGAAAAAAGCCCCGGCCCATTCATTGGGAATATTGCCGGACAAAACATCTGAAAGCAGGACCGTTCCACCGATTCCGAGGAAGCCGAATCCGGGAATGGCAGCCCACCAACGCTGCCTTCCGGTCAAAAAATAAATCAAAAATATGACCCCGGCCGATCCAAAGACGATCGCCCACAGCATGCCACTTTCCGGCAGCAGGCCCAGATTTTGCAGCAGAAACAGGGCGCCGAAGGCGATCAACAGCAGACCCCATGTCACGCGGTTCGTCATAATTTTCATCGCCATCCTCCTTTGCGTCACCGCCTCCCACGCATGCCGACGCTCCTTCCCTTGCTTACCCGGTATCTGTACCTGGCGTTTCGGTCTTTGCTGGCTGTGATGTCAGCGCCTGACAGCGACCAGGGTTCCATCTCCGGCCGGAAACACTGTGCTTATCACGCGCGGGTCCTCGGCCACACTACCGTTGAATACCCGGCTGGCTTCGATATCTTCGGACCTGTCCGGTTCGAGGACGCCACCGCCGCGAAAAGCGTTATGCGCGCAAATCACCCCACCTTCAGGCACGTTGTCCACCGCCCAGGCGTAATAATCCGGATAGCCCGACTTCTCGGCATCGATAAATACAAAGCCGAAGGGCCCGCGCGGTGCAATCTCCGCCAATACCTGGTGGGCGTTCCCTACGAGCGTTTCGATCCGATCGCTTACGCCGGCGGCCTCGAAATGCCTGCGGGCGACGCCAGCGTGCTTGCGGTCGATGTCGATCGTCAGCAGCTTTCCTCCCGGAGGCAGACCGCGAGCGATCCAGATCCCGCTGTATCCGCCAAGCGTGCCGATTTCGACCGCCAGTTTGGGCCGGCAGGCCGCCACAAGCGCCTGCAGGAAGCGGCCTTCCACGGGTTGGATTCCGATATCGGGCAGCCCGAGGGCGGGGGTGTCCAGGCGCGCTTTTTCCAGCGCCTGGTCTTCGGACGCAAAATACGAACGAAGATATTGGTCCAACGAATCATGCAGCAATTTCATGTTTATACCTCGCACCAATTCAGCTAAATGCAGACAAATACAGGCACGGCGGACTCCCGGATGACGTGGTCGACTGCACTTCCAAGCACGATTTCCAGCAACGGAGTGTGGCCGTAGCCGCCCATGATGATCTCATCGCTGCCGCGCTCTTGCGCAGTCTGGATGATGATTTCACCGGGATCGCCTGAGCGGACGATCGAATTGGCTTCGATGCCGTGCTTGCGCAGGTAATCCCCGGCCTGGCCGAGATTTTCAGGGGTCGCCCGGCCTCCCAGCACGGTCAGCACATCGATTTCAAGTTTCCACTTGCCCGCCAGGTAGGTGGAAACGAACAGCGCTTCCTTGGCCTTCGGGCTGCCGTCGTAGGCCAGCAGCAGCCGTTCGATTTTTGGCTTAAGGGCAGGTACCAGGATAATCGGCCGGCAGGCCTGCTGGATCACCCTGTGAAGGCGAGAAGAAATCTTTTCCAGCGGGCCGCCGCCGGGCGGTTCGGCGATATCCATGATCAGTAGATCGACAAAACAGGTTTGGGCGCAGATGGTTTGCGATACCCGCCCTACCTTGACGAGCAACTCGCCGGATAGCCCGTGTTCTGCCAGGCGGTGCTCAAACCTCGTCTGGATCCGCGCAACAGCCTCACTCTCCGCCTGGCTGCCGTTTTTAACGACGTGCAATCCGTAGATAAAATCCCGCTCTTTGGCGGCGTAGATCAGGGCCTGCTCCAGCGCCAGCCAGCTGTTTTCACTGCCGCTGATAGGGACGATGTATTCCTTGAAGAGGTGATCTTTGCGGTGGGTGGCCAGGGCCCACTGCCGCCAGCGCCCCGCACGCGGGCCGGGTTCCAGCGGATCGGGCGTGATCAGCCTGGCCAGACTCCTCCCCACCCGCCGGGCAACCCTCCCCGCCCGGGGGCTGTCCCGCTGGCGCATCTCTTCAGCGGTCACGGCGAGCGAGACCTCGTGGCCAATTTCATGGGCCAGGTCCGCACGGCGCCGGATGATCCAGGCATACAGGTCCGCTTCCGTCCGTCCGGGAAAATCCCGGTTGACTCCCTTTTCGGCGATCATGCCCACGACCGGCCGGTACTCCTCGTCATGCCATTTTTCAGCCGCGGAACGCCATTCTAATTCGGGAAAATATTCTCGATAGCGTTCGATCCGGTGAAACATCGAGCGATAGCTGCCCGGCGCGGTCACGGTGAAATCGGATTCAGGCCGGCTTTGGTCCAGACCGGTGCTCTCGAGAAAGTCTGCCTGTTCTGCCTTGCGGATCAGATCGTCCAGGTCGTCATCCGGCTGCAGTTCCACCCGGGTGGGGATTTCGGTCACGTAGGCCTGGATAGTTTCGTCCCCCCTGGCCCGGGCGATCGAAACGCGGTGGTTGCCGTCCAGGACGAAATAGGCCTGGCCGACTTTGTAGACCTCGATCGGGTTAAAACCGATCTCGGGAATCTTGGACTTCAGACGGGCCCAGCGCATGGCGTCCGTGCTGCGCCGGGGCAGGAACGAGCGCGTGAAATCCCGGTAGCGCCCGACGCTGCCGACCACGGCGTCCAGCGGGATCTCAGCCAGGCCGTGCTGAATGGCGCTTTCCCCGGTCAGCAGGCGGCGGGCCTGGTCGAATGGAAGCAGGTCCACCGGCTTGCCCGTGATCCAGGAAAGCACCCCCTGCATGGCGGCCCGCAGCCGGGCTTCCCGGAAATCGCTGATCGCGCTGGTTAGTTCGGTGTGCGCCTCTCCGCGCATGATCCCTCAGCTGTCTGTAAAAGGGTTGTGGGCGGCCTTTTCCGGATCCCATCGCTGCCAATGAAGCACGTCGGCCATGTTCCGGCGGCCGGTTTTTTTTGCCTTCCCCACAGGCGGCGATGCCGGGTAGCCGAAAGAGATGGCAATGCGGATGTGCATGTCCGGAGGGAACTTCAGGAGATCCCGGGCCTGTTCGCGCTCGTAAATAGTCGCCAGGCAAGAGCCGATGCCGCGTTCCCAGGCGGCCAGCTGCATGTAAGCGGCAGCCTGGCCGGCGTCGAACATGACGTTGAAACGCAGGTCCGGGTCCGGGGTGATGATCGCCACCCCCAGGGCGGCGCCTGCCAGGTGCCCGGCCCACTGGCCCAGAGTGGACAGTTTCCCCAGAATGTCACGGTCGGTGATGGCGATGAAGTGCCAGGCCTGCATGTTCTTGGACGACTGCGCCAAACGCCCGGCGTTCAAGATGGCGCGGACATCCTCCTCGGGAAGGGCCTGATCCGTAAATTTGCGAATGGCGCGCTTGGCGCGGATGGTTTTGTAGACCTGCATAGGCTTCTCCTTCGCTCGACTATAGTCAAGTGGAATTATATTTCAGAAAAATATCTGTCCCGCCACGCTGACGATCGAGGTCCCCCGGTCGTCGGCAGGGCACTGCGCATAGCCAGCCTGTTGGCCCGAAACCGGCCCCATGGCCTTCATCCCAAGGTAAAGCGGGTATGTGCCGCAGACGTTGTTTTCGTCCAGGCAGTCATCGATAGCGGCCAGGAACCCATCCGCATCACCCACCTCCAGCAAGCCAAGCAGGTCACTGTCCGAACGCTGCACGCGCCGCTTTGCCGCTCCGGCCAGAGGCGTCCCCCCGAATGCGGGACCCACGTGCGCCAGGTCGCCCGAGATGACGTAGAAAGTCTCCCGGCCTTCGACAGCCTCCTGAAGTGCGTCCAGGAGTCCCTCGATCCCTGGATCGCCGGGCTCGAACGCTCCGCAGAGGATCGGGACAACTGCGATGGGGCGATGGCGGGTCAGGTGGTGGAGCCAGACCAGCGGCAGCTCCAGCGAATGTTCGCCGCGGTGGTAGAGCTCCCCGGCGAAAGCAGACTCCTCCCCGATCGCTGCAGCCAAAATGTCGACCAGCCCCTGATCCGTCGGCAGCACGCCGTAGGGTGTGGCATAGTGCTGTCGGGTCAGCGTGATGGGATTGTGCCCGCCGTAGTGGTCGGTGCCGATCACGATAAACAGGTCGGCTGCGGCCACCATCTCCGCCGCCCGCTTCCAAACCTGCGCGTATATCTCCCCGCCGCGGGCGTAATCGATGTGCGGCGAGAGCAGCCCTTTGCCGGGGAAAGGCGCCGGTTCGACCGCCGCGCCCTCCAGATAATCGTTCAGCATCCGTGTGAGCGGTCCGGGTTCGGCGGGATACGAGCCGCCTGCGGACGACGGCGGCCGGTGCGGGGCCGCACGGTAGGCGGCCAGGGATTCGTCCTGCAGGGCACGGGCGCGTTGGTTATCGAGCAGATAGCATTGGTCGAGGGCTTCGATGATGGAAGAGATTTCCGCCGTCATCATTTTCAGGCCAAAATGCGCCTGGAATATGGCCGCGATCGTGTCCGGATCGCGGGTGCCATCACACAGGGCCAGCAGCGGCGCGAGCGGGCCCGGTAATAAGACCGAATGCCCGTTGAGCTCGAGCGGGTCCCGCAAAAAAAAGGACTGCTGCCCCATGTGCACGACCGGGACGGGCTGCAGCGGCCGGAGTTTGGGATAGGCCGGGTCGCTCATGTGCGCAGGGTGATGATCTCTTTCTGGGGGGTGCTTAAAAACTCCACACCTTTTGAGGTGACGAGCACGTCCTCTTCAATCCCGATGTAACCGAAGTCTGGAACGAAAAGGCCGGGCTCGAGCGTGTAGACATGGCCCACTTCGACCGGCATGAAGGGGGTCTGGCCGTAGCGCTCCCAGGCGGGGCCGAGCACTCCCCCGCCGTCGTGTGCCAGGCGGCCCAGGTGGTGGCCTGTTGCGTATTTGTACTCCGGATAGCCTGCCGCGGTGACCACTTTACGAGCAACCCGGTCCACGTCCATTCCAAAGGCGCCGGGTTTCAGCGCCGCCGCAGCGGCCTCGATCGCCTGAACGACCGTTTCAAAGCCGCGCTGGACCCCCGGCGGGGCGGCCTCCTGGCCGGGACCGAGCATGTAAACAACCCGTTGGATGTCGGAGCAGAAGCCCTCCTGGCGCACACCGAAGTCGAAATGCACGATCTGGCCCGGCTTGACCTGCAGCTCCGTCGGGCCGACGTGTCCGATGGGCGATTCAGGGCCGGCGTTTACCGTCGGGCAGGCGGCCCGTTCCCAGGCAGTCTCCAGCCCGAGACGGTCTACCTTCTCCTGCATAAAGTCCGCCACCTGCCGCTCGGTCATCCCAGCCTTAAGGAATTCAAAGGTCTGTTCATAAATTTCCTCAGTCGTGCGGATTGCCTGGCGGATGCGCTCGACCTCTGCGGAGATCTTGCGCGTGCGCAGCGCGGTGACCACGGGCTCGGCGGGGACGAGCCGATCAGCAAAAGTTGTTCCTTTCAGGTAGCGCATGAGCAGCAGGTACATCCCGTGGCTGAGCCCATCGGAGAGCACGTCGTCGGTAGAATGGTTGACTGCGATTTTTTCAGGGTTACGCCGTTTGAGGGCCTCCAGCAGCGGGCCGCTGACCCCCTCGTCGTAGCCGGTCACTTCGTATGCGCCGACCGAACGGGCAGCCTCCTTTTCAAATCGCCCGACGATAGCCAGGCGCTCCCCGCTGCGGGTCAGGATCAGAGCGCTTTGCCAGGTCAAGTCCAGGCCGTAAATCAGGTCCAGAGCGGGGTCGCCGGCCGCGGGGGTCTCGCGCACGAAGGTCAGCCACAGATCGATGGCTTTTTCTTCGAGGATCTCGGTGGCCTGGGTAATTTTTTCCTGGATCAGAGTGGGCATAGGGTCAACCTTTTTGCTTCAATGCCGAGAAATGGTTCAGCGAAAACGGGGTTCGACTTCTTCTTCTCTCGGTCGCGCTCCACAATGCCGGCGTTTTGACATGCTGATGGATGCCAAAATCAAGGCACTGCCAACAAAAATCAAGTCAGCGGCAGGCGGACAATCAGGCTGCCGGCGCGATCGCTGCGGATGTGAAATTCAAGGGTCTCTCCCGGGGCGGCCTGCACGACCCATTCGGCCATGGCGCGGTTGTCCATTCCGGGCGGCCGGAAAGTGGACACCGCCAGCTTGTTCGAGCGCCCTTCCAGGTGCCCAAGTTCGGTGCGCCGGGCTCCCTGGACGAAACTGGCGCCCTGCGG
>JBFKII010000140.1:0-9921 GCA_041632295.1 Anaerolineales bacterium | reverse complement strand
GCACAGCCAGTTTGCAAAAGCGGTCGGGTACTGGACGAGCAGGCGGTTCATCGGCGAGAGGGCGTTTTCAGCTGCCTGGCGGTAAGCGCCGTCCCCGGTGTAAGCCGCCAGGGCCAGCAGGGCGCGCACGGCCAGGCTCGAGCCGCTGGGTGTGGCGTTGTCCTGCAGGTCGCGCGGCCGGACGAGCAGCTCCTCGTGGTCCTCCCCGGTGTCGTAGAAGCCGCCATCCGGATCGCTGAACAATCCCAGCAGGCTATCGACCAGCCGGCGGGCGGCGGCGAACCAATTCGGGTCGGGGTCGCTTTGGTAAAGCGCCAGCAATCCAAGAGCCAGGGCGCCGTAGTCCTCGAGGTAGGCCAGATGGGCGGCCTGCCCCTCTCGCCAGGCCCGCAGCAGGCGGCCGTCCTCGCGATGAAGGTGCGCGAGCAAAAAAGCTCCGTTTCTTTTGGCGATATCGGTGTAGCGGGGGTTCTTCAAATAGCGGCCGGCCTCGGCAAAGGCACGCAGCATCAGCCCGTTCCAGGACGCCAGCACTTTATCGTCGGTGCCGGGGCGGACACGCCCGGCACGCGCCGCCAGCAGCCCCTCGTGGGCGGTCGATAAGCGTTCTGGGACCTGGTCCACAGGCACTCCGAACTGTTCTGCTACCGCTTCGTCGTCCAGGGCGCGCTGCAGCACGTTCTGCCCCTCAAAATTTCCTTTTTCCGTGACCCCGTAAGCCGCGATCACCAGTTCGGCCTGGTTATCCGGCAGCGCGGCTTTGATTTCATCCGGGGTCCAGACGTAGAACTTGCCCTCCTCGCCCTCTGAATCGGCGTCCAGGCTGGAGTAAAAGCCGCCATCCGGATGGGCCAGCTCGCGGGCGACGAAGTCCAATGTTTCCTCGGTCACCCGCCGGAAAGCCGGTTCGCCGGTCAGCCGCCAGGCGTGCAAATAGGCGCAGGCCAGCTGGGCGTTGTCATACAGCATTTTTTCGAAATGCGGCACCAGCCAAAAATCATCCACGCTGTAGCGGGCGAATCCGCCGCCGGCCACGTCGTACATGCCGCCGCGCGCCATCGACTGTAGGGCGTGCAAGGCCATGTCTATCGCCATTTTTTCACCGCGGGCGGCGCGCTGCAGCAGGAATTCAATCGCCATCGGCTGCGGAAATTTCGGCGCTTTTCCCCAACCGCCGTTCCGCCAGTCGTAATTCTGGGCCAACTTCATGACCGCCGCATCCATCACCGAGGGGTCAAGGGCCTGGCCCTGGCCGGCAAGGCCGCTAAACTCCCGGGCGATATGGGTTTTGAGGCGCCCGGCCTGCTCGCCGATCCCCTCTCGGTCCTGCTCCCAGGCTTCTGCTACCGCTCGCAGGACTTCGCGGAATGCGGGCATGTTGTAGCGGCGCTCGGGCGGAAAATACGTCCCACCGTAGAAGGGCTCCCCGTCGGGAGTGAGGAAAACGCTCATCGGCCAGCCGCCCTGGCCGGTCATGGCGACCACCGCTTTCATGTAGATGTTGTCCAGGTCGGGGCGCTGTTCCCGGTCGACCTTGATATTCACGAATAAGTCGTTCATCAGGGCGGCGGTGGGTTCGTCCTCGAAGGACTCGTGCTCCATTACGTGGCACCAGTGGCAGGCGGCGTAGCCGATGCTCAGAAAGATCGGCTTGTTTTCCGCCTTGGCCTTTTCAAGCGCCTCTTCCCCCCAGGGATACCAGTCGACCGGGTTGTCCTTGTGCTGAAGCAGGTAAGGGGAGTTTTCGTGTGCGAGACGGTTGGTCATGAATGGCACCGGTTTTCTCAAATCGCTGGTTGACGGCCAAAACAGATGAGTTTGCTTCGGGTTGAAATGGCTTTGCCTTTCAACCCTCGCAATGACATCAGGATTGAAAGATCGGCCCCGGCTTGATCGTTATTCCGAAAAGATGGAGAATTTGACCGCAAATTCTCCCGAATCCAAACCTTCGGCAACGCCGAAAGGTTGGATCATTCTCCAAACTCCAGCTCGAAATCGGAGGTGTCGTCCCATTCCTCGGCCGGAACGATCTCGATCTCGCCGAAATGTTCGGCCTGGATCGCGGCCACGCTGCGCCGCTTGACCAGCTCCAGCATCGCCAGGAAGGAGACCACCACATCGATACGGGTGCGCACGTCTCCGAGGATATCGCTAAAGCGCGTGCGCCCAAAGCTGCGGATCCGGTCGATGATGCCGCGGATTTTCTGCCGGATCGTGACTTTGGGGCGGCGCACGACGGTCCCCAGTTCGGTCTGCTCGGGCATCTTGTCGAAGGCTTCCCGGGCTGCCAGCCACAGATCGCGGACCCCGAGGCCGTCCAAATCCAGCCTGGCATCCACTTTCGGGGGCTTGGCCAGGCGCAGGAAGGTGCGCAGACCTTCGGTCTCCCGTTGGGCCAGGATCTGGGCGATTTCCTTGTAGCGTTTGTAGGCGATCAGCTGGCGGGCCAGCTCTTCTCCGGGATCGTCCTCCCCGGGCTCGCGCTCGATCGGGCGGGGCAGCAGCGCCTCGGATTTGATCTGCACCAGGCGGGCAGCGATCACCAGAAAAGCAGAAACCTCTTCAGCGGCCCGGTCTCCCAGGCTTTTGAGGTGCCCGAGGAACTGTCCGGTGACCTGCGCCAGGGCCAGGCCGGTGATGTCCAGCTCAGCGCCTTCGATCAGTTGAAGCAGCAGGTCGAGGGGCCCTTCATACACGAGGGTCTCGACCTTGAAAGCGCTTTCCTTTTGCAACACGGCCATGGGGGTGGATTATACCGTCGATCGACAAAGCCTTATGGATTTATACAATTCTGATAAACCGGCCGGGTAAGAAAGGAAGGTCAGGGCGGGTCATATGACAGTATAATAATCCCGCTTGATCGACATCATTCCATTTTCGAACGAGGAATGCCAAGGAGAAACCATGATCTCGGAACCTTTGAATGTCACTGACGACGCCTTTGAACAAACCGTACTGAAAAGCGAGCTGCCCGTGGTGGTGGATTTTTGGGCGCCCTGGTGTGGCCCCTGCCGTATGGTCGCCCCCGTGCTGGACAAGCTGGCCAAGGAGTATGAAGGCAAGCTGCTGATCGCCAAGGTCAACACCGATGAAAACTACCAGTATGCCGGCCAGTACGGCGTGCGAGGCATTCCCACGATGCTCTTTGTGCACGGCGGCAACGTCGTCCACCGCCAGGTAGGCGCCCTGCCAGAGCCGATGCTGCGCGAAGTGGTCGGGCAGTTCCTGGAGGCGGTCGAAGAGGCGGTCTAGGAATCAGGACCGTTAGGTCCTACCCCTTTTCCCCCAACTGAACCATACGATCCTGAAATGCCCCATCCGAAACATGGGGCATTTTTACTTAAACAGCGGCCTTCACCCGCTCAACGCGCGCACCCAGGGCGTTCAATTTCCCCTCGATACGCTCGTAGCCGCGGTCGATGTGGCCGACATTGCGTATCACGGAGGTCCCCCGGGCTGCGAGGGCGGCCAGCACCAGCGCCAACCCGGCGCGGATGTCCGGGCTTTCGACTTCGGCCGGGTATAGAGGCGTCGGGCCGTTGACCACACAGCGGTGGGGATCGCAGACTACGATCTGGGCTCCCATTTTCTTGAGCTTGTCCGTGAAATACATGCGGCTTTCGTACATCCAATCGTGAAACAGGGCGCTGCCCCGGCTCTGCGTGGCGGCTACGATCGCCAGGCTCATCAGGTCTGAAGGGAAGGCCGGCCAGGGCTGGGCGCGCACTTCCGGGATCGAGCCGTCCAGATCGGGCCGGACAGTCAGAGGCTGCTCTGCGGGGACCAGGATATCCTGGCCCTCGACGACCCATTCCATTCCCAGCCGGCGCAGGACCAGGCGGGTCATGTCCAAGTATTGCGGCCCGGCATTTCGAATGCGGATCTCGCCGCGCGTCATCACCGCTGCCAGCATGAAGCTGACCACTTCCAGGTAATCCGGGCCGATAGTGAACTCCCCGCCGCCCAGCGACGGCACGCCTTCGATGGTGAGCGTGTTCGAGCCGATGCCCGAAATCCTGGCCCCCAGGTGATTGAGCATCAGGCAAAGCTCCTGGACGTGGGGTTCGGAGGCGGCGTTGCGGATGATCGTGGTCCCCTCGGCCAGCACCGCTGCCATCAGTGCGTTTTCCGAGCCGGTCACGCTGGCCTCGGCCATCAAAATGTCAGTCCCGGTCAGGCCGTCGGACTGCAGGTGCAGGATTTCCCCCGGCCGCTCCAGTTCTGCGGTGGCTCCCAGGGCGCGAAAAGCGTTCACATGTGTGTCGATCGGGCGCCGGCCGATCACGTCCCCGCCGGGGGGCGGCATGCGCAACTCGCCGGTACGCCCCAGCAGCGGTCCGGCCAATAAGATGGAGGCCCGCAGCCTGCGGCAGAGTGCGGGATCCAGGTTGGCGTCGATCACCTCCGGCACCTGGATGCGGCAGGTGTTGGAATCCAGCCACTCCACGGAGGCGCCAAGGCTGCGGATGATTCCGCCCATCGTGTGCACGTCCTGGATGTCCGGCAGGTTATGCAGCGTCACCGGCTCGCGCGACAGCAGGCAGGCGGCCATCAGCGGCAGCGCGGCGTTTTTATTTACGGACGGGTTCATTTCCCCTCGCAGGGGCACCCCCCCGTGAATGATGAATTTATCCATCGGTTCTCCTCAACTCGACCGGTTCGCCCGGCGAGATGTCCAATATTTCTTTCGCGCTTTCCCCATTGGCAACAATCTCTAGCAGCCCGGTGCTGCCGATCAGCGCCCCGACCTTGCCGGTGGAGATCCCTGCGAAAGTTTCCGCCAGTGGCAGGTGCTCGCCGCGAAAAATGACCTGTAAGGATTCCCCGAGAAAACGGCTATCCCCCAAAGGGATCCAGGGATCCAGGCGCAAGCCCTGTCCTGTCCGGCTCAGCCTTCCCAGGCTGGTCAGGACGTTGCCAAACCGGTCGGCGTGCAGGGTCTGGCCGTTCGCACCGCCGGGAACGAAGTCAAGCCTGGGAAGCGGGAACTGGGCCGGCTGGCTGATCCGGGGTCCAAACTCCGGTCCGGGCACGCCCAGCGCGGCATGGCCTGCGGCCGGGGCGAAAATATCCCGCCCGTGGAAGGTGTGCGACGGGTTCGCCAGCTGGAATGCGGGGTTGGCCAGCTCGTAGACCGCCGTGTCTTCTTTCAGCACATAGGTTAAAAGACCGTTGTCCGGGGCGATCACGGCCATATGTTCGCTCTCATAAAGTACCGGCTTACGCCTTGTGCCCACACCCGGGTCGACGACGCACAGGCAGACCGTCCCTTCCGGCAGGTAGGGCCAAGCCTGCCATAGCACGAACGCCGCCCTTTGGATGTCCCCCGGAGGGACCTCGTGGCTGATATCGATCATCGGGACGCCGGGAGCGATGCCGGCGATCACGGATTTCATAATCCCGACATAGGGATCCAGATTGCCGAAATCGGTCAGCAGGGCGATAGGTGCAGTGCTTGGATTGCGCATGCCGACAAGTATAATACCGGCATGTTAGAAACGCTGGGGCTGCTCTTGCTGGGTTGGTCGGCGGGGGCGCTGGTCAATTACCTGGCCGATGTGCTTCCGGTCCGGCGGCGATTCACCCGCCCGGTTTGCCTGCATTGCGGCAAGCACTTTGAGAGCACCTTTGGCTACCTTGTCTGGCCGCGCCGCTGCCCGCACTGCGGGAAACGCAGGAAAATCCGCACTTGGATTGTCGAGGCCCTGTTCGCAGGGCTTTTCGTCTGGCTGGGGAACTCCGCCCAAGGCACCAGCATCCTGCCCTTCTGGGCCGGCGCGCCGCTCCTTGTGTATTTTGGGGTGGTGACGGTGATCGACATGGAATACCGCCTGATCCTGCACCCGGTAAGCATTTTTGGCGCCTTTCTGGGCGGGCTGTACGGGCTGTTTCTGAACGGGCTGAATGCGACCGTTTTGGGCGGGCTGGCGGGGTATGCCATCATGTGGGGGCTGTATATGCTGGGGGTGCTGTTCGTCAAGCTGGTCCGCCGGCGGCGCGGGGACATGGATGAAGTCGCCCTGGGCTTCGGGGATGTCAACCTGACAGGCGTCCTGGGGCTGATCCTGGGGTGGCCGAACATCCTGGTCGGGATGATGATCTCGGTGCTGATCGCCGGGATGGTCAGCCTGGTCCTCGTCCTGGGCATGCTGGTGCTGCGGCGCTACAAGGCCTTTCTGGCCATCCCTTACGGGCCGTTCCTGATCCTGGGGGCCAGCCTGCTGCTCTATGGGCCGGCGATGGCGCGGGCCATCCTGGAAAGGGCTGGTCCGCTGTTCTTCATCGGCAGTTGAGGGACGGAATTCCCCAACCTAGATCTAACAAGTTCTTCTCGGATATTTTTGCCAGCTTTTCGCCAACAATTATCGATTCAGTGCGCGAGAAATGATGGCCATTCGGCAGCGCACGCCCTCAAAACCGGACTTTGGACTTCAGCAGCTGATCTTTGAGCGGAGGGCGATGAAGTTCATCGCTCGCAGTCGAAAGGCAGCTGCTGCCGTTAAAAAACCGGTCGCATGCAGTTGGAGGGCCGAATTGGCCGGTAGGGCTGGAAACTCAAAATGGAAAAAGAATAGGCAAGACCAGCACCGAAATCAACAGCATCAATAAAATCAGCGGCGAGCCGATTTTGAGGAAATCGCCAAAACGGTAGTTGCCCGCGCCCAGGACGAGTGTGTTGGTCGGAGAGGCCACCGGCGATGCAAAGCCCATCGAGGCTGCGATGGCGATGCCCATCACCAGCGCCTGCGGCTGCACTCCCAGGTTGCCGGCGGTGGCAAAGGCGATCGGCGCCAGTAAGACCGTGGTCGCCGTGTTGGACAGCACCTGGGTCAGCACGGAGGTCACCAGGAACAAGATCGCCAGGACCGCCGTCGGCCCGAGGTCTCCGATTTCCTGGGTCAGGCCGGAAGCGGCGGCGTCCACCAGCCCGACGCTTTCCAGAGCAAGGATCATCGGCAGCATGCCGGCGATCAGGACCACGCTTTTCCAGTCGATGGCGTTGTACGCATCGTCGATGGTCAGGCAGCCGGTCAGGATCATCAGCAGGGCGGCGATCATGCTGGCTGCAGCGACCGGAAACACCTCGCCGATCAGCAGCATTAGCAATCCGGCCAGGATCAGCAAGGCATACGGGGCGCGCCGGCGCATCGGGGCGGCCACCAGGCCTTCCGGCTCCCCCATCACTACGAAATCCCGGCGCATCGACCGCAGCGCCAGGATGTTCTCCCAGGGTCCCTGCACCAGTAGGATATCCCCAAAGCGCAGGGGGGTATTGCGCATATCCAATCTCTCGCTCGTCGACGGTCCGCGCACGTCCAGTACAGTCAATCTGTAGGTCGAGCCAAAGCGGGCTTCGACGATCGTTTTACCCAGCAGGCTGGAACGCGGTGGGATCAGGATCTCGGCGATCCCAACTTCCAGGTTGATCAGGCTGGCCTCGTCCGCTTCGGATGCCGGCTGGACGCCCAGGTTGAGCTCTGCAGCAGCCCGGGCGACCGCTTCGGGTTCCCCTTTGATGACCAGCACGTCGTCCTGGAACAGGGTCTGTTCCGAGGTGAGCGGTTTGGATACCGGGGGGTGTTCGGGTTTCCGATAAATGTCGATCACCGTGATCCCGTAATTGTTGGTGAGCGCCAGGTCGGAGAGCGAACGCCCCTTGACGTTGGAATAGCGGCGCACCCGCAGGCGGTAAAGGTCTTCGGGCAGGCGGTACAAGTCGACCAGCTCCTCCGGCGTGGCGACTTTTTGTATGGTATGTCCGGTTTGCCGGTCGGGCAGCATCCTGCGGCCGACCAGCAGCATGTAGCCGATCCCAACCACGAGCAGCGCCAGGCCGATCGGGGTGAAATCGAAAAAACGGAACGGTTCAAAGCCCGCTTCCCCCAGCAGGTCGCTGGCGATGATGTTGGGCGTGGTGCCGATCAGGGTGGTCGCCCCACCCAACAGAGCGCCGTAGGAAAGCGGGATCAGCAGCCGGGAAGGGTTCATCTTGAGGGTTTGGGACAGGCTGATGATGGCCGGCAGCAGTACGGCCACAGTCCCGGTATCGCTCATAAAGCCGGAAAGCAGGGCTACGGACAGCATGACGACCACCATCAGCCTGGCGGGGTTCTGTCCGGCGATTTTGAGGATCTGCCGCCCGATCGTGCCTGCCAGGCCGGTCTGCAGGACCCCGCCGCCGACGACAAACAACGCCGCGATGGTCAGCACGGCCGGGTTGGAGAATCCCGACAGGGCCTCGGTGGTGGTCAGAATGCCGGTCGCCATCAGGGCGACCACTACGCCCAGCGCGACCACGTCCACCCGG
This sequence comes from Anaerolineales bacterium, assembly GCA_041632295.1. Taxonomy (GTDB): domain Bacteria; phylum Chloroflexota; class Anaerolineae; order Anaerolineales; family JABWBV01; genus DATDOR01. The sequence goes on along the minus strand of JBFKII010000140.1, from coordinate 1,613 downwards.
ATCCACTCCGTGATGAAAAGGAAGATGGTGACGGCCAGGATCGCCAGGGTCAGCCACATTTCGAGATTCATTTATTAGGCGTCATTTTTCCAGGCAAAGGATTGATAATGGATTGGGGCAGCGCTGGATCGAAGAAAGTTTATCAATCAGGGTTTGGTGCATAAAGGTATTTTACGCGCAACACGGCAAAAAGGCTCTTTACCCCCAGGCCTGTCTTCACCCCCTCAGGCTGGGAAAACCCCGAAAAGCCAGGGCGCTGTATCGCGTAGCGGCAATGATTTGCGCCTTGCGACTTTGTGCCTCTGCGGTAGAAGGGATAGTACGATCAGATTCGGATAAGCCTGCCTTACGATTTCGCCTTTCACTCAAGTGAAAAATAGGCGATTTCCGCTTCGCAATGGCAGAGGAGCGACCGCCCTTCGACCATGCTCAGGGCAGACCTTTCGACTTCTGCGGCTCCGCCGCATCCGCTCAAGAACCGGTCGCGTGCATTTGAAAAAGTTGAACCCGGCGCCGGTGGATTGTTCACAACCGGCGCCGGGAAATTTAATATGGTCGTTTAGTTCGAACCGCACTCATTGCCCGTCCAATCGTTGAGAGTGGGATGGGTGATGCTTTTCACGCAGAAGGTCACCGAGACGCCGCCTTTGGCTGAACCGGTGGTGTCGATGACGGCGGTCCCGGTGGCGTCCGTCTGCCCGGTGGCTCCCGCCTCGTTGAACGTGCCGCTGAAGTCGCCGGTCACGCTGGCACCCGCGACGGGATTACCCAGGTCGTCCACCACAGTGACGATCGCACGGCCGCTTTTCTCGCCTTTACCGAGGCTGACGGTCGTAACCGTGAGCGAACCGAGTTCTACCGAGGTTGGCCCGCCTGTATCCGGCGGTGTAGTAGCCGAGGCGGTGTTGGACCAACCTGAGGTCCCGGCGCCATTTTCGGCGTTGACCCGGTACCAGTAGGTAGTATCGGGATTCAAGCCGCTGTCGCTGTAAATCGTCACATCATCGCCCACACTGGCCAGGGGGCTGAAGCTTGTCCCGTCCAGGGAGCGTTCAATATTGAAACCAGTCTCATTCCCTGAATTGTCAACCCAGGAAAGGCTGATGGCGGAGCTGGAAACCGCATTGGCGCTCAAATCGCTGGGTGCGGCGGGCGGCTGAGGTTCCCCTGACAGCGGATAATATTCACTGTAGCCGTAACCGCTGGGGAAAGTCGGGGGAGGCGTGCCACCAACCACGTCCATCCAGGTCATGGCACCCTCGTCTTCATGTGTCAGGATATGGCAGTGCATGATCGTGCGCCCTTGGTACGGGCTGCTGGTGGCGGCATTCAGGTCGAAACGCACATTGCAGTTGCCCGCAATGGTGTCGTAGTACTCGCCTTCTTCAAAATCACCGGGGCAGCCTGCCATGGCCTGGAAGTGGTAGACGTGCAGGTGGAAGGGGTGGTTAACCGCCCCTTTGATCGACCAGTCCTGCACGGCGTCGGCATTCAGCCTGAAGGTCGGGGTGTTGACATCGAACTTGCTGCCGTTGACAGTGCGGGCGCCCATGCTGATTTATTCATTATTGACATTAGTCACCCCCCGCAAGTCGCGCAGGTATGCCGGGCGG
>JBFKII010000139.1:0-9942 GCA_041632295.1 Anaerolineales bacterium | reverse complement strand
GACGGCCATGGTAAGTAAGGTAAATACCGCCAGGATGGGCGCGTCTGAGCGGAAGGGGTCGCCCTGAGCGCCATTCAGGTGCCGCCCGAACATCAGGGCGATCACCACGGCCAGGATCAAGAGCCGGGCCGGTCGAAATTCGCCGGCCCGGAACAGATCGCCGTATTCCCAGGAGGCCAGCCCCACCATCAGGAGCATCAAGCCCAGGTAGAACCAGCCGCCGAGGTAAACCAAGAAGAGCCCGATCGGCAGCAGGACGAGCGCCACCAGCACCCGGTCACGCAGCATTGCCGATCTGGGCCGAGGTCATGCCGAAGCGCCGTTCACGCGATCCAAACTCCTCGACCGCTTTTTTCAACTCATCTTTATCGAAATCGGGCCAGTAGACAGGGGTGAAATACCATTCGGCGTAGGCCGCCTGCCAGATCAAAAAATTGCTGATGCGCAGCTCCCCGGAAGTGCGGATCACCAGGTCCGGATCGGGGACATCGCGGGTGTACAGATAGCGGCTGACCAGTTTATCGCTGACTTCCTCGGGGCCGATGCCATCGGCGATCATCTGCTGGATGGCATGCACGATCTCATCCCGGCCGCCGTAGTTAAAGGCGATATTGAGCGTCAGGCGGTCGTTTTCCTTGGTCATCTCGATCGCCTGGAGCACCTTCGCCCGCAGATTGGGCGCCAGCTGCTCGAGGTGGCCGATGTGCCGCAGGCGGACCCCCTCCTCTTTCAGCTCCTGCAGTTCGCTGTCGATCACGTCCTCGAGGATCTTCATCAGGCCGAGCACTTCGGCCTCCGGGCGCCCCCAATTTTCAGTCGAAAAGGCGTACAGGGTCAGGTATTTGATCCCCAGCTCCCCGCAGCCTTCCAGCACCCGGCGCAGATTTTCCGTCCCGGCGCGGTGGCCGGCGATACGAGGCAGCCCGCGCGAGAGCGCCCAGCGGCCGTTGCCGTCCATAATAATGGCAACATGGGTCGGGACTTTCTTTTTGGGTTCTTTGTCGTTTCCTTTGGCCATGCGGCGAACCGGCGGTGAAGGGAGGTCAGATTTCGAGGATGTCCTTCTCTTTGTTCTGCCCGATCTCATCGATTTTTTCGATGTAACTGTCGGTCAACTTCTGGACTTCCTCTTCGCCGTTGTGCATTTCATCCTCAGAGATCAGCTTCTCCTCCTCAAACTCACGCAGATCCCGGATGATATCCCGGCGCACGTTGCGGACGGCCACCTTGGCCTCCTCCAGCCGCCGGCTGACCACCTTGACCAGCTCCCGGCGGCGCTCCTCGGTGAGCGGCGGCAGGTTGAGGTAAATATTGTGGCCATCGTTGTTCGGGGTCAGCCCCAGTTCGGAGGCCAGGATGGCGCGCTCGATATTTTTCAATGCGGAGGCGTCGTAGGGGCGGATCGCCAGGGTGCGCGGTTCCGGAATGCTGATCCCGGCCAGCTCTTTCAGGGGGGTCGGATTGCCGTAATACTCCACCAGGAGGCGGTCCACCAACCCAGGGCTGGCGCGCCCGGTGCGGATCCCGGCAAGGTCTTCCTCCAGCGATCGGATCGACCCTTGCATGCGTTCGTGGGTTTCGTTGAGGGCATCCTTTATCATATCGACACCTTGTCCGATGGGATGGCGTGCGTCTGTGATTCTACCATCCTTCAATGGCTGGGCTTCAGGGTTGGACCAGCGTGCCGACCGGTTCTCCCCGCAAGGCGCGCGGCAAGGCGTTCTCGTGCCACAGGTCGATCACCAGGATCGGCATTTCGTTGTCCATGCACAGGGAGAGCGCGGTGCTGTCCATGACCTCCAGCCGCCGGTTGAGCGCTTCGATATAGGTGAGCGAGTCAAATTTAACTGCGTCGCTGTGCGTTTTCGGGTCCTTGTCGTACACCCCGTCCACCTTGGTGGCTTTGATGACCAACTCGGCATCGATCTCCATGGCCCGCAGCGCCGCAGCGGTGTCGGTGGAAAAATACGGGTTGCCGGTGCCGCCGCCGAAAATCACCACCCGGCCTTTTTCCAGATGGCGCAGCGCCCGCCGGCGGATATAGGGCTCGGCCACGGCCCGCATCTCGATGGCCGTCTGCACCCGGACGAAAACCCCAGCCTGCTCAATGGCGTCCATCAGGGCCAGAGCGTTCATCACCGTGCCCAGCATGCCCATGTAATCGGCGGTGGCGCGGTCCATGCCGCGCGCCATGCCGGCGCTGCCGCGCCACAGGTTGCCCGCCCCGACGACCACGGCGATCTCGACGCCCATCCTGTGCAGCTCGCAAATTTTCCCGGCAACGTTTTCAGCTTTGTTGGGGTCGATCGAGTAGCCGTTGTGGCTGCCGAGCGCCTCGCCGCTGATCTTGAGCAGCACCCGGCGGTACTTCAGTTGGTCCGACATCAAACCACCTCCTGTGGCGCACCTTGTCTTTTCTCCCGCCCGTGCCCCCATGTCCAAACCCGGGCATCTGTGACGGGTGCTGGACGGGACCGGCGTTCAAAAAAAGAGCCAACCATCCGGTTGGCTGTTTTTCTAATCCGCTTCAGACTGGGAGCGTTCTCCCAGTTCCCACCGCTCGAACCGGCGGACGACGATGTTTTCACCGATGCTGCCGATCTTTTCGTGCAGCAGCTTGTCGATCGTCAGGCTTTCATCGCGGATGTAGGTCTGGCGCATCAGCACCACTTCATCCATGAACTTCGAAATCCGGCCCTCGACGATGCGCGGGATGATGTGCTCCGGCTTGCCTTCCTCGGCAGCCCGCCGGCTAGCGACTTGGCGCTCGCGCTCGAGCACCTCCTCCGGGACCTGGTCCTCGGTCAGGTACTGCGGCGAACCTGCGGCGATCTGCAGGGCGATCTCGTGGGCCAGCTCGCGGAACAGGTCCGACCTGGCGACGAAATCCGTCTCGCAGTTGACTTCGACCATCACCCCCACCCGGCCTTCACCGTGCGAATACAGTTCGATCATCCCCTCGGAGGCCTCGCGCCCGGAGCGCTTGGCCGCCTTGGCGAGGCCCTTCTCGCGCAGGAAGTCGACCGCTTTGTCGAAATCGCCGCCGGCCTGCTCGAGCGCTTTGCGGCAGTCCAGGATCCCGGCTCCGGTCGCCTCGCGCAGTTCTTTGATTTGTGCGGTTGTGACGCCCATCTAAGCTCTACTCCTCGTCCTCATCGTCCTCATCGTCCTCATCGTCCTCATCGTCATCTTCATCTTCCTCGTCTTCGTCCTCCTCCCCTTCGTAGTCCGCGTATTCATCTTCGTCATCTTCGTCGTCATCGTCGTCTTCGTCGTCATCGTCGCCGTTATCGTTGTCTTCCTCGACATCGTCGCCGTCATCCTCGTCCTCGGCTTCCGGGGCGCTGCCGTCTTCATCGGCTTCTTCGGTTTCGTCAGCTTCTTCGGCTTCGTCCTCTTCCGCCGCATCTTCTTCTGCAGCCGTTGAGGCCTGCGCCTCGGCGCCCTCGCCTTCAGCCGCCGCCGTTGCCTCCGCCTGACTGGCCTCTTCCGCGGCCCGGGCTTCTGCAGCGGCCGCAGCAGCGGCCGCCGCTTCTTCACGCCTCTGGATCTTGGCCAGCGTGGATTCACCCAATAGCTCCTCGTCGGTCAGCTCCGATTCGCCCTCTTCCACCACGACGCGGCGTTCGGCCGGGGTATCCAGCTCAGCCGCGGCGGCCATCTGCTCTTCCTCGATGGCGTCTTCTTCTTTGCGCATATTCTTGCCTTCCACGACCGCATCGGCGATCGTGGCCACCATCAGCTTGATGGCGCGGATCGCATCGTCGTTGGAGGGGATGACGTAATCGACATCGCGCGGGTCGCAGTTGGTATCGACCATCGCCAACACAGGGATGTCGAGCAGGTTGGCCTCGTGGATGGCGGTCTCTTCCCGCCGCACATCGACCACGAACAGCAGTTCCGGCAGCCCGATCATCGAACGGATGCCGCCCAGCCGGGTTTCGAGCTTGTCGATCTTGCGCTGCAGCTGCAGGCGCTCTTTCTTTTTCACCCGCTCGAAATCGCCGCGCGACTTCATGCGCTCCAGGCGCTCCAGCTCGCTGATCCGCTCGCGGATCGTGCGCCAGTTGGTCAGAAACCCGCCCAGCCAGCGCGCCGTCACATACGGCATGCCGCATCGTTCGGCTTCGATCTGGATGGTCTCCTGGGCCTGCCGCTTGGTACCGACGAAAAGCACCGTGCCGCCTTTCGAAACCGTGTCGCGGATCAAAGCGTAGGCATCTTCGATCGCCTTGACCGTCAGCTGCAAGTTGATGATGTGAATGCCGTTGCGCTCCGTGAAAATGTACGGGCGCATGTGGGGATTCCACTTGTGGGTGCGATGCCCAAAGTGCACGCCGCTTTCCAGCAGCGTTTTCATGTTGACTACCGCCATGGTGATTGCTCCTTTGCGTTTGGCCTCCGTTTTCGTCATCCCGTTCAGCGACTGCATGATATGCAGCACGCACTGCACGGTCGGAAAACGTGCGGATTGTGTGCGCCGGCCTCGGCCGGCTGGTCCCCTTGCGGAGACCGGGCGGGAGTATATCACGCCTTTGGGGTTGCGTAAAGCTTGTTGCAGAGAAGCCAGGCACTCGGGGTCCCATCCGGTGCGCGTTGCGCACCCAGCCCACAGGATCCCACTGTCCCAATCCCCAATCCCCGGTGCTTCTCGACAGGTTCTGGCGTAGAATCGGGCCATGGACATTCCCCTCCAGGATTGGCTGGCCGGGCTGCCGCTGGGCCCGTTGCGCTATTTCGAGACCATCGGCTCCACCAACGCCCACGCCGCCGAATGGGCAGAGCAAGGCGCCCCGGACCTTTCGTTGGTGGTCGCCGACGAACAAACGGCCGGCAAGGGCCGCGCCGGCCGCTCCTGGCACACCCCGCCCGGAAGCGCCCTGGCTTTCTCGCTGGTGTTGGACCCCCGCGGTGCATTCGCCTCCCTGGGCCGCTACGCCGCCCTGGGGGCGGTGGCGGTCCAGGACACCCTGGCAAGGGCATACGGCCTGCCCGGCGCAATCAAGTGGCCGAATGATGTCCTGGTGAATGGATCCAAGGTGTGCGGCGTGCTGGCCGAAACCGAGTGGCAGGGGGACCGGCCGCGTCACGTCATTCTCGGGATCGGGATCAACGTTCGGGCAGATTCGCTGCCTGCCGCACAGGACCTGCGCTTTCCGGCCACCAGCGTGGAGGCTGCGCTGGGCCGGCCGGTCGAACGCTGGGTGCTGCTCCGGCAGGTCCTGGAAGCACTGCTGGAATGGCGAGAGGAGCTGCATTCGCCCGAATTCGTGCCGGCCTGGGAGCGCAGGCTGGCTTTTCTCGGGCAGCCCGTGCGGTTGGGAAATGTGGAAGGGCGGCTGGCAGGCCTGACCCCGGAAGGGCACCTGCGCCTGGACACCGGCAATGGGGAGCGCGTTTTCCCGATGGGGGAGATCGGCCTGCGGCCCTCCCCCTGAGCGCGGTTGACAGTCCCTGAAAAATAGCTAAACTAAATCAGCCCTGGCCGCCCCGGGGGGGAGGCTGCACACCGGGGCTTTGCCGGCCCGAAGACGGACCCAACGGAGAACACCATGCTGGATGATTTTCGAGACCAGGCGGATGATGGCGACCTCTTCGACGAGGAATCCCTCGAATTTGAGGATTTTGACGAATTCAGTGAGGAGGATGAGGACCCGGATTCTCCGGTCGAACCCGCTCCCAAACGGCCCAAACGCCGGGGACCATTCCTGGGAATGACCCCTGCGCAGCGCCTGCTGATCTCGATCCTGCTGTTCGTCCTGACCTGCCTCCTGAGCGCCAGCTGCCTGATCCTGACCGGCAATGTGGTGCCTCTGTAGCAAACTTAAACGTTTTTCTTATATTTTTATATTAGGATGAAAGGCGGAGCGGCTACTCCGCTTTTTTGATCCCGCCAGCTTTCCTGGCGGGGCGGGCACACCAGGAGGAACGATGAGCGAAAAAACCGCCGAACCAATCGCTTTCAAAGCCGAGATCCGGCAGTTGTTGGATATCCTGATCCACTCTTTATATTCCGACCGCGAGATTTTCCTGCGCGAGCTGATTTCCAACGCTTCGGATGCCCTCAACCGGGTGCGCTTTGAAATGCTGACCAACCGCGAAGTCCACGATCCCGAGGCGGAGTTGTCGATCCGCATCCGCGCCGACAAAGACGCCCGCATGCTGTGGGTCAGCGATACGGGGATCGGCATGACCGCCGAAGATCTGGCCACCAACCTGGGCACGATCGCCCAATCAGGGGCGCGCGAGTTCATCCAGGCAGCTAACGAAGAAACCGAAAACCTGGCGGATATCATCGGCCAGTTTGGGGTCGGCTTTTACTCATCGTTCATGGTGGCCGAATCGGTGCGGGTGGTCTCACGCAGTTACCTCCCGGAGGCCGAGGCGGCAGCCTGGTATTCGGAGGGCGACGAGACCTTCACGGTCGAGCCGGCCGATCAGGATACACGCGGCACGTCGATTGCGATCCAGTTAAAAGAAGACGCAGCGGAGTTTGCGGAAGAATGGCGCCTGCGCCAGGTCATCCGCAAGCACTCCGATTTTGTCGCTTTCCCGATATACATCGGGGAGGATGAGGAGCCGGCCAACCAGCGCACCGCGGTCTGGCGCCAGTCGCCGCGCGAACTGGACCAGGAGAAATACGAGGAGTTTTACAAGCACCTGACCCTGGACGGACAACCCCCGCTGGCCCACACCCATGTCGTCACCGACGCGCCGGTGCAGCTTTACGGGCTGCTGTACATCCCCTCGTCCACCGAGCGCACCATGTTCTCGCCTCGCAAAGAGGACGGCCTGAAGCTGTACGCCCGTAAGGTGCTGATCCAGGAGTACACCAAAGACCTGCTGCCTGAGTACTACCGCTTTATCCAGGGGGTGGTGGACAGCGAGGACATCCCGCTGAATGTCTCGCGCGAGATGGTGCAGCACAACCCGCTGATGGCGCGCCTTAAGAAAATCCTGACCGGGCGTGTCACCCAGATGATCGCCGACCTGTCCCGGGACAAAGATCGCCCCGAAATCTACGAGTCTTTCTGGGAGCGCTTCGGCCAGTTCGTTAAAGAAGGCGTGGCCACCGAGACTGGAGAACGCGAGTCCCTTTACCCGCTGTTGCGCTTCCGCACCACCCGTTTCCCCGAGAAGTGGCGCTCGCTCAACGATTATGTCGGAGGCATGAAACCCGGCCAGAAGAAGATTTATTACCTCCTGGGGGACGACCCGCGCTCGCTGGCCCGCAGCCCGCACCTGGATTATTTCAAAGAAAACGGGTTCGAGGTCCTCCTGCTCGGTGAGCTGATCGACTCGTTCATGATCATGGGCCTGCCCCAGTACGAGGGATTCGACCTGGTCAATGTGGCCGCAGCCGACCTGGAACTGCCGGATAAAGACAGGGATCCGGAATCAGCGGAACAGGACTCAAATCTGCCAGAAGAGCGCCTGGAAAGCGTGATCGAGCGCTTCAAGGAGGTGCTCGGGGAGCGGGTCAGCGACGTGCGCACCACCACCCGCCTTTCCGGGTCGATCGCCCGCCTGGTGGACCCCGAAGGAGCGCTCAACCAGGAGATGCAGCGGGTCTACAAGCTGATGGAACGCGATTTTGAAGCTCCCAAAAAAGTGCTGGAACTCAATCCCCGGCACCCCACGCTGGCCCGCCTGAGCGAAATGGAGGCCAACCGGGATCTACAGTCTGCCGTCATGGAACAAGTCTACGAGAGCGCGCTGCTGATCGAGGGCCTGCATCCGGACCCGGCAAGCATGATCCCCCGGATTGAAAAGCTGATTGAGGCGGCGATAGGTCAGAAAGAATAAGGAGGTGGATCGCAGATCACAGAACGCAGATCTTGCCTTTTCAATTCTCTTCGATCCGCCGGACCCCCTCGTGGACCGAGCTCTCCAGCAGCTGGTAGAAGTCCGTGCGGCCGGGGGCCTCGTCGCGACAGCTCTTGAGCACTTCGACCTTGCGTTCTTCGCGCAACAGCCGGACGCAATAGTGCCGCTCCGCCCGCAGGTCGGAGAAATGGTAGACCGCCTCCCAATCCGATAGCTTTTCGATCTCCACCAGCTTTAAGACATTCAGTACGTCCAGCCTGTTCGCCTGACGCAGGAGCGTCTCGGCGGCCTGGACGTCTTTCTCATAGCACGAGCGGCCGCGGTAATTCGGCAGGTGCATCCTCCCGCCTCCGTGGGCTACCCAGATACGATCCGCGCTTTCAGGGTCAACGTAGCCGTAGTATGCGCCGTGCGGCAGGACCACCAAGTTGGGCGCAAAGCGGTGCCCACCGATATGGGAAACCTGCCAGACCGAGTCGCCCCTGGCCTGCTGCATGACCCGGAAAAGTGGCAGGCCCAGGCTGGCGCAGCACGGGTCCCGCCGGCCGTTGGTGCAGACCAGGAAAAGCGGATCGGTCCGGTCGTGGGCGCGATAGGCCCGGTCCTCGGCGGCAACCGCCTCCAGGTCCAGGTCGAGCAGGTCCCGGTAAGAGGACAGACGGAACTCGTACAGGTTGGGCCGCTCTTCGTGGTTGACCCCCACGAAAAATGCGATCCCGCCTCCGGCGGCTTCCCTCCCGCGCTTGATCAGCTGGATCCGGCTGTTGGGAAGTGCCGCTGCGCCCGCCTCGAGGTGAGCATGTACGTTCGAAGGCAGTCCGCTCTCCGACAGAGCCTGCGCGCCATACGGCTCGTTGCATTCAAGCAGCAGCCAGTAGTCCGCCCGTGCGGCAGTTGCGAAGAGCTGTTCGCCCGAATGGCGAGAAGATTGGGAGCAGTTTTCGGTTTCAGGCACGGGTCGAGTGTATCACACCCCCCCTGTCCGGTAATGGTAGCGGTACAGGGTCTCAAACCCGGCGACCGCATACAGCGCCTGTGCACCCAGGTTGTGCATCTCCACCTGCAGGTAGATCGCCGCGGCCCCCTGTGAGCGGCCCCAGCTCGCCAATGCAGCCAGCACGGCGGTGGCACAGCCGCGGCGGCGGTAATCGGGGTGGGTCGACATGCCGAAGACCCCCAGCCAGCCGCGCTCCAGCACCCCCCGGCCCACCGCAACCGCCTGGCCATCCATCTCCAGCAGAGCGTAGGCATGCCTAGGACCGGTGCGGGCGATGGTCGCCCAACGCACCCTGGCGGCGTGCTCACCGAAGCCCTCGGCCCGTTCGTAGGCGGCGAACCATTCTCGGTCTGCGCCCTCGATGATCCGGCACGGCATTTCGGAAGCTGTTTTCCCCAGCACCACATCGATCGCCGCGGTCTGTACCTTCGTCTCCGCTTCGACGGCGTAACCGGCCGCCGAAAGCTGGTCGTCCAGGTCCTGCGGCAGCCCCGCCGGGCAGACCTGGTAGCGGGTGGGCAGTCCGCGCCGGGCGTAAAAATCGGCCGCGATGCGCATAAGCTCCGCCAACGGCACCTTTCCGCCCCGCTCGTTCGGCCAGACGGAGTTGGTCCGGCGGGTGACCCCGTGGTTGAAGCGCAGCCGCCAGCCGTCGACGATCTGGATGGTCTCCGCCGGCCAGGCGTTCATGGCCAGCTCTTCGATCAGCCGGATCGTTTCAACCTTCTCTTTACGCATTACGCATTACTCATTACTCATTACTCATTACGTATTACTCATTACGCATACTCATTACGCAATACTTATTACTGGTTTACTCATTACGCTAATGGGTACTGGTCCCAATCATGATCCCCTTTGCCCAGCAGCCAGCCGTCCTGCGGCAATTGGAAGTCCGAGCGGGCCAGCGGGGTGCGCGCTGCGGTTTGCTTGAAGCCCAGCGACAGGTAGAGCCGCTTGAGAAATGGCGCCGAGGCGGCTGCCTGGACGTATGTCACGCCCCGATCGCGGAACCAGGCCAGCGCAAGCAGCAGCAACCCCCGGGCGGCGGGCTCGTCCGCGGGGTCGCAGAACAGGTCGGCGATGATGCCAGCGTTGCGCTCCGGGGGCCGCGCCCG
>JBFKII010000138.1:0-9968 GCA_041632295.1 Anaerolineales bacterium | reverse complement strand
TTTGGAATCCAGCCTGGAAAAAAGCCTCGAGGAGCGCCTGAGTGGCTCCGAAAACGGCCAGAAAATAACCTCCGATATCGAGCATGTGGAAAAAGAGCTGGAAATCACTCTGGCCGAAGTCGCCCGCCTTCAGAAATTGAACGGCGAGGCCGAGATCCGCATTCTGCAGCTGGAGAACCTGGCGAAAAGCGCACATGACGAAACCCGAAACTGGGAGGTCATTATCTCTGCCGCGGAGGACATGCGCCAGCCCATGTCGGCTATCATCGGCTATTCCGACTTCCTGTTGAGCGAATCCGTGGGGCTGCTGGGTGCTCTCCAAAAAAAATTCCTGGAACGGGTGAAATCCTCGACAGAACGCATGAACGCCATGGTGGAAAACTTGATCCGCATCGCCTCTGATGAAGCCGGGCACATCAAGCTGTCCATCGGCATGGTGAATATAAACGCTTCGATCGATGCCGCCATTGCCAGCACGCAGGACCAGATCCGCGAGAAAAATATCCTGATGCGCGTCGATATCCCCGAGGAATTGCCCGAGATCATCGGGGATCCGGAAGCCATCCGCCTGACGCTGATCCACCTGCTCCAAAACGCGGCCTCCGCGACCCCCGAAAACCATGAAATTGCCATCCGCGCCTCCCTGGAAAATTTCGACCGCCAGGGAGAATACACCCTGATCACGGTTGCCGACAGCGGGGAAGGGATCGCCCCGGAGGACATCCCCAATATTTTCAACCGCAAATATGCCTCCACCAACAGGGCGATCGAAGGGCTGGGAGCACCCGGGATCGGATTGACGATCACCAAAACCTTGATCGAAGCTCACGGTGGCAGGATCTGGGTTGAATCCGAGCCAAAATCAGGCACGATTTTTCATATTTTGCTTCCAACTTCTAAAACCGCTCCGGCGGCTGGCTCTGAGACCAGCGAAGAGTAATCCGATCGATGTCTACGAAACGCCGTTCCGGCGCATGGCTGATTGCACTGATTTCAATTTTTATTGTGGCTGGCAGTTTACTCACCGCCCTGCTCCAGGGAGGCTATTTCGAAAGTCCGGAAATGACCGAACCACCGCCGCAGACCCCCCTTCCAACTGACACATCGCCTCCCCAGGATCCGCTCGCGCCTTCTCCCACCAGCACACCTTCCCCGACCGGCACACACACCGAGACCGCCTGCATTCCGCCTGCCGGCTGGGTGGCCTACACGGTCCAACCTGGGGATACGATCGAATTCCTCGCCCAGACGACCGGCAGCACAGTGGCGGACATCCTTTTGGGCAACTGCCTGGATTCCACTGAAATTACACCGGGAAGCGTTCTTTACCTGGCTTCACTGCCGGCTACGGCGACCGCAACACCGTCCCCAACCGCAACGAACACTGGAACGCTGCCCCCCACCGTCACATCCATCAGCTGCGGGCCTCCTTCCGGTTGGGTGCGGTACACCGTGCAGCCGGGAGACACGCTGTTCGGTCTCAGCCAGCGGCTGGGCGTGAGCGTATCCCAGCTCCAGCTGGCCAACTGCCTGGGGAACAGCACGGTGATTCAGGCCGGCCAGTCCTTATGGGTGCCGTTCATCCCGGCTTCTCCCAGCCGCACGCCGACCCCCAGCTCCACCCCGACGGTCAGCCCGACCCCAAGTGCGTCGCCATCCATGACCACCACGCCGCCGGCCTCGCCCACGGCGACTTCCAGTCCGCTGCCGACCCAGACTCTGCCGCCAACGGCCACCCCAACACCAACTACCATGGGCTATCCACCGCCTCCCGGGGTGAGTCCAACACCAACAGGGACCGGCGCTCCTTATCCGTAAAATCCCGATAGCCACACGCGCCTGCAACTGCACCCATGAAATCCAATACGTTTAAGCTGTTCGCTGTGACGCTGTTTGTGTTGGTCGCCTGTAATCTCCAATCGATATCGGAGAGCATCAACATCGGCGGACCGTCCCGCGGCGATCCGAACAGCCCTGGTCCTCTGACGGTCATCATTCCGAATGCCGACGATGCCACGCCCACGCCGTTCTTGCCTCTCGACCCAACTGCGCGGGCGCTGACCCCGACGGCTGTGCCGACCGCGCCCTGGGGAGGGTTCCCCGGCCCCAGCGTCCCCCCGGCGATCCCGATCCCGCCGCCGGCAGAGGCGATCGTCCAACCCGCTGGCCAGTTCAACTTTTTGCTGCTCGGCTCCGATCAGCGGCCGAATTCCGGCGGGTTCCGCACAGATACGATCCTGCTGGTCACGCTGAACCCCGATCTGTCGTGGGTCAGCATGACATCCTTCCCGCGCGACCTGTACGTGTACATCCCGGGCTGGACGATGGAGCGCATCAACACCGCCCAGGCTAGGGGTGGTTTTGAATCCAGCCAGTTGACTTTTGAATACAATTTCGGATTCCGGCCCGATTACTATGCCCTGATCAATTTCTGGAGCTTCCAGGCCATCATCGACAATCTTGGGGGCATTTATGTCAATGTGGGCCGGACACACACGGATCACCGGGATGGCCACGGAAATTACACCGTGCCAGCCGGGCGGGTCCTGATGGATGGGGAGACGGCTTTGTGGTATGCCCGCTCGCGCTACTCGACAAGCGATTTTGACCGCACCCGCAGGCAGCAGGAAGTCATGCTGGGCATCTTTTTCCGCATGATCTCTTTGGACGGAATCCGCCGCGCGCCCGATTTGTACAACCTGTACGCCGGAAATGTACAGACCAACGCAAGCTTCTCGGATCTATCCCCCTTTCTTGGGCTGGCCGGCCAGGTCGCCGGGGAGCCATCGCTCATCCGGACGTATGCAATCAGCTCCAGGCACGTCACTTCGTTCCGGGTCCCGGGGACGGGAGCCGCAGTGCTCTTGCCAGATTATGATTCGATCTCTATACTGCTTAGGGAGGCGTTGAATGCCCCGAGATAGCGTTGTGTCTACACGGGGAACTCCCCAAGCAGAAACATGCAGACTACTCTGCCTTTTAGTCGAGCCGGAAGTGCTTTTCTCCTGATCGCGGCGATCGTTTTCGCCCTTTACGGCTGTAATTTCCCGACACGGCTGGTCCAGGAATCTCCCGTCTCACCGGCGCAACCCGTCGCAAACATTTTTCAGGGTCCGCAGAAAACGGTGGTTGCCCCGGATGGGCCCACCTCGACTCCTTTTCAACCGGATCCGATCACCGGCACCCCGCCCCCAAGCTCTACCCCGGTCCCGACACCGGTACCCAGCCCAACCCCCAGCCCGACACCCTGGCAGCAGCCGGCTTTCGCGCCTCCGAGCGTACCAGTTTATGGTATCCCAGGGGCATTTCCGGTAATGAGCCCAGAGCACCACATCAATTTCCTGCTCCTGGGCTCGGATTCACGCGGCGGGGTCTCGTTCCGGACGGACACGATCATGATCGTGATGGTCGATCCGACTGCCAAAATCGTGACACTGGTCTCGCTTCCCCGGGATCTGTGGGTTTTCATCCCCGGCTGGACGATGAACCGTATCAATACCGCTTACTTGCATGGCGAATTGAACGGCTACGAAGGCGGAGGGATGGCCCTGATCAAAGATACCATCCTCTACAACCTTGGGCTGCGCATCGATCACGTCGCGCTGGTCGATTTTGAAGGCTTCCGGAAAATCGTCGACCTGGTTGGAGGAGTCGACATTCCGCTGGTCTGCCCGTTCACCGAATGGGTCGTCCGAGATCCCAACATCTCCATCGAACTGGAAAGCAACTGGAAGCTGATCACCATCGGGCCAGGTGTGGTCCATATGGATGGGGATATGGCGCTCTGGTATGCCCGGGCGCGCATGCGGTCCAATGACTTCGACCGCGGCCGCCGCCAGCAAGAAGTGATCCGGGCACTTTATTCGACCGCATTGAGCCAGAATTTACTGCTGCAGGCCCCCAGACTGTACAACGATTTCTCCGACAATGTCGAGACGGACGTTTCACTGCAGACCATCATTTCGCTCGTGCCGATCGGGCTGAATATTGGCGAAGCCCAAATCCGGAGTTTTTATGTCGGGGATGCCCTGACCTGGGGATGGACCACCCCCAGCGGGGCGAGCGTGCTGCTGCCAAACCGCGAGGCCATATTCAATATGCTGCTCGAGGCGACCTCGCCCGAGTTCCGGCCGCTCGAAGGCCCGAGGGTTGAAATCTGGAACCGGACCTCGCACGAGGGCTGGGAGGCGCTGGCTGCCGAACGCCTGCACTATGCCGGATTTGAGACGGTCTATCTGACAGGAGAAAGCGATCCGGTCGAAAGGACCACCCTGGTGGACCTGCAGCAAGAATCGGACCCCGACGAAGCAGGGGAAATCCTGGCAGTGCTGGGACTGCGCGAGTCGAGCATGCGAAACGATCCGCAGGAGGAGCGGGAGGCGAACTACCGCCTGATCATCGGCGAGGACTACGACCCGTGCTTCAATCCTGCCATCCCCTGAAGTTTCAGCGGATTTAGCGGCATGTCACTGTCCCCGAAAGCGCATCATGGGCGATGGGAAGACCACCTGGATTGGCCAGCAACGAAGTGGGAATCTGGATGGCAACCGCACTTTTCCCCAAACACGCAAAGGAAATAGTCAAAAGCGTCCCCTGGCGGCAGGGGGCGCTCGGATTCAGCTGGGTAACAGCGTAGTCGACCGTACCAGCCGTGTTGTCGAAGCGGCGCTCGACGACCAGGTCCGGCATTGGGCAGGCTCCCGGCGTCAGCGCGGTGATGCGGATTACGGCAGGATCAAAAGACAGGGCGATATCCCCTCCGTACAAATCGATAAATCCGGAGGCAACGATTTCAAACTCGCCGTTCCCTGTGAGATTTAGGACGCTCGGTGAGACGGACAGGGTGGCACCTTCACTGCCCAGCATTGGAATGTAAAGCGTGTAAGCATGGCTGTTTGCTGTGGTTGCAACAGCCTGGTCTGGGCCGGCGGCAACGACCTCTGTAAGAGATTGAATTTTTGCCGGAGTGGGCGTGGGCGCTGCCGTCAGCGGGCTGGTTTGGGTTGCCTGCAAGATAGGCGTGACCGTAGCCGGGCTGGCTGCAATGTTCTCCCCTGAGTTCTGATTCTCGGCCAGCGGAGCAGTACAAAAGATGAACCCCGCAAAGCTTTCGTGAGGGATTGCGCTGCCGCTTTGATCCGAAATGATCGATTTTGTCAGTTCCAGTTCAGCCATGCCCGGGGAAAGGCAGACAAAACCGATGCGAGCCAGAACGCCACCCGCACACACCCCTGAAGTCGAGACTGCCGCGTACTCCACAGTTCCGGAAGCGGGTTCGGCCTCCTGCCTGATCACAAAATCCGGGTTCGGGCATTCCCCGGGCTGCACCGCCACCGTTTCGGCGGTGTCCGACAATACCTGCAGAAGGGCCGTATCGTACTGCAAGGTGACTTCCGCCCCCTGAACAGCATCAAATCCGGTAAACAGCAGCTCTACGGCGCCTGCCTCACCGACCTGAAGCTGGCTTTCAAATGGGCTCACCTCAAGCACAGGAAGCGGGCTGCCAGGGGTATCCGTGGCGATCCCGTCAGCCGGGGTTTCGGTAAGGGCCGCGGGCGGTGGATCTGATTCCCGCAGCGCAAAGACCACGGCAAGAACCACAAGAATAATGGCAAGCGCCAGCAATGCGGTCTTGGATTTGATGGCCATGAGAGGACCGGCCCGGGAAAAGGATGCTTTCTCCGGGCCGGCCGTTTAAGGGGCAGACAGGCCGTAATTTCCGGCCGCAATGCTGAGGTCCTGGATATTGATGACCCCATCGGCGTTGATATCCGCGTCCGGATCGTAACCGGGGTCCGCGCTGGTCAGTCCGTATTTGGCGCCGATTGCGGACAGGTCCAGGATATCGACCGTACCGTCCCCGTTGACATCTCCTCCCAGCAGGACCCGGCTTGGCAGGTTGGTCACCCCGCCGGAAGTCACGACCACACCGTCCGTCCGGCTTGCCAGGTAGCCGCCCAGGCCAACGGTGACCGAGTAAGTCCCGGAAGGCAGGGAGAGGCTGTAAAAATTGCCGCTGCTGGCTGTCGTGTCCGTCTGGACCGGGCTTCCGGACTGCCAGGCGGTCACTTGAGCGCCCTGGTGGTCTGCACGCCCCTGGAGAAGCACATTTCCGCTGACATAGCCGTCCCCCGAAACGCTGATCGCACACCAATCGATGAACGTCTCCATGGTCTGATCGCGGCCAGAGGCCGGCAATGCTTCCCAGGGGAACGCCCAATAGGTGGTTTTATACGCGGCTGTTTCTTTGGAAGAGCCCCCCACATTGTCGTTATTGCCCCGCATGGCAGATGTCCCACCGTTTCCGACGGTGATCGGGTCCGAGTAATCCGTGAAGGGATAAGTCAGGGAATACGGCCCTAATCCGGCGAACACCCCCTCCCCGGTGATACTGGTGTAATCGCCGGAGTCGTTGACTACATTGGATACACCAAGATACCCGGTCATGAAGCCGGTCAGGCCCTTGTCGTAGCGATAATCCTGGCTGCTGATGAACAGGCAGCCGCCTGCATCCAGCCAGCCCCCCAGGGCGGTCTCCGTTGCAGGGGAAGGCCCTGCCGGACCGGAACCAGCGAGTCCAAATAGCGCGCCGGAATACCAGATCACGATCTCATATTCCGCCAGGTCAGCGGCATCCGGCTCGATATCCGATCCGGTGGTGTCCCAGATCGTGTAGGAATATCCCAGGTTGTCCAGGGAGTCGGTGTATTTCGAAAGTTGGGCAGATCCGGATCCCTCATCTTCAACCAGCAAGATGGCTGGGGTCTGCCCAGTCAGGAATGAGAAAGGAGCGGAATACGGGCCTTCCCCGCAGGTATTCAACGCTTTCACACGCCAGAAGTAGTTGCTGATCGGATCCAACGGGGCAGCCACCTGGTGGCTGGTCCCCGCCACCTGGGCTGTGTAGATCACATTGGCAAAGGCCGCGTCGGTGGCGATCTGGAGGTCGTAGAGGCTGGCCTGGGCTGCCGCGCTCCAGGATAGCAGCGGCACACTGCTCTGATCGACCGCGCCGTTGGCCGGCGCAACCAGTGTCGGGCTGATCGGGGCGGCGCTGAATAAGTTGAGCCCGACAGTTGAAGTGTGTGTCTTGCTGACCGTCGTGCCGATCACATCGATCGAGTAGCTCCCAGGGGTTCCGCTGCCGGTGCTGCCGATCGTCAGGTTGCTGCTGCCCCCGGGGGTGACCGGGTTGGTGTCGAAGACGGCGCTGGTCCCGGCGGGGTGCCCCTGCGCAGCCATTGAAACCGGCGCCCCGAATCCCAGGACTCCGCCGACCCCGATGGTGTAGATGGCATCGGCAGGAGCACAGACGTCCTGTTCGGCCGGGGTGGCACTCATGACGAAATCTGGACCCAGGGTTCCGGTGCAGGTCGGCTCCTTGAACACCCCGACGCGGGTGTTCCAGTTGAAACCGCCGTCATTCGCGTCGTGATACTCGGAGGTGAACCAAAAGGTGCAGTCATCCGCCGGGTCCACGGTTATGGCGCTGTAATCGCCCCAACGCACGATCGAGGTTTGAACCCCGCCGCCTTCAATCAGGCTGGCCTCCGTCTGGAAGGTACCCAGCGGGTCCTGGTCCAGGCGGGTGGCGTAGCGGATGGCGGGTGCCAGGGTGTTACTGCCCACGGAGTAGCCCATGGCGATGTTCCCAGAGCCGTCCATGGCGATGCTGCCCATCCAGCGGTGATGGCTGTCTGGAGCAAAGGTCCCTTCCTGGTACAGCTCCCAGCCGCTGGGCGAATTCCGAAGTTCGAACCAGCGTATGGCGGCCTTGTCGGTCCCGTCCAGGTCGACAGTGAAATTGCCCACCAGGGTCTCCCGGACGCCGAAATTGCGGTACTGGAAGCGCCACATCGGCCAATACGAAAGCGTGTCCAGTCGCTGGGCGGTCCCCGGCTGGGGGACGCAGTTCTGGACGAAGAAACCGCACACCGTGTAATTGAAGGCCGCGATGGGAATGGTGTCGGCTAGCGTAAATGTGGAATTGGCGGGGGTGTCCCAATCGACGTCGAATTCAAAGACCTCGATGCGGTCCACGCCGGGCGGGTGGTTGGCGTAGCCCTGTTTCAAGAAGGTATAGAAATAATTCGGCGCGCCGGCCGGCGGCGGCGTGTCGCCGTCCAGGTCGGAGGGCATCAGGAAGTTGGCGTATCCACCGAAGGACTGCGCGGTGGCGGGCAAGCCAGCCAGCATCTGGTCGCGGTCGAAAACATGGGCATAGTACGCGTTCGGCGAACCCGAGTTGGTGCCCATGTAATAGCCATCCGGCCAGACCCCGAATTTCATGTAATCCGGGATATCAGGCATGCTGAAATCATAGGTGAAATAGGTGCCCGTGGGATCCGGGGTGGTCGACACGGCGATGCACATGGTCATGCTGCCGAAAATATCCGCAAACTGGATCAGCGCCCAGCGGTCGGCCAGCTCGTCGTAAATCACGATCGGGTCCCCGTCGTTGTTGGTCTCGCATACCCCGCCATGGCCGGTAAAAAGTGAATTGTACGGATGAGGCCCGCTGAGCATGGTGCCGGATTTGTCGAAAACCGCAAAAGACACATTGACCATCTGGACATAGTGGTTCGGACCAACCTCCCCGATCGTGTCGGGGGGCGCAAAGCCGTCTGTGCCCAGCCCCTCAAAATCAAACAGCAGGCCGGGCGTTTCCCCGGTCTCGATCTGGTTTCGATCCGCCAACGGATCGTGGATCTGGGTCATCGACCCCTTGAGGCCCAATCCGTCCTGGAACTGGGATGGGTTGCGCAAAGGGTTGATCTCCCGGTACAACACCGGCGGCATACCAATCGGCAGTTCGCGCACCGGGGGGCTGATGCTGGGTACCGAAGGCTCACTGACCTTGAATACCAGGCCTTCCCCGGCGGAGGGGTCGGCCGAAACCGGGCGATTTCCCGCGCCGAAGGTCCCGATACCGATAAGAACTATCAAAATGGCGATGGAAATGATAAGGCTGCGGTTCTTCATGTGGGTCTCCTCGCTCAGGTCGATAACCCGAATAAATACGTTGCTTTACGGCGACCTGGCGGGCCGAGTGACCGCCCGCCAGCGGTTTCATTATATACCAGGTGGTGCATAGGACTCTGCAATTTAGTTTTGGGGAAAAGGGCGGGTGCTGTCAGTTGCGGTCGAACAGCTCGGCCAGGGACCGGTCGCTCAGGAACAGGCGCTGGAGCAGGATGAACAGCACCAGCACAGGGAGCGTCATGTACACCGCTCCAGCCATCAAAATTGGCCAGTTGGTGGAACCCAGCTGGTTGAGAAGTTGGAGCCCGATCGGGAGTGTGTATCCGGATGGGTTGTAAATATACAACACCGGGCTGATAAAGTCGCTCCAGTAGAAAACAAAGGCCAGGATGACCACCGCGACGAACGTGGGCCGTGTCAGTGGCAGGGCGATCCGCCTCCAGACAACCAGCGGGCTCGCGCCGTCCATGCGGGCGGCGTCGAAAGTTTCCTCTGGAATGCGGCGGAAATTCCAATAAAAAAGCAGGACAAACAGCGGGCTGCTGGCCGCCACCGCCGGGAGGATCAGCGCCCAGAGCGTGTCCAGCAGGCCAAACCAGACCAGCAGTTGAAAGCGGAACAGCCAGACCGCCGCGCCCGGGATCAACATCAATACGACGCTCACCACAACCAGCCGGCCGGAGTTTGGCGGGCGAAGTTCTGAGATCGCAAAGCCGGCCAGGGAGGAGGTCAGGACGGTCAGCGGCACCGCCCAGGCCACAACGATCAGGGAGTTGAGGGTGTATTTCCAAAGAGGGACCACCTGGAATATTCGGGCGTAGTTTTCCCAATGAAATTCGGCAGGCCACCACTGAACCGTCCCGCTGGGGGGCGTGCCCGACTCCCCAAAGGAGGCGACCAGGGCGAAGTAGAGGGGCAGGACAAACAAGGCCGCGGCCCCCAATGCAGAGCAGCTGCGCACGAAACTCAGGAGGCGACGGACCAAC
>JBFKII010000137.1:0-9968 GCA_041632295.1 Anaerolineales bacterium | reverse complement strand
TCAAACACGTCAGTGAAAAGCCCCCGCGCCTGCGGACGATCAACCCGCAGATCAGCCCGGAGACCGAAGCCGTGCTGAACCAGGCGCTCTCGAAAAAACCCGAGCAGCGCTACCGCACTTGCAACGAGTTTTTGAGAGGATTACAGCAAACGGCCAGCGGAGCACTGACCCTGGCGGAGATCAGGCAGGACCGCAGGCGTTCCGAACCCCGGCCGGCGGAGTCTGCCCAGATCGCCCGTCCCATGGATCGGCCCCCCAGGCCACCCATCCGCCAGGTTTCCCCGGCCAGCGCCCGCAGAATGGTTCTGAGCCTGGCCGTTTTTATCGCCATCTGCATGCTCGGGTTCGGGCTCCTGTTCGCTTTACTGGTGGCGACACCGGTTTCACCCTGAAGCAGGATTTATGTTTTCCGGCGCCATTCCGCCAAACTGTGAATGCCGACCGGGGTTTTGATGCCCAGATGGGAGCGACCTTCGTGCGCCTGCACCATAAAGGGCCGATCGAGAGATTTCTGCGCCAGGATGTTTTTCTGCACCTGTACGCACTGGGGGACCTGGACGATTTTTTCTGGCCCCATACCGATTGGTATGGTTTGGTCGATTCGGGCGGATTGCAGGCCTTGTGGATGCGTTACCGGGCTTTTTCTCCGCCAATCCTGCTCGGGCTTTCCACGGAAGCGGCCCTTCCGGCCAGCCGCATTCTGCTGAAAAAAAGCCGGGAGGTCCTGCAGGCCCCTTTGTATGCACACATCAGCCCCGGTCTGGTGGATTGTCTGCAACACAGTTTTTCAATCGTCTCCCATGGGGACCACCTGAAAATGGCCCTGCGCAGCCCCCGCAAAGTGCAGTCGGTCGCCACAACGGGTGTTTCGCCGGCAGGCGAGCACGACCTGGCGGAACTCGAGCGCCTGTACCGGACCGCTTATCCAGGAAATGCCTTTGACCCGCGCATGATCCGCACCGGGACGTATTTCTGCCTGCGGGAAAAAGGGCGGATCTGCAGTGCGGCCGGGGTTCATGTATATTCCGAAATATACGGCGTCGCGGCCATTGGCAACGTCGTCACCCACCCGGAATTCCGCGGCCGCGGTTTCGCCACTCGGGTGACTGCCGCCACGGTCCAATCGCTATTGCAAAAAGTATCTCACATCGGTTTGAACGTAAAAGCGGACAATCTGCCCGCAATCAACTGCTATCGCAAGCTCGGATTCGAAGGACATTGCAAGTACGTGGAGGTCACGCTTGGCCAGGGCCGGATGCAGAACGGAAACGGGTGAACCCGCGCGTCTGTCCCAGACCAGAGCGATATATTGGATGACGGGCCTAAAAAAAGCTGATCATGAACCCATTTTCCGCTTTCCTTCGCAGAAACCTGCGCGACCGGTCGTTGCGCACTTTCGCCAGCCGCTGGGACCGGGCGGAGGACCTGGTGATCCGCACCTACAGGCGGGAAGTCGAGCCCGTAGGGGCCCAGAAAGAATGGAGGAATCTGCGCCGCCAACTTTTGAAGGCCTATCCGAAATTCTCCGGGCAGCTCTCCAGCTTTTGGAAACAATCGACCATCGCCGGCAAAGAGCCTGACGGCGACCCATTTGCCACCATCCTCTCCCATGAGCAGGTCAGTTCATTTGAAGGAAATTGGAAAATGCTCCAGACCCTGCCCGCAGCCCGTGAAGCGATCAACATGCTGGTAATCAGCCGCGAAAAAATGGGTTAGAATGTCTGCGCGCATACCGGACACCTGGAGGCCCGCAATATGACGAAAGTCCTTGTCGTGGATGACAATGTCGATCTGCTCCGCCTGATCGAACTGAAGCTGACCCAGGAGGGATATTCTGTTTTCATGGCGGAAGACGGCTTTGAGGGCCTGCGAAAATCGATAGAAATATCCCCCGATATCGTCATCCTCGATATCATGATGCCCGAGATGGACGGCTGGGAGTTTTGCGAACGCATCCGGGAAACCTCCAACGTCCCTATCCTGATGCTGACCGCCAAAAGTGAAGACAAAGACGTGATCCGCGGGCTTAAACTCGGTGCGGATGAATACCTGACCAAACCTTTCCGTCTGAACACCCTTTCGGCCCGAGTGGAAGCGCTGCTCCGCCGCCGCCGGTGGGAAGAGACTGCCGTGATGACGGAAGTGGAAGGGCTGAAAAACAGCATCACGGGTGCGATCAGCCACGAGCTGCGGACCCCGGTAGCCTTGATCCTCAACGCGCTCGATTTATCCTTGCGGGAAGCTTTCTCCAACGACCCCAAAAAGCAAAGGGAGTTTATAGAAGAAGCCCGCAGCAACGCCGTGAACTTGCGCTGGCTGATCGATGACTTGCTCATGCTGGTGCGCATCGACCAGGGGCTCGAAATTTTCCGGCGTCCGATCCTTGTCCATCCACAGTTTCAGCAATTGTTTACTTCGATGCAGGTCGATCTGACAAAGCGCCAGCTTCAGGCCCGGTTCAGTTGTCCGGAGCACCTATCCATCAACGTCGATCAGCTGCTGTTCCGGCAGGCTTTGCACCATCTATTCTCGAATACCATTCGCTCCTCGCCGGAAGGTGGTCAGATCATGGTTTCCGCGGATGAAGTCGATGGCGGGATGCTGCAGATCGATTTTCGCGATCAGGGGCCGGAGATCCCGGCAGATGCGCGGGAAAAAATATTTGAACGCTTTTACCAGCCGTCCAATGTGCTGCAGCCGCGTTTCAAAGGGCTGGGGGTTGGGCTGTCCATCTCCCGGGAAATCGCCAGGGCCCACGGCGGGGACATCACGGTGCACAGTTCTCCGGATGAGGGCAGCATTTTCCGTTTCACTCTGCCAATCGGATTTCAAAATTCGGAACGGCCCAGGATATCCTGAAGCCGCAGGTTCCGTTCAGATCCCAGCAGCCGTTCACCGGTCCGGTTCAGAAGTACAGGACGGGTCTGGCCGCAATACGAAACACAGGAGAGGTGATGAATCCCAAAGCGATCCTGGAAAAATTGAGTGTCAAACCGGTCAACCCCGGCGCCTGCACCGGGGCCGATGGCTGGATCGATGATCCCAAAGGCGCGATCCTCGAATCTTACAATCCCTCCACCGGGGAATTGCTGGGCAAGGTTTCCCAGGCGACCCCCCAAAGCTATGAAGCCGTGGTCAATGCGGCCAATCGGGCGTTCCAAACCTGGCGGAACACCCCGGCACCCAAACGCGGCCAGGTCGTCCGCGATCTGGGAGAAGCGGTGCGGGAGTTTAAAGAACCGCTGGGCGATATGATCAGCCTGGAAATGGGAAAAATTCGCGTTGAAGGGCATGGGGAAGTGCAGGAGATGATCGATATCTGCGACTTCGCCGTCGGGCTTTCGCGCCAGCTGTACGGGCTGACCATGCATTCCGAACGTCCCGGCCACCGGATGTATGAGCAGTGGCACCCGCTAGGCCCAATCGGCATTATCACCGCTTTCAATTTCCCGGTCGCGGTCTGGTCCTGGAACAGCACTATCGCAGCGGTCTGCGGGGATACGATGGTCTGGAAACCCTCGGAGCTGACCCCACTCACCTCGGTGGCTGTCCAACATATCTGCAACCGGGTGATGGCGGACCACGGTATTTCGGGGGTCTTCAATCTTGTCATCGGGGATGGCCCAGGCGTAGGCGCCCTGCTCACCAACGATGCACGCCTGCCCCTGGTCAGCTTTACCGGCTCGATCCGCACCGGGCGCCGGGTGGCGCAGGCGGTGGCCGGCCGGCTGGGACGCTCCTTGCTGGAGTTGGGCGGAAACAACGCCATCATCGTGCATGAAGACGCCGACCTGGACCTGGCCTCCAGGGGGATCCTGTTCGGCGCGGTGGGCACCGCCGGCCAGCGTTGTACATCCACCCGGCGGATCATCATGCACACCCAAGTGGCCGAATCACTGACCGAACGTCTGGTCCGGGCTTACCGGCAGGTGCCGATCGGGGACGCCCTGGACGAGTCCACCTTGATGGGCCCACTGGTCAACGAGCAGGCAGTTAAGTCGTACCAGCAGGCCATCGAGACCGCCCGCCAGCAGGGGGGGCAGGTGCTGTACGGTGGGGAAACCATTCCGGAAAAAGGACCTATGTTCGTCCAACCCACCATCATCAAGATGCCCGAACAAACCCCGCTCGTATGCGAGGAGACCTTCGCTCCGATCCTGTATCTGATGGAATATGAAGAATTCGACCAGGCCATCGGCATGCACAACGGCGTTCCGCAGGGCCTTTCCAGCGCCATATTCACAGACAGCGTACGTGTCAGCGAGGCATTTCTGTCCGTCAACGGCTCGGATTGCGGCATCGCCAATGTCAATATCGGCACCTCGGGGGCGGAGATCGGCGGTGCATTTGGGGGAGAAAAAGAAACCGGCGGGGGCCGGGAATCGGGTTCCGACGCCTGGAAAGCATATATGCGCCGGCAGACGAATACGATCAATTACTCCCGCGACCTGCCACTGGCACAGGGCATCCAGTTCGGGGATTGACCGAAACGAATGGTTTAAAAACTGCCATCTGAAAAGGCCAGGAAATCCCGGCCTTTTTTTGGGAATTCCGCCCCGGCGAAAAACCCGGCCGGCGATTTTGCGTATTAAAGATTGAAGTCCAAAATCAAATGGAGGAAACAACCATGGTCAAACAAAATCGAAACGCGCTGCGGCGATCCCGCCACGACCGGATTCTGGCTGGTGTCTGCGGCGGCCTGGGCGAGTTTTTCGGGATATCGCCTTTCTGGTTCCGCCTGCTTTTCTTCATCCTCTTTATCCCGGGCGGCGCGCCGGGCCTGGTCCCGTACCTGATCCTGTGGATCGTGATCCCGAAAGCCTGAGCGGCATCTTCGATTTAAACGACGCTGGAAAACGCCCTGTTCAGGGCGTTTTTTGATCAGGTCCTTTCGAAGTGTTGGAATCTCCCCGGCCGGCTGCGATCCGTGCGGCGGACGCCAGATCCTCGGGGGTATTGACGTTAAAAAAAGAGACCAGTTCGGGGTCAAACTGCCGGACTTCTTCAGAGGTCACGAACCGCACCCGCACTTCATCCAGGAAACTGATCATGCGCCGGCTGCCGGCAGCGATAGCTCGCTCGACTGCACCCAGGCAGCTCCGGCGGTAAATAGCCCGAAAAGGCTCGGCGAACTGCTGCTCACCCAGGACGGGAACCACAGCGTCAAAACCGGCTGCCAACCGGTGGGTGTATGCCAGATAATCCAGGTTGATAAATGGCATGTCACAGGCCAGCACCAGGGCAAACTCAGTCCTGGCATGGCTCAATGCGGCGTGCAATCCGCCCAGGGCGCCCCAATCCTGGACCAAGTCGCCAAACAGCGGCAGACGGAGAAAAGTGTAATCCTCCGGCCGATTGGTGATCACGATCACCGGGGCTTCGATTGCTCTCAATTGCTCAAGAATATATTCGATCAGCGTTTGCCCCTGGAAGGGGACCAGCGCCTTGTCCCTGCCCATGCGAGAAGACCGGCCTCCCGCCTGGAGCACGATGGTTGTGTCCTGCATAGACCGGATTCTAACCCAGCCTTAAAGTATCCTTCCCTGGCTATTGGCTGAAACCAGGGAAGGACATTCGGGAGGGAGCTATGACAAGTCATGTTGCCTGAGGCAGATGACTTTATCTATTGGCACCCAAATTATCGTATGGGGGGAGCGAAAAAAGTAGTGACACTTGTCCTAAAAAAATAATGATATTTGTCACGTTGTCCCGGTTTGGTCAGGTTGGGAAACGGACCTGGATCTCGGTACCGGGACGGCGGTTCCTGGGCCGGATTTCGAACATCCCTCCCAGGCTCCTGGCACGCTCCCGCATGTTTCCAAGCCCCTGGCCTGGGGAATTGTCGATCATTTGCGGGTCGATTCCAACACCATCATCGGCGATCACCAGACACCACTCGCCATCCTGGTGGAACATCTGGACATTGACTTCGGTTGCCTGGGAGTGTTTTCGGATGTTGGCGAACGCCTCGCGGACGATATATAGGATTTCCAGGGCTTTTTCGGGAGATATTTGCCGGGCCTTCAACTTGTCGGTCTCAACCTCCACCTCGATCAGCGAGTTTGCACGCAGGTCTCGGGCCAGTTCCTGAAACCCGGAATTCAAATCGCGACCCTGGAACCGTTCAGGTTTCAGGTCCAGAATGTAGTTGCGGATATCCCGAATGACTTCGTTCAGGCCCTTGATGGCCGTGTCGATTTGGCCCGTTGCCACCTTTGGCTCGGCTTCCATTCCGTGCTGTACATTTTCGAGGGTCAGTCCGATGCCGTATATCGATTGGATTATGCCGTCATGCAGGTCCATGCGAAACCGCTCGCGCTCCTCGAGGATCGCCAACAGCTGGGTCTGGCGGTAAAGCTTGGCATTTTCGATGGCGATCGCGGCCTGCGTGGCGAACATTTCGAGAAGGTCCTGGTCATGAGCGTTGAATTCAGCC
Source organism: Anaerolineales bacterium (assembly GCA_041632295.1). Classification (GTDB taxonomy): domain Bacteria; phylum Chloroflexota; class Anaerolineae; order Anaerolineales; family JABWBV01; genus DATDOR01. The sequence goes on along the minus strand of JBFKII010000137.1, from coordinate 3,532 downwards.
GGCTGGTCGCCCGCATTCGGGTCCCCGCGCTTATCGGCAAGGTAGAGATTGCCGATGCTTCTGCCCTTCCAACGGATCGGAACCCCTAAAAATGTTTTCATTAGCGGGTGAGCGGGTGGATAACCGACCGATTCCACGTGGGAAGCGATTTCTCCAAGGCGGATCGATTTTCCCTCCCGGATGAGCAGACCCAGGACCCCATGACCCTTCGGAGGCATTCCAATTTCTTCATGCATATTCCGATCTATGCCATAGGTGATGAATTTTTGAATGGCCGTCCCGCGAGCATCGACCACACCCAGGGCCCCGTAACGGGCGGCCGTCAGTTCACACGCCAGGTCTACGACCTTTTGCAGCACGGCATCCAGCTCGAGTTCCGTGGTCAGCGCCAGGGCGGCCTCCCGCAGGGCCTGCAGTTGGCGGGTGCGGACCTGAATTTCCTGCTCGCGCCGGTCCACAATGCCGAACACCCAGTTCGCAAACCCACTCACCCCCAAAATGACGATGGCAAACAGGCCCAGCTCCAGGAAAAGCGGCTGTTCAAGCCCGCCGAAAATATCCCTTAGAAATATCACCGCGCCAAGAAATAAACTGGGCACGATGATGGCTATCCACTTCAGGTTTCGAGTGGTCATCATGGCAGTGAAAAACCTTCCTATGCTATAATCCTTCCGGTCATCAATATTACCACCCCGGGACTATGAAACCATGCTCAAAATAATTCTGGTTGACGACCATGAGGTCGTCCGGCTGGGCCTGAAATCGCTTTTGTCGCGCTACCCGCAGTTCCAGGTGGTTGCCGAGGCGGACAGCGCCCAAACGGCGCTGGAAAAAACCGAAGAACTGCGACCGGATGTGGTCGTGATGGATGTGCGGTTGCCGGGGCGGAGCGGAATCGATGCCACTCGGGAAATCACCGACCGGTACCCCGACACCAAGGTCATCATTTTGACTTCCTATGCGGAGGACGAGATCCTGTTCGAAGCCATCACGGCCGGCGCATCAGGGTATGTGCTCAAGCAAATTGGCAGTGGGGAGCTGATCCGAGCCCTGGAAACCATCGGAAAAGGCGAATCGCTGCTGGACCCTGCTGTCACGAAAAAGGTTTTCGACCGGGTTCGGGAGGCGTCGCGGCTGGCAAAAAACCAGGTCTTCGCCTCGCTGACGAACCAGGAAATTCGGGTTTTAGCCCTACTGTCCGAGGGAAAGACCAACAAAGAAATCGCCAACGATGTGTTCTTGAGCGAGAAGACGGTCCGGAACTACGTCAGTTCGATCCTCTCCAAACTCGATCTGTCCACCCGGGCCGAAGCGGCGGCTTTTGCGGTGAAGAACGACATCAAAGATCACCTCCCCAACGAATAAGGAATAAGGAAAGCAAATCAAGAGGTCGGCTCCATGGACAAGCATCTGGTTCGGGATTGGATGACCAGGGACCCAGTGTCGATACACCCGCAGCAAACCCTGCCTCAGGCGCACAGCTTGATGAAATCAAAAAAAGTCCGCCGGCTGCCGGTGATGGACGGCGAAACCCTGGTCGGTATCGTCACATTCGGGGATATCCGGGAGGCACAGCCCTCGGACGCCAGTTCGCTGGGGGTCTATGAGATGAACTATCTGATCGCCTTGCTGACGGTTGACAGTATCATGACCCCGGACCCGATGACTATTCAAGAGGACGAAACTATCGGGGAAGCGGCCAAACTGATGCTCGAGCACAAAATTGGGGGGCTGCCCGTGGTCGATGCGGACGATATGCTGGTGGGGATCATCACCGAATCTGATATTTGCCGGCTGGTTGTGGAAGCCTATTCGGATTGAGAGGGCTGCCCGGGGGCGCATGCGACGGCACACCGGTTGAAGATGTTGGATAAATCGGGCCTGACCCTGGCGCTAGGGGGTGGCGGGGTGAAGTGTTTCGCACACCTTGGGGTGCTCAAGAAACTCGAATCCGAGGGCGTTCCGATTCGCGGCATGGCTGCGACAAGTGCTGCAGCGATCATCGCAGCACTGTACAGCCTGGGGTACCCTATCCATGCGATCCGGGATTTGCTCAGCGGCCTCAAAATCTCCCGGCTGATCAGGCCCGGCCCTCAGGAACGGGAATCGCTGTTCGGTCTCCGAAGGGTGCGGGAGTTTTTCGACAAGCATTTTGATGGAATTCATTTCCAGGATCTGAAAATACCGCTTTCCTTTCCGGTCGTGGACCTGTCCGCAAACCGAATCCGAAACCTGCACTCCGGACCGCTGTCCGAAGCCCTGCTTGCCGCCATTGCCATTCCCGGGCTATTCCCTCCCCAATACCGGGGAAGCCAAAAACTGATCGACGGGGGCGTGCTGGCCCCGGTGCCGGTCTCTTTGGCACGAGCACTGGCACCCGGTGCGCCGGTTGCAGCGGTTATCCTGAACCCCTCGCAGGACCGTTGGGACGAACATCCCTTTCCCCAGCTGGTCCGGACCGTTCCCTGGCTCCGGCTGCTCGCCAGGCTGCGTTTCACACGCGCCCTGGGAGTTTATGTCCAGGCCTGCGACCTGACCAACCGCCTCCTGGCGGAGGAATTACTCGAGAAGCAGGGGCCGCAGGTGATCATCCGTCCCGAAGTCGGCCATTTGGGTCTGTTCGACCGAGTCGAAATCGACCAGCTTGTTCACCAGGGAGAATTGGCTGCCGGCCAGGGTCTGGCGCAACTCCGGGCCTGGGCTAAATCCGCGGAACATTATGCGTGATCTGAGAGCCTACGCCCGCCAGACCAAGGTCCGGCTGGTTGCCGGGGGGCTCGCCCTCACTTTCGTAGTCGGGTTGGGGCTGGTTTACATCTTCTACGGGCCTGGGGCGATGGCCACGGGACTGGTCTGCATGCTGGCAGGGTTTTCTCCGGTAGTCCTGATCGGCGCAGCGCTTTGGGCCCTGGAATGGCTGGTCCGCCGGCAGGAATCGGAGGCGGAGAAACCAGAGTGAGAACGAGCCAGGTTGTCGAACTCGGCAATTGGGTCCTGCGGGTCAGCCGGCCGGAGGGGGCCGGGCCGCACCCGGTCCTGTTCATGCTGCACGGCTGGAAGGGGGACGAGGACGTGATGTGGATTTTCGCCCATCGGGCGCCGGGAAACTTTCTTCTAGTGGCCCCGCGCGCGCCGCTGACCGCCCCAGAGCGTGGATACAGCTGGGTGGATCGCAAAACGGAAGCGCTTTCTCATGCCTGGGAGTTCGATGACTCGGTGCGGGCCCTGTTTGAACTGCAGATTTCGCTGCCCGAACGAATTGAGGCCGATTGGGATTCGGTCCACCTGATGGGATTCAGCCAGGGTGCGGCGCTATGCTATGCCCGGACTTTCGCCAGGCCTTCGGATATCCGCAGCGTGGCCGGATTGGCCGGGTTCGTCCCAGGTGGTATCGAAGCGAAATATCCACCGAAAGCCCTGGCAGGCATCCCAATTTTTGCAGCTCACGGCAGCCAGGACGAGACCGTGCCCGTGGAGGAAATGCGCAGCGGCATCCGCATCCTGGAGGCAGCGGGGGCGAATGTGACCTATT